>JAJRVM010000272.1 GCA_024277285.1 Planctomycetota bacterium
CGGCGAGATGGGGCCGCCGCACGGAAAAAGGGGTCCACGTGGGATGGGACCGCACCACGATCGAATGGGTCCGCCGCCGAAAGGAGAAGGGCCTCACGGTATGCGTGGTGGGCCGCACGGGCCCGACAAGCCGCTCCATGGCGATCGGCCTGGTAGGTAAGTAAAATCCGGTGGTGATGAATCTTTCTAGCGCTGGGGTCGCGAAAGCGGTCCCAGCGTTCTTCTTGAGCGTGTGGCTGTTTCGCGGTACGGCAAGTTGGTCGCTTTTATGGTTTCTTCACCACCACTTGATGAACGCCGCGCGGCTTACCATCGTGCGTCAGTACGGCATCGAGTGTCGCGTCTCCACTTGCGAGTTCAATGCCGTGGAAGCTACACGATGATGCATTTGGTTCGATCGTCTTGCGTGCGACTTGTCCGGCGATGGATAGTTTGGCCGTACCGTTACTCGGGCGTGGATCGAACTCCAAGCGAATGTCGTACGTTCCGGGTGTCGCAACATGGAGTTGCCACGATCCGATGGCATCCGGTGCCCAGCTACCACCACGCCAGTCTTGACGCGTGAGCACTGTTTCTTTCTCGTGAGACGTGCCGATCCAGATTCTCGGTGGTGCGTAATTGTCGGGTCGCGTCGACGATACATCATCAAACCAGCGGTCGTAAGCGTTCTTGAGCCGCCGCACGACCTCTGGTCTTTCATCAACCAGGTTGTGCGATTCCGTTGGATCGTTGACGACGTCGTACAATTCAAATTTCGGCTCGCCCAAAAACCCTTCTCGGCCGAACCCGCTCGCATGCAGTAGCTTCCATCTTGCATCGCGAGTCATGAAATTGTGGTATCGCGTCGGGACATCGCCGCGCTGTGATTGCATGGTCAGGATCCGATCCGACCAATCGACCTGCTTGCCCTCCAGTAGTGGCAGCAGGCTGCGACCGTCCAGCTTCACATTGCTTGGCGGTGCGACGTCGCAGGCGTCCAGGATCGTAGGCATCAGGTCGATGTGTGCCGCTAGCTCGTCACGGGCACAGCCTTTCTTGAGTCGGGCGGGCCAATGCAGCCACAAGACCGTACGAATTCCCCCTTCGTTCACCTCACTCTTCATGCCCCGTCGATTGCCGACGTATCGTCGAGTATTTGGGCCGTTGTCGGTTAAGAAAATGACCAGTGTGTTGTCGGTGATGTCAAGCTGATTGAGTTTTTCAAACAGTCGGCCGACGTTTTGATCCGCGTTGGTGATCATCGCGGCGATGCGCGCCAGTTTGTCGATTTCTTTTTCTCGCTTTGGGCCGCGCATCTTGCCGACGATCAGCTTGGCCAATTGGTCCTTTTTCTGCATGTACTTCTTGCGCAGCTCTTCCGGTACATCGTGGAAAGGACCGTGGGGCGCGTTGGTTGGGAGATAGACAAAGAAATTGCGTTTGGCTTGATGCGATTTTTCGATGAACTGCAACGCCGCATCGAAATAGACGTCGGTGCAAAACCCCTTCGTCTGCACCTGTTTGCCGTTGTGAAACAGGACGGGATTGGTGTACCGTCGTCTATTTTCGCGTGGCTCTGACGGTTGAGCTAATCCACCACCGCGGTGGACCAACACTTCCTCGAAGCCCTGATCCATGGGACGCATGGGGTAGCAGTCGCCCAAGTGCCACTTGCCAAAAATCCCTGTGGCATATCCCGCTTTGGAAAGCACCTCGGCGACCGTCACTTCGTCGGGTTCCATCATCGATCGGCCCAGCCACGTGTCGATGCACCGTGTGCGATAGTTGTATCTGCCGGTCATCAGGCAGGCACGTGTGGGCGAGCAAACAGGGCTGACGTAAAACGTCGTCATCGTGGCGCTATCGTTCGCCATCCGGTCCAAGTTCGGAGTTTCGATGACCTGATTGCCTGTTGCGCCGAAGTCGCCAATGCCCTGGTCATCCGTCATGATGAGGATGACATTTGGCGGTGACGCCGCGCGCGCGGCTTGGTAATGGAGTTGGCAGCAGCAAAGCGCGAATGGAATGAGCCAGATGGGTCGTAGGGGCATGGCATTGGGTCCGTTTGAGGGAATCGCACGATGGCATGCGTGCGATGTGACAGTGTGTTGCACGCCGCGTCGCATGACGGTGGGTTAATTGTAATTGCTACCTTGGCGCTGGTAGCGATTGCAGATCGCGGCGTGGATAGGTCCAGGCCCGTTCGACGGCTTTGTCGAGCAATTTGGCAATGGCCAAGGTCGACTTGCCACCATGGATTTGGTTGTTGGCCGGTGTGAAATGCGTATTTTCCGTTTTTCACACCATCCACCGCGCCGGCCGCGTCGCCGGCGCTCTTGGTGATCCCCTGCTCTGCGACGGCCCAGCAATCGGCTTGCCGCAGCCCGTCGGCCTCGATGTGGTCACGCGTCGTCAAATCGGCTGCTAAACAGACGACGCAACACAACAAGGCCGCTGATAACGAAGCAGCAGCTCGCCTCCTTGCGCGAGTGCTGAGTCAGTGGTGCGTTGACTGCTCAATGCAGAGCCTCCCAGGCGGTTGATCAGTATCTCACGGACCGCGATTCAGTCAGCCAACGGTTGCACTTTGACGGTCTTGAAGTGGATTTCGCCGCCTTCCGACTGCAAGCCAATATGGCCAGCGACCACGTCGCAACCATCGCATTGGTTGACCGCTTTGCCGTTTACTCTGAGAGTGAGCTTGCCACCGTCGAGCGTGATTTCGTATTTGTTCCACTCGCCCGGCTCTTTCTCGTTGCCGCTTTCTTTCTTGATACCGATGAAGTCGCCGATCTTCTCATTGCTCGCCTTACGGAAACGATCAGTGTCGTTCTTGACCTGAAACCCTTGGAATGCCCAGATGTCGCCCGCGCTGCCGCTCTGCAGTTGTGCTTCCACGCACTTGGGTAGCATCATCGGTTTGCCCGTAATGCGCAGCAACACGCCGCTGTTGCCCGGTTTCTTGTCAGGTGCCCAGCGCCACACGACCACCAATTTGAAATTCTTGAACTTCTGGTTCGTGGCCAGATAGCCCATCGGCTCGCCCTTGCAGATCAGGATCCCGTCTTTGACGCTCCAGACATCTTCCATCTTCGCGTTGTCGTCAACCAGAAAGTGGTGCCAGCCGGTCAGCGTCTTGCCGTCAAACAGTTGGGTCGCTTCCTTGTCTTTTGCTAGTGCGGAAAGCGGCAGGCAGTAGGTCAAAGCCATCATAAGCAGCAGGATGCAACGTCGCATGTTCAGTCTCCTCGGTTTGGTTATCAAAAGGTGCTTTCAAGGGAGCCGTCAATGGAAGCGAGCGGCTCCGCTTTCTTCTCGATGTTTGAATGGGGCGACTCGTCGCCCGCACTCGATTGTACCGAACTTTCAGTGCTCGCGTACGCCGCATCGCCGGAAATGTGTCCAATTGTGTGTGGCCTGGGAATCTTTCCCGGGCGGAAGGCGGTTGGTGTCTGGTTCTCGCCTAAACGCAATAGAAGAGTATGTGCAGCTTGACGCTTGCCCGCTCACGGATCGATCGTCCAAGCCACATGTGGCTGACGGCGGGCACGGCATGATCTTCCGCACGTTCGATGGCCAGCTAATGTTGGTGCTGCATCAACCCAACTCAGGCGCGCGCGAGCTCGGCTGTTCAAATTGCGAGACACCGGTGATCTACTTGAGATAGAATAGTGCGGCCTGACGCGTGCGGCCCAAAGGGCCGCTGCTATGGAAGCCCAGGGTGCAGTTCGCCGTAGGCGAACGGAACCCTGGGTGGCACTGCCGAGGCCGCATCAACACGCGGATCCATTCCAGGCCAATAGCACACGATCAGGTTCATCACCTATTCTTGTTCTTGGGACGAATCATGCAAACGCCACCGTTCAGCGCGCATCCCGCCAGAGCATCCTGAAAAAGTCTCCTGCACCCACAATGCGCCATGCAAGCGTACTATCCCAACACGTGATGTTCGGTATTCAACCCCGCTTTTTCAGGATACTCCTCTGGGATTGCGGTTAACCGCTAGTCCAGAGCCGCGGTGCGTCGAGCGCGCGTGTGGCATCGCGATACGGTTCGAGTCAGTGTGACGGTTTCCTTACGCTTCCGTCAGCGGCGGCGGCGTGCGCGCTGAAGGTCGGCGCGTCGAGGCGTATCCGCATCCAAAGACACGCTTCTGCGCCACGCCGGGGCAGGCCGGTGCCGTTGGCGAGCGGGGACGAATCATGCAAACGCATCTGCTAACTCCCCAACCCCGCCAGAGACTCCCCAGGGTTACGCCAATGCTCGTAAGACTCGCATTGTCTTCACCCTGAGCTCGTATAGGGCTGTGCCTTCGGCACGAAAGAGGCCGTGACAAGGCGGATCCCTCATGAACGGTTACGAAAGGTTGAACCGCGAATGGAAAGTGCTGTGCTGCTATTCCAACGCCGGTCCCGCGATCCGTTGGCCGCGTTGTTGACGTGCTTGATCCGCCGGATTGAACGTGCCGTAGAACAGGGCGTTGGCATCCATCCAGGTGACCAGTCGTTCCATTTCTGTCGCGTTGAGTGTCACGCCTTCGTGGCCTTTGGCGAGCAGTTTCATCAGCGGACTGGCACGTGCTCCGAACTGGTTGGGGCTGGTCAGCGGCTCCGCGTTCGCTTGTGGAGTGCCCTTCCATTCGGAAAAGGATACCAATGGTGCCAGAGCATTGTAAGACGCGGTGAATGCGCCTTGTGGTTCACCGGTCAATACAATGCCACCTGCCGCCTCTTTTCCCTCGTGGCAACTGACGCAATGCCGGTCCAACACGCCTTGGACCAGGATGGGGTAACTTAGTGGCTTCGATCCGTCGGGGCCGGGAGCAATGTGCGAGGGAGATCGCTTGAGCGCCAGTGCGGTACTGTGCAGTTCGGGAGTCGTCGCGCGGTGTTCGTGGCAGCCAACGCAACTTGTCTGTTCACCCGGTTGCAAATAGGTCAAGCTGCGCATGGTCTGGATCGCCATGCCGTCTTCATCGAGTGCTTGGAAGGATAACGGAACTCGGGCCGGTGCGCGGAAGTAGGCGGAACCGTCGGCTTCAACTGGGACGGTGCCTAGCACCTGCTTGCCGGGCGAGGCATTGGCCAAACCGACTCTCGGCGAATTGGCGTTGGGCGTAGTCTTCAATAAGACCTGAAGGATGCGCAGTCGCTTGACGCGATCTGTTTTTCCCGTCGGCAATTGTGGCCAGCTGTCATAGACGTCTTGCACAAAGAAGGTGCCTTCACTACTGCTTGGATCGGCTGAGGTCGATGGCAGGATTGGCGGGCGCTGACGGGCACGCAGGGGTGTTGGCCAGAGGCTGCCGATGTTCAAGTCCCGATAGAGCAGTTCTTTGTTGCCGAACCGATCGACCAGATAGATACCAAACATATTCGCCTTATTGGCGTTTGGCTCACCGATCAGCGGATCAAAGCTGTACGCGGCCAGAAAGATGTCTTCTGAAAGTGGATAAGGTGTGCGGTAGCAGTGTCCCGGCCACCGCTTTGCCTCGATCGGCGTATTGACCGGCTCGGTGAGCCCAGCGGTGGCGTGCCAACGTTGCATCGGTGCTTCGCTTTCCGGGAACAGGGCGTCCGGGGTCAGCCGTGTGATCGGTGCAAGTCCGTCGATCCCGCGAGAGACGTCCAGCATGATGATCGAGCCGGCGGTCATGGCATGATGCGCCCCGGCCGTGGCCATCACAAGATCGGAGTTCGGCACGGGACGTGCTTCCCAGACACCGACCGGATTGAACGTGTTGTTCCCATAGAACGCCGTGACGTTGCTGCCATCGGGCCGACAGGCCCAGAGCTGTTGGTAGTGAACTGCGTGCCGGTCGACATAATCCCATCGTGTGTAGATGATTCGCCCGTCATTAAGGACCGCAGGATCCCACTCGTGTGTCTCGTGGTACGAGATGCTGTGCGGATTGCTGCCGTCTGCTTCAGCGGTCGCAAGCGTGTAGACTGGGCATGGGCCAGTGCCGCAACGATGGTATCCGCCGCGCCGTGTCGACAAGAACAACAGGCGGTCGTTGGGAAGGTATCGCGGCGAGAAGTCATCGAAAGCACTATCGGTCAACTGGCGTACCTGTAATGTGTCGATGGACATCTCGTACAGATGATAGTACCGGTCTTGGTGCGCCGTTCGGTTGGCTGGAGCCGTGTCGGCCTGGCAGTAAGCAAACAGCACGCGGCGACCATCCCACGAGACATCGCAATGCTGGTAGCTGCCGGGCGGCAGGCTCGTCAGTTCGCGGCACCGCATCGACGTGCCCGGTTGTTCGAGCACGAAAAGGCCACCGCCCGGCCGGGCGCACATGCCATAATACTGTGTCAGCTGATGGCTGAAGCAGGACGGAACGCGTTTGACAAACAGCAACGGCCCGGTTGGCGCCAACGGATTGCTCAACACGATCCGCCGTCGCACCTGATGAATAGACTGCCACAGAGTTTCCCACTGCGCCGCGTTTGGGGAGTCGACCGTCGCCAGTTTCTGCCGTTCGCGATTAAGCTGCTGCCATTGGCCGACGTGTTCGGTCGAGATCGTGTCGGCACGCTGCAGGTTGCGGATCAACAGATCGCCACGTTCCAACAGCGTTGTCACCGCGTCGGCCCAGCTTTGTGGATGCCGTGGTGTGTCGATGCCGTCTTGCATACGCCAATCCCATTGGATCATGGCCTGCTCCAGTGACGGCCGCAAAGCGGGCTGGATGGGAGGCGGATAGACCGTGGCGGCCTTGGCAAGCTCCACGGGAACATCACGCGATTGGTCGCCGACCCAAAAGCGAATCTGCGACCACTCGACGCACGACTCGCCATCAACTCCGCGCGTCGTCAGTCTGATGGCGGAAGGGCTTTTCACATTCGGAACCGTTACCTTCAGCGGAATCGGATGACCTGGCGTAATGGAACGCCGCAGAATTTGATCGCCGACAGCGAGTTCGATCTCGGCGTGGCCGCCGGAATTGGCGGTGGCGAGCACCGAGACTTGGATGGAGCCCTGAGCGTGCGCCAGTGGGATCGACAATTCGGCGACTTCACGTGAGCGAACATCCACTGAAAACCGGTGCGCTGGCTGCATGACCAGAATTTGTGGTCCGGAGTCACTTGCGAAGAGTGACAATCCGCAGTAACTGCTACTTGCCGGCGTGGCGATGTGACCGTCGAGTCGCGTGACGACGGCTCCGAACGAGGCCATGCCATCCTCTCGAACGAGTCGTGCCTCGGCCCAGTTGGCCATGTCGCAGCCGATCCCGTCACCAGCGTCTGAGGCGATGAGACGCAGTTGCCGAGCGCCCGCCACCGGAATCTTAAGCTCCTGGACCGGAGTGCTATCGGAAACGGGCTTGCTTTCGAAAACACGCTTACCGTCGACCTCGACGCGGAAGATCACGCTCCCCCTGCCGCCGCCTTGCCATTGGACTCCAATTGCCGCAAGAAACTCCCGGTATTCTCCACGCAGGTTCACCGTGATTTCACCGTTGGCGTGGTGGCCGAGTCCCTTTTCGTAAGTGTTGCTGCCGATCCGCAGTGGCGTTCCTTTTTCTTTGGTTGCTGCCGCCGCCTGATCGCATCCAAACTGTCCCCATTGCTGTTGGTGACGCATTTCAAGAGTGGTATTGCCATCACTCAGGTAGATCGTTTGATCAGCCTGAACGCTCGGAGCCAGGGCGATGCAAAGCAGTACGGCGACAAGGGCCACCGGTGGGCAAAGCGGCGTCGTGTGGTTATGGCTGCGCATGAAAGATTCCTTCTTGTATCTGGTCAGGGCCCAATGCTCGTCGTGCATGCCGTCAAGTGTCCACGGACGTTCAGGCTGGGTGTGGGCAACTGACCATGCCGGCTCGATCCGTTATTCGATCGACCTCAATCGACAAGATCGAGTATACTCGCTGCCCGGTGGTTGGACAAAGAGTCGCGGCGCCCGGCTATCGTTGCCACCTCTGGTTTCGACGCAGCGTGGCACGGCACTCCGTGCCGTGATGGAGAGCAGAGCAGCGTGGCACGCCCTCTCCGTGCCGTGATGCCGTTGCCTGCGGCCAGGACATCTTGGCGTGCCTTGGTCGAGGCTTTTTTGAGTCAGATAGCTCCTCGTCCTTGCACGCAACGGTTCGTCGGAAACATGCCACACGTTTCGAATGTCGCCGCCCGGAGCTAGTCAGATGGCAGCCGTAACTCCTTACAAGAACAGCGGAAGTGCCATTCAGACCTGACCCCATTCCCTCCGTTAGCAAACGTACGGAACGTTGGTGCCACTTTCCTCGAACGAGTTCTCCATTCCGATCGATTTGGCGTTTTTTGACATCTAACCGCCACGCCGCCGCACACTGCGCGCAGTGCGAACCGATTTCCAATGGGAAGCTCGATTGACGCTTCGCACTGCTCAACTTGGCGTTTTCGTGTTCGCGTCGATGTGTGGCTTTGTTGGAGTTTCTGCCGTTAGCAAACGTACGGAATGAGCAGTGGCACGGACGCGCGCTGGGAATCGTGTGTATCCTCTGGGCGTTCGCCTTTTTTGGCCTGGACGCAACTTGATGCTGGCTTGAACCACTCCCAAGCTTCAGCCGCCCGCTCAACGCGCCGCAGCGCTGGAGTTGCGGCGTTGGAGTTGCGGTCAAGTGCTATTGCTTGGGTGGCGTCGCTTCGCGGACCAAGGCGCCATGCTGGTCGCTGAGGACCAGTACGGAGAACTTCTGCACGCCATCCAATTCGTCGGTACTCAGCGAGGCGTAGTCGAAACGACCGCGAAGATCGGTGTAGCCGTCCTTGTAAAGCTTGGCTTTGCCCTGCGCCGTTTGGGCGTAGACCTTGACGTACGCTTTGGCGACCGGTTTGTGCGTATCGCGTTGCGTCACCTTGATCTGTCCGTAGTTCTCGATGACCTGTACGGCCAGCGAGTTCGAGAAATAGGGCTGCGTTTGCGTTTCTCCTCCGCCGACGATCTCGATCAAGACATTGCTGTTTCGTAGCTCGTCCGGCAAGTCGATTTCAGTGGAATCCCGGTCGGTGGAAAGGCTTACGTTCAAGGAATGGTTCGGTTTGATGGACGCGAACGTGTCACCGAACTCGTGCACGAACGGGTTGCGGCTGAATAGCAACTCGACATCGACCTGATAGAAGTTGACTTGCAATTTCGTCAAATTTTGGTGGTTGATGTGAATCTTGCGCGCTTCGACCGTGAAATCGAAATCGGGCTGCGTGGCGGCCAGTTGCGCTTGTTGTTGATCTCGGTCTTTTGCATCAACCACGTCGACGTTCTTACCACTCGCCTCGTCCAGTTGCGCAACGATCGTGGCAAACGTGTTGCGCCAACGATCGACGGGGTGGTCAACGTATTTTTCGGCGATCGCGCGCGCCTGTTCGGGTTCGTCGGAGAAGAATTTCAAGTAAGCGGCACAGTAGTCGTATTGCAATTGGGTTGTAATCTTGTCGCGGTTCACGCGTGCCAGCGCATCGAGTGCCTCTTCGACGCGATCTTGCAGCAGCAGGTAATAGGTAACGGTAAGCAATTCATGGTCGTCCAGTTCACGCTGGTAAGCCAAGCCTTTGAGGAAGCGGTGGTATTGCCAGTGGAGCCGATCGTTAACGATTTGCCGCCGTTTTCCCAGTGCATGGCTGCGCGCGTTGACCAGCGGCTTGTACTCGAGGTGTTCGTACGTGCGCCGCACAACAGGGTCGATCGTCAGCAAGGTGCTGTGCAGTGGGCCGCCACACTGGTTGACGATTTGGTCGGCGTGTTGCAGGTACTGGCGCGCGGCGGGCACCGCATTGTGCTGCAGGGCGTACGACCAGAGTGTATGGTTGTAGACGTGCCGCTGCTGCAGTTGGGCTAAGATCCGCTCGAACGCCTCGCGATCATGCATGCGCCACGCGATACGCTCGAGGTTCAATTCGTCAATATTGTGCTTGTCCAGGAATGCGACAACGTCATCGAGTGATCCATATTGCGAGATGTAGTCCCACGACTCGGTGTCGATCTTGGTCGGCCGATCGACCACTGTCAGCTGCATGGGATCGGCGGCAGCGACCAGTTTTTCGTTCTTGGCCACATGGACCGGAAAATGCGGGAACTGGCCAGCCTTCGGGAAGTAGAAATGGTATTCGATGGTCTGAGTGTGATACGGTTTTAGGTCGATATGCAATGTGTTGGTTGGTTTTCCGCCGAGCAACGCGATGGCACCGCGAGGGATCTGGACCAGCACGTTCAGCTTCTGACGTGTCGAGGTGGGGTTGGTGATGACGACCTGGCATCCGTAGACCGTGTGAATAAGGAATTCGTCGGTGATGAACTTGTCGACTTTTTCGCCGTTAACGGTACGCTGGCGGTCGCCCCGTTTGAAAAAGTTCTGTGTGACCAGCAGTTTGCCAGGCCCTTCGGGTGCGGTAGCCGTTCGTATTTCTTCGTGGTAAACGACAAGCGGTCCGCCCGGTACCAGAGTCATTTGAGTGCCGTCAAACGTACTCTTGTGTTCGGGGGCGTCGAACGGCAGGTCGAGTACGGCAAGAGCCATGATCATTTCAGGGAAATTGCGAGAGGCTTCGGCCAGGTTGCGCGACAGGAACGGTTTGGTGGGGTCGTGAGCGGCAAAGTCCTTCCAGAAGGCATTGACGGTTACGAGCGAAGCGTCTTGTTTGTCGATCGTCAGGTGGTGATAGTTGTTCTCAGCCCATTCTCGGGTCTTTTCCAGCTTGCGATAGAGTTGCCGCAGTTGTTTGCGTTTCTCGACGACGCGGTCGTCGAAGAATGCATCCGCATCCATGTCTCCAGCCGTAATGGCCAGATCGATTCGATCGCTTTTCCCATCCTTGTCTCTTGCATACCCCTTGCGTTGTCTGGAGGAAAGCGCTCGTCGCTTGAATTCATATGTGGCCTTGTCCATGTTTTGCTGAGCCCGTCCAAGTTTACCGGCTATGCCAGCCGCCCTACTTGGCGTATCAGCGGCGAGGGCTGGCGAGGGAGCTGCCGGAGGCGCGGCCTCCGCCAAAGTGCGAAGAACCACTTGCCCGTTGAGGGAATAGTCGAGCCGTTCTCGAGTGAGTCCGAGCGCGTCATTGGTATTCAACGCACTGCTTTGTGCAGCCGTGTCGAACAGGTGGATGAACCGATCGGTGTTGGGTGGCAACAGGGCGTATAGGTCACTTACGTGACGCGATGTTCGTTCGCCCTCACCCTGAATGCGCCTGGCCAAGAGAATTCTTTCCACCGTGTTCAGCTGGCCGTACTTCCACGGCTGCAGGTAGTCAGCAAGATTGTCTTCCAGCAGGAAGTGGTCCATGAACGTCTTGTCCTTCTTGTTGACCAGGTAGGGCTGGACGACCGCGCGGAAGAACTCGGGGTCCTTCTTGAATAGGAAGAAGCTCAGTTCGTGGCTGGCATGCTTCGAGTAGAGCTCTTGTTTTGCGTCCGCTTTGAGGTTGGGCCAGTTGAGCAGGAATAAGAACTCGACCAATTTCGAGTCGTTGTTGAGCGTCGTGTAAAGCGCGTAGACCCGTGCCAGACTATCGTACGATTCGAACTTCGCCGTGGTGATGTCATGCAGTGTGAACGTCTGACCTGCCGGAACGATCGAGATCTGTTTCTGCTGCGTATAATGCGATTTTGGATCAAGGTTCTTGAGCAGCCGCAGGTCGACGAACGAGGTTGCTGGTTCGGGCAATGTTAAACAGCGACTGGTCGTGTTGAGTGGATCGACGGCCACGACCTGAATGTATTGGTGAGGGCCCAACGCATCGCGTGGCACTTCAATGACTCCCTTTTCATCAGGGGTCAGATTCAGCAGTACGCCGGCCGTGGTGGCGAGGAAATCGAGATCGGCAAAGTTCTCGGTCGGACCAGCCTTTTTGGCAGCCGCGGAAGCTCCACGTTGTGCCGCCGATTCTGGACGCGCGTTCGTTTCCCCATATTCACCCCCGGCGGCGGCCACTTGGGCACCCGTTTGCGTATCACGCACGGCCCATGGATTCAGCAGTAGCGACGGACGTTGGAGCATATTGCCCGGGTACTTCGTGGCGTACCGGCGGTCAATAATGTAACGATACTCGTCGCCAATGTTGCGTCCGGTCAGGTAAACTGACGGCGCAGGTCGCTGCCAGAACATATAGGGCTCGGCACCACGCACTTTGCCCAGCCGAGAGAATACGTCGTATTCGGGAACGTAACGCGAGGCGTAGATGTGTACACGCGCGAATTTGGAAACGTTGCGCAATTGGATGTTCAGTGTGTCGTCGGTAGGCGTAATCGATTCGATTTGCAGCGGTTTGAGCGGCGATGTTTCGAGCTGTCGTAAGGGACCGACGATGTAGCGGCCCAGCTTATGCCCCTCAGCCACCCGCATCGCAATGCGTGTGCCAGTCATCTTGTACAGCAAATCATAATCGCCAGCAGGAAGACCCTTGATGACCAGCAGGCCGTCGTCGAGACTGAGGTGGTCGAAGCGGTCGATGCCAAACGTGTTGCCACTGAGTTGCAGCAGCGAGAGTTCGTCACGTGACACTTCCTTCTTGCTGCCCAGGTAGGGCAACGTGATCGGTTCGCCAACACGCTCGTGGACGGTTCTTGGGAAAGTGTGTCGGTCGCCAATCAGGCTCCATGAATGTGAGGTTTCTTCGGGGCCTTTCGCGGCGAAGGAGCGGATGCCGGTCAGTTTTCCGAGTGCAACGCGTCCCTGAGGGTCGGTCTTGAGTACGATATGAATCGCGTCGCGAAAATCACGATGCTGGAACGTCAGTGATACCGGGCGCGCCACCATGGGCTCGCCAGTTCGACCGCGAAGCTCTAACGTGTACTGTCCGGCTGCCTGCAACAGATGAAGGTCCTCCATCTTGTCGGTGCGATCGATCCCGTTGAGCGAGAAAGAATCTTCGGCGGCGAGGTCGATTTTCTTGCCGGTGATGCACGACGTGATTTTCGCCGATAATCGAACGTGGAGTCGGACGAGTCGTTGTGGGACCAGGAAATCGTGGATCGCGTCGCGGTCTTCGTAAAGTTTGAATGCGGGAAGGTCGACCGACGAGGAGGTGCCGTCCAGGTCGGTGGAGGTGAGGACCAGTTTGACGTCTTCGAGCAGTTTCAATGAGACGGGCGTGCCGTTGATCGACAGTCCCGGTCGAATGACGACTTGCGATTTCTTGCCCCGGAGTAACGACTCGCGGTCGACATAGAATCCGGCCTTGAATTCGTAGTTCTCGCCCTCGTGTTGAAAAGACGCCAATGCAGAATAGGTCTCGCCCTTGGAGCCTGGGATCGGCGCGGAAATCACGATCGCTTGATGGCCTGGTTGCGTGCTGAAAGGGACCGTGATCGTGCCGTCCAACACGGTTTCTTTTTTCTCCTCGCGGTCGGCTTCACTGCTGTCGGCTCTATCGCCAGCCCTCTCGGCTCGGTACTCGTGACCGGCAACCCAGACGCAAGCGTCCTTAACCTGTTGGTTGTTTTCATCCAGGATCGTGAATGACTGGCCGATCGGTGTTGTTTGGATCAAGTGATGAAGTCGGCCTTTGCGGATCAAGGCGCGGCTGCTCTGCCCGTTGCCGATGAAATCGATCACGTAGATGCCTTCATGATCGAGCATGGGGAAGTCGAATTTGCGTGTGATGCGACGTAGTGGTGGATCGTCGTAGTGGTGCGTTTGTTCAAAGTTCGCGACCAATCCATCCAGATTGATGTCGGTATCGATCTCTCGACCCGTTTGCCGGTAGAAGTTCTTCGTGTTGATCTCGAAGACTTTGACAATCAACGTCGATACGTTCTTGATATGCAGTTGCAGGCTCACTGAGTCGTCGGCACGGTAACGCGTCTTGTTGGCGAAATCGAAATCGATATCGACTCGTTCTCGCAGTTGGCGAAACGGCTCGGGCGGCAACTGCGATGCCCACTGCTCTGCGGCGCCGAGGCCATTGACGATTGTGGTTTCCGCATACAGGTGCCGCAAGTACGTGTCGTTGATCAGCGATTCATATTCGTGTGTGTTGTCGGCTTCGACCAGAAAGTGAGCCAAGTAGCTGCGCACCAACGGTTCGTCGTTCCCAATGGGTGGCAGCAGCGTAACGCCGTCGTAGGTAGCGTTCAGATCGCAGGCGAATCGCTTGAGCGACTCGGACTCGCGCATTGCCTTCGAGATGTACGAAGTCGAGCGTGGCAGCTTCAGGTAAGCCAAGAACCTTATCTTGTCGAATTTGCCTTGGCTGCGGTCAAGCAGCAGGCGGTGGTAGAGCACGTGTGCTTTGAGTGAGTTGTGAACCGGATCCAGCTGATCAGCGAATGCTTGCAGCCGATCAAGATAGGCGGCCATCGCACCTGGATCGTTTCGCCAATCGACATCCACGCTCGGTTGCAACTTGGTTAGGTAGACGTTCACAAATGCGCCGTGATTCAGAAGACGCGGCTGCAGCTTGAGTAACTCGTCCAATTGCGTCTTGAGTAACTGGCGATGAATCTTCTGTGCTCCAAAACCCTTCGATTGTGGGTAACTCAAATCGGCGGCGATCAGGCCTACCAGATTTGCATAGTCAGGCCGTTCTAGTCGCTCGAGCAGTTGGCGACGTTGGGCCGGGTTGAGTTGGTCGTCGATTAGCCACTCAAACGCGGATCCGTGGAATCCGTTCAAGCTGTTTCCGTGCATCTGCAATGCGTGTTGCTTGAAACGCTCGCGGCTGATTATGTCTGCGGCTAGCGCCGTTGGCAGGTTGGGGGCGGCATTCAATTCTTCACGACGGTGCGGATAGTGAATACCGAAACGGTTGCGCAGGTAACTCAACGATTTTTGGGGATTTGCGGAGTAGGACAAAAGTGCTTGGCGAGTGCGAATCTCCCATACCTGCGCGGTTTCGCCGTGCCGAGCGACCCATGCTTTGAGCACCTCGCCGACCTTGTCGTACTGTTGGATGTTGAGCAAGTGGATGGAGGTCCAATAGTAAAACTCCTGCGTGCCGGGGATGAGCTGTTGCAGCGCTGCCTCGCGATCCTTCGCCAAGGCGAAATCCTCGACAAACTCAATCTCGCCAGCCCCACCTGCCGCGATTCCGGATAACATGATCACTCCCGTTAACAGCACGACTCTCATGGCAGACTCCAAAACGCGAAAGGTACACCGGAATCAGGGCGAGCGACAGCAGACGGACCCGAGGACGTGGCACGCACATTCGGGTCGATGACGACGGTTTGCCGAACCGAGGCACACGCTGCCATCGCAAGATTAGCTTTTGTTGGGACGCCGTTGCCGATAGAAAAGTTCCAATGAAGTCGCAAACGCACTCGCAGGGTGGGCGGCATTCAGCCCATCGGAGGGGGCTTGTCGGTTTGCCAGACAGTCTGATTTCGGCTTGTGGCTCGGGATTCCATCCCGAGCATGAGCAGGTTCAAGTCTCCAGAAAGTCATCTATTGCCACCGAGCCCACAGGAACGAAGCCTCAAAGAACCAGACTGTCTGGTAAATCGCTATCGTGGCAGGAAGCGGAGGCTGACGAAGCGGGTGTGGCGTTGCAAGAACTGCGGCGCGCGGTGTCCGCGTGTGCCACTGCATGCTCGTACGAGTTCCCCATCCCGATCGATTTGATGCTTTTGGACAGCTAACCAACACACCGCCGCACACTGCACGCAGTGCGAACCGGCTAGCAACTCCCCAACTGGCAGCTCGAGCGACGCTTCGCACTGCTCAACTTGGCGTTCTCGTGTTCGTGTCGATTTGTGACTTTGTTGGGGTGTCTGCCGTTAGCAAACGTACGGAATGTTGGTGCCACTGCATGCTCGGACGCTCATACCATCCCGATCGATCCGGCACTTCCAACCGCTCCGCCATCACACCGCCGCACACTGCACGCAGTGCGAACCGGCTAGCCGGTTTCCAATGGCAGCTCGAGCGACGCTTCGCACTGCTCAACTTGGCGTTCTCGTGTACGCGTCGGTTTGCGGCTTTGTTGGAGGGAATGATATTAGAACACGTACGGAATGAGCAGTGGCACGGACGCGCGCTGGAAATCGTGTGTACCTGCTGCGCTGCCGCCGCGCCGTTCGCTAGACTGCGAAGGGCGCGATTTCAGGGCAGAGTTACTTTCCTCCAGCACGCCATCGCAAATAGGCGTCGAGGAACCCGTCGATTCCACCGTCGAGTACTTTTTGGAAACTCCCTTCCGCGTGGCCCGTTCGAGCGTCTTTTACGCGCTGGTCGGGGTGTAGGAAATAGTTGCGGATCTGCGAGCCGAACCCGATGCGCGACTTGTCCTTATACTTCTTAGCCTGTTCGGCTTCCCGCTTTTCTTCCTCCACGCGAGCGATACGCGAACGAAGCATTTTCCATGCAGCGGCTCGATTCTTATGCTGGCTGCGCTCGTTCTGGCACTGCACCACGGTCCCTGTCGGTTCATGCGTCAAACGAATGGCGCTATCGGTCTTATTAACGTGCTGACCACCGGCGCCGCTGGCACGGTAGGTATCGACGCGCACGTCCTTCTCGTCGATTTCGAGGTCCACGCTGTCGGCGATTTCGGGCGAAACATCGACGGCGGCAAAACTGGTCTGGCGTTTCCCTTCCGCATTGAACGGGCTAATACGAACCAGCCGGTGGATCCCCATTTCGCCACGCAAGTAGCCGTAGGCCATGGGCCCGCGAACCGCGATGGTCGCGCTGTTGATGCCCGCTTCGTCATTGTCGTTGCGATCGAGCAAAGCAACGGAATAATCGTTACGTTGAGCCCACTGCGTATACATACGCAATAGCATATCGGCCCAATCGTTTGCATCTGTGCCACCATCCCGAGCATTGATTGTCAGCAATGCGCCGGCGCTGTCGTGTGGACCGTTGAGTAAAGCCTTGAGTTCCAAGTCATCGACCACGGTGTTCAACCGGCGAACCTCCGTCGCAACTTCACCGGTCATCGACTCATCTTCCTCAGCCATCTCCATCAGCACAGCCAAGTCCTCAGCCGCACTGGTGGCTTCTTTGAGCGGGCCTAGCAGGGCTTTGAGTGACTTCAGTTCGCTCACGACCGTCTGCGCGGTCTCCTGGTTATCCCAGAATCCGGGCGCGGCCATCTGCTGCTCGATTTCAGCAACACGTTTTTCTTTTGCGGCCCAGTCAAAGACTGTCTCGTAGCTTGACGATCCGATCCTGAATCCGTGCGGCCATGTCAACGATCTCGGCATCCATCTCTTATGTACTCCTAAATGAGCTCACACCTTGGGCAGGTGACCCTTCTTCCACGCAGAATCCCTCATCACGCAGAATCCCTCATCACGCAGAATCCCTCATCACACAGAATCATAGTATCTAAGCACCCCGTGATGGAAGGTGCCAACGTGGCGCGGCGCAGTACCCTGGGGCGTGAGAAACAGTCGATCCGGTATGGGGCCCGGGTTCTGACGCTTCGACGTGTCGCTAGAATAGCCAGTATGGGCGGTGTTCTGGTTGGCTCGTGACGTTCGCCCTCCAGTGACGCAGACTGAAGACGCACCAGTCGATATATTTCAGCGGTGTACGGTTCGGCATTTTTCTTCGACTTCTTTGTTGGACAACGAATATGGCACGTGTGGTTCTAGCAATGTCGGGAGGGGTCGACAGCAGCGTCGCGGCTCATCTCTTGCAGCAAGAAGGGCATGACGTGGTTGGCGTCTTCATGCGGCACGGCGAAAAGTCGGTGGCGGCATGTGCGGTCGATGCCGAGTCATCAACCGAGCTGTCAACCGCAACGCTGCCCGTGATCGATGCGAGGTCCGATCATAAACAGGGCTGTTGCAGTGCCGCTGACGCTCAAGATGCCAGACGTGTCGCCGATCAGCTTGATATCCCGTTCTACGCGGTTAATTTCCAGTCGGAATTTCAGCAGATTATTGACTACTTCGTCGAACAATATGTGCATGGGCGGACTCCCAACCCGTGCATTGTCTGCAATCAATGGCTGAAATTTGGCAAACTATTTGACTATGCCGACAGCGTCGATGCGCAGTATGTCGCCACGGGCCACTACGCGCGCTGCATATTGGCCGATGACGGCACGCCGTGGCTCTGTCGTGGCGTTGACCACGACAAGGATCAGTCGTATGTGCTGTTTGGGATCGAGCGGGAACGTTTTCAACGCATGCTGCTGCCGGTCGGGCAGTTCCGTAAATCGGAGATTCGTCAACTGGCCCTCGAACTTGGATTGCGCGTTGCCGATAAGCGAGATAGTCAGGAAATCTGTTTCGTAACGTCGGGGAAACACGATGAATTTGTCCGTGCGCGACGTGGCAACCAGGACACGGCGGGGAGAATCGTGACCACCGAAGGCGCGATTGTCGGTCACCATGCGGGGATCGAACGTTTTACGGTCGGCCAGCGCAAAGGGTTGGGAGTGGCTATGGGATCACCCTATTTCGTGGTCCGAATTGATCCCACAACGTACGATGTGGTGATCGGTCGTCGCGAACAGTTGGCGCGCCGTGAACTCGTGGCAGCGAAAGTTAGTTGGCTCGCGTCCCCTCCGGTGGGGGAAGTGCGTTGCCGCGCCAAGATCCGCTACAATTCGCCACCGGCCCTTGCCACGGCCGCGTTACTGGATAACAACCGGTTGCATGTCCAGTTTGATGACCCTTGTTACGGTGTCGCTCCAGGCCAAGCGGTTGTCTGCTATGACGGTGATCGCGTCTTGGGCGGTGGCTGGATTGAATCGTGAGCTGCGCGCGCTGTCGGCCAGGTCTGCTGTCGTCCAGGTCTGGCGTGTCGAGCCGAAGGCGAGTTTGACCGGCGAAGCCGCCGCACTTTGGTGCGAATTTGTTGTGCTCCCAACGGTGTGCCGCACAGGGATCGAAACGCTGCTACCTTTTCGATAACATATCGGATATCATCAGTGTACTTATCTTGACGAGAATTTGCTGGCGAGAGCGGTTCACGTGAGGGCACGCTTCCGACGGCGTTGGCAGCTCGGCTGCCTCGTATACTTTTACCAAGAATGGGAGTCCACTTATGATCGGTCAAGTGCTAACTCTGCTTGCGCAGGCCGAGCAGCCGTTTGGTCCGTTTGGCGGGCAAGCCGGTTCGGGATTTGAATGGTGGATGTTTGTCGTTTACGCCCTGATCATCATTGCCGTGTTGTTGGGCTTGATGTTGTTGATCTTCATACCGATTTACGGCAAGATGTGGATTCGAGCGTTCATGTCGGACGCCGATGTCAGCTTTATGAGTTTGGTGGGAATGGGGTTTCGCCAAGTGAACCCCAGGGTCATTGTTCAGGCCAAGATCATGGCAGCCCAAGCTGGTCTGGACATCAACCGTCGCACCGGCATTAGCACGGCGAGGCTGGAAGCGCACTATTTGGCGGGTGGCAACGTAATGAACGTGATTCACGCGATCATTGCTGCGCATCGAGCCGACATTGATCTCGACTTTGATCGTTCGTCGGCCATCGATCTGGCGGGACGTGATGTGATGGATGCGGTGCGGACGAGCGTCCATCCGAAAGTCATTGATTGTCCAGACCCGCATCGTAGCGGCAAGACGACGCTCAGCGCCATCGCCAAGAACGGTGTCGAGTTACGGATTCGGACGCGTGTGACGGTGCGGACCAACCTTGAACAACTAATTGGTGGTGCCACGGAAGAGACGGTGATTGCCCGCGTGGGCGAAGGGATAATTACGTCGATCGGCTCTTCGGACACGCATTTGCAGGTGCTGGAGAACCCCGATCGAATCACCCGCGCCGTGTTGTCGCGTGGCCTCGACGCGCACACCGCTTTTGCCATTGTCTCGATCGACATTGCCGATATTGACGTCGGCGAGAACATCGGTGCTCGATTGCAAGCGGATCAGGCCGAGGCGGACACGCGCGTGGCACGTGCCCGAGCAGAACGGCGACGTGCCGAAGCGGTAGCCGCTGAACAAGAGATGAAAGCCAAAGTGGCCGAAAACCGTGCTCGCCTGGTGATGGCTGAAGCTGATGTGCCCCGTGCCATGGCTCACGCCTTTCGCAGCGGCAATATCTTCACCAGTGGTGCGGCAGCTACTGGATCACAAAAACCTGCCGAATAGTCATTGCGAAGCGACCAAAGTCCATTCGATCGGTTGATGGCGTGTTCGATGGTCGCCATCCTGTCGTGCAGCTGTCGGCGGTTTGTTCCGCCGACAGTATGGCAAACACCACCAATGTGAACTGGCCCGCCCATCATCCGGCTCGGGCCTTTTTTCTACGCGACTTCTTGGGTTTGGTCGTGCCGGGAAATGTGATGACCGTGTCGTCGTCCTGGTACTTGGTACGCAAGGTTTCGAGCTCCACCTTCAACTCTCTCACCATATCTTGGCTGCGCTGCTTCCGCGCTCCAAGGCAAACTGGCCACGCACGGCATTCAATGGCGTTTCGGCGGTGGCGGTAAGCAGTTGCCATTGACCAGCCTTGCGCAGGTCGTATTTGTTCGTCCCAATATTCGCAATCCATTTTCCGTCTGCGCCATGGATGCCCAGTTTGAGATAGGGCGGCAGCGATTGTGGTTCGAGTTGTTCCACCTTGATCCAGCAGGTCAGTCGATATTTGCTGCCCGGAAAGACCGGTATCTCCTGCCGGCCTGCCGCATGGTTCCAACCCGCTGTCTGAGTTCCTTCAATTCGCAGGCTGGAACTGCCTGAATGCTGTCTTATTGTCTGCGAATCCGCAACGCCACATCGACAACAAACTTAGGTGATTTCAGGTTCTTCTTCCCGCCCTCGTGGTCAAACGTAATTGACTTGTCGATCTTTCCGGTCTTGGTATCGATCCATTGGGCCTGGTATCGGCCCGCTGGCAAGTGCACGCGAATGCTCGTCTGTACGGCTTTGTGAAGTTGGTTTGGTTTCGGCTTCTTGGGCAACGCTACGTGAAAGTAGATCGCGTAAGCTTCGCCCGTCTTCGCCAAAGTTCGTGATTGAATGCCTTTGGGCACGTTTATTAGCACGCTTTGATCGGGGCACATCGCAACGAAATCGAACGAATAGATGAAATCTCGCAGGATGCGCAGCTGTTGTCTCAACGCGGGACTACCGCCCCCTGGCGAGCGATAATCGGAAAGGGTCCCATCGGGATGCTTTGCCGTGAACGAGTAGTCGAGGTTGTTATAGAGCGCGCCACCGGCCAAGATGAAGTCCCATCCTTCCGTGCGGTAAATGACGTCCGCCTTTCCGCGAAACCCGGTTTCATTTTCACCGATCACTTTGTCCAATCCGTAGTTCATGGCCACGGTGTCGGGCGGCACGCAGTAATGGAAATTGAAGATCGAGACGGCACGGTGTGGATTGACGACTTTCTTGCGGCCGTTGGCGATGTTCAGTGAAATAAGGTGCTGGTACCGATAGTCTTTTTCCGTGGCAACGATCTCGTCGATGATTCGCTCTTGCCATGGCATGGTTACACCCGCAAAGTAGGGCTCGTTGCAGATCTCGTAGTAAAGATTGTCGTAGTCTTTGAGTTCGGTTACGATCTTGCGAGTTAATGCCAGTTGCATGGCAAGCAGTTTGGGGTGTTTGAGTGTGAAGACTTCTTCGCGTGGACACGCCGGCAGCTTGTTCACGTTGTTCGCCGTGTTCATCGGGCTGGCGTCCCACATCGAATCCTTGTACATCGGGCAGAAGAGGGTCATTTCGACGACGATGCCGCGCTGTTTCGCTTCGGCCATGAAATCGCGCAGTCGGCGGAAGTAGTCTTCGTCCCACCGGTCCAGGTCAAATCTGTTGCCGGCATCGAAATAGCCGGGCTGGTCGCTGCGTGCCCAGGGGCATATGAACCGATTCGGTTTGGGCGCCAACGTGTTGTCGGTGATGCCGAAGGAATCGAGCGTTTCGCGGTACGTACCGCTGAACGTGCGCGTGTGGTTCAGTTTGTCGGCAGCCAGTGTGTCGAAGTAGCGTACGTAGTCGAAATCGAGATTCAACAGCGCGCCGTAGTGCTCGCCAGACGTGATCAAGACCGTCGGTTTGCCATGCCACACGAAGTAATGTGGATTACCCTCGTGCAACGCGATCGGCCGTTCGGCGGCTTGGATCAACTTCGGCAGTAGCAGAACGATGATACTGATCGCCAGCAGCCATGATTGCGGATGCCAAGTGTGGGAAGGTTGGTTATCACGTCTCGCGGTCATGACGCAGGATTCCTTTGGGAGTTTCGGGGTGTTGGCTGACGCCGCTCGGCTCAGACTATCATCATCGTCATGATGGTCGATGCGCGGTGCCGCGTCAATTCTGGTGCGATTTGAGAATCGATCGAGTCATTCGCGTCGTTCCCGTAGCTCGGGAATCTTTCCCGACGCAGTGTGGTACGGCACTCCGTGCCGGTTCCCGAGCATGGACAACGTTGCCCCTGCAGGCAAATCTCTATTGCCGAGCGATTAGGCCGGGTGGCGCGTTGCGGAATACGCGTGTCTTGGTGTTTTGGCCGTGGCTCGGGAATCTTTCCCGAGCATGGACGACGTTGCCTCTGCAGGCAAATCTCTATTGCCGAGCGATTAAGAAGGGACGCATTGCGGGATGCGCTTGTTTAGGCGTTGTGGCAATAGCTGGCTTCTTGCCGACAGAGCGTTTTCCATGCCTGGCCGTGGAATCCCAGGCTACGTTTGACAATCCGTCTTTCCCCACACATGCTGGCTGATAGGATGGTGCCCACCGATAGCGCGCGCGAACATGCGCTCAGGGCAAGACGCGACATTACAGCCATTGACGCCTGCCTCCGTTTTGGTAGCCTGGGCAACCCTGAGAGTTGCGTAGCGTTCCCAAAAACAAGAATAGGTGGTGAACTTGATCGTGTGCGTGTGGCCTAGAATGAATCCACGTCTTGATGCGGCCTCGGCTGTGCGGCGATGTGGTGGAACGTGTTGCGCTCGGCCGTGTTTGTGATGGCGCGTGTCACCCAGGGTTCCGTTCGCCTTCGGCGACCTCCACCCTGGGCTACCATAGCAGCGGCCCTTCGGGCCGCACGCGTCAAGCCGCACCGGCATGGAACGCGGCGCATGTGACACGCTCCGGTCACACGGGCGCTGTTGCGATTCAGCGGCGTCGGGTGGCACTGGCTGAGTGAGCGGGACTTGGCGTAACAGCATTCCATTTGCACGCGTGTCGCCGCTTCAACGAGCACTCATTACGTTGCGACGAGGCGTGGATCAGCTCCACTCGGGCGGCAACTTCTCAGACTTGCGGCCCGCCATCTCGATTTGCCCGTTACGAGATGCCTTATTTCACGATTCGCGGGTGCCACATCCCCGATTTCAGCTGGTCGACGCAGAGCGCCAGCGGGTATTGGAGAAGACGGTGGAGGTGCACACGGTGGAGCCGGCATGCGGGAAGAGGTGTCAGGAACCTTTTATCGGTTAGTTGAGCCATTCCTTGGGATAGATTGTTGTTCAGAGTCTCGTTGGGACGCTATTTTGAGTTGACCGAAACGTGTCGCCAAGAAACAAAGGTTCCTGCACTTTTTTTCCGCCTGCTTCCTACTCCAACACGACGGTGAGCGATTGGCTTGGTTTCGCCAGCGTCGTCCGCACTACCTTGGACTTGTTGCCGAGCGTGACTTTGATTTGATAGTCGCCGAGGAACCCATCGGTCGCGAACGTTCCGGCGGCACCGGTTTTTCCGGCCGTCTCTGTCCGCCAATGCCCGAAGACCAAATCACGCCACATTTGGCCAGCTGGCTTGATCGACCAGTCGCGACGATACAGCGCAGCGTGAGGTTTCCAGTGCTGACCTTCCCAGAATCCCCACATGATGATTGACCGCATGTTCGGGTGGCTGAAGGCGATCGTCATTACGTCACGCAGATAGTCAGCTTGCAATTGTTCGTCCCTGCCCACATCGACATCCAGTTCCGTCAGCTGTAGGTTGTCCGAGAGCTTGGCGAAACGGTTGAACACCTCGAAGAGCCGGTCTGGCGGCGTGAGCGAATGTGCACCAAAGTGACCCATGAAGCCAATACCATCCGGAGCGGCTTCATGATCGATCAGGTACTGCATCATTTCTTCATATGGCTTGATCTGTCGCCCGTTGGGAAGTACCTGCCCTTCATTAATCCAAAGCTGCACGTCTGCCGGAGCCAGTTCCCGCGACCGCTTGATAATATCGGCATAGATTTCGCGCGTGCCGACGATCGATTCAATCGTCTTGCCCCAGCCGACGATATGGTTGATCACGTCCCAGTCAGTGACTTTGCCGCCCACATCGGGCACTTTGTCCTGCATATGGTTCCACAGATCGCGGCGCAGTCGGTCGCCATCTCCTTGGTATTTCGCCACCTGCCGTGGTTTGAGTGGCGCCCACGTGATGTAGTGGCCGCGTACGGCAATGTTGTTCGCTTGCAACCAGCGGAACGATCGGTCCGTCCACTCGCGGCGGTATGCACGATGGTCGTTCGTTTTCGAGAAGTTCCATTGATCCCACTTGAGATCGTTCTCGAAAACCACCTTGTTATAATTCTCTTTGATTACTTCGCGATATTGCCTAGCGTCGTCGGTGTCCGCTGCCAGCAGCTTGGCCGCCACCGCCGAACCGAAAGTGAAATGGTGCCGCAGCATGGTTACCGTGACCGAAACGCCACGTATCGGTTGCCCCTTGCTATCCTTGACGACCACCGTCAGTGGCGCTTGCCGATATTGCTTGATTCGCTTGGCAGCATCGTTGCGCCAGTCGGCATCGCGGCTGCGACCGCGGTATGTCTCGACCGTCGTGGGGAGTTCTTGAAGAGTCTTGCTGGTGCGAAAGTTGATAAGTTGAATACCGCCGATCAAGAGCTTCTGCTGGCGGACTCCGAGGTGAAACGTGATGCTACCGTTACCGTCTGGCAGGTCAAATGGAGCGCGAAACGCTTGGATAACCTGTCCCCATTGTCCGCCTGCGGATACTCGCAACGCCAGTAGTTTGTCGTGTGGTGCACGATTGCGCTGAATGTTGATGACCAACTGCCCCTCTCCGTTTTCGGCCGTCGATTCCAGGCAGCGCAGCCAGCAACTCACTAGCAATACGTCTCCTTTGTGAACGGTGCCCTTGAACTGTGCCATTGCTTGCACATCCCAGGGTCGCTTGGGCACTTTCAACACGGTAACTTGCAGCGCGTCGGCGAACGACTGATCCGGCACGCTAACGACAGAACGGTCGGCCTGGTCGGCGTGTGCGCCGACGCGCAGCCGGTGGACTACGTCTTTCCCCAATAATGCCGTGCCACTGGTGGGGATCGTAATGGGGCCTTGTTTCGCGTCGGTGCGGAAACAAAGAAGTGCGCATACGAGAGCAGCGGATATCATGATCCAGCGTTTGTTCGTGAGCATCGTGAAGCCGCCTAGGGGGAAAAGTGGCAGGCAGGAAGGAACGGTCATTTTTTTGGCATGGAACGGTGTCTGGACGTCGCGCCCCACTCGGTCTTGTGGCTTCGGACTTCGGTTTTTCTTGGTCATTGGGTGTTTCGCCATTCGTCATTGAGCGGCCTCCGTCGGGCGGCCAAGTGGCGCTGTCCAACTAGGTATCCGCTCATTTCGCGAGCAACCCACTGGCCTGCATCCAGTCCTTCAGCCGCAGGTGCCAGGTTGAAACGGGTTGGTCGGAGGGTCGGATCCCGTAGCCGTGACCGCCGACCGAATAGATGTGGGCTTCCGCGGGTACGCCAGCCTTCTTGAACTTGGCCAGTATCAGTCCGGCCTGCACGCCGCGGTAAGTGTCGTCCAGTGCCACGGCCATGAAAGTGGGTGGCGTTTGTTTCGTGATCTTGACCAACGACCCGATCTCGGCCACGTTATCCTTGTAGTTGTTCCCCAAATAGGCCGCGTAGATCGGGCACATGAAATCGGGCCTGGCACTCAGTTGGTCTGCGTCATCGACAGCGTCGTACGTTTCTTCGTCAAAATGCGTTCCCACCATGAAGGTCAAGTGCCCACCTGCCGAGAACCCAAGCACTCCGATACGGTTCGGATCGACTTGCCACGGCGCGGCGTTGTGGCGCATGAGCCGCACGGCGCGTTGCACGTCTTGCAACGGTTCCCAATGGGGACGCTTGAGGTCGCGACGCGGGACACGATACTTGAGCACGGCGGCCGTGACGCCAAACGTATTGAACCACTCGGCCAGCTCCAAGCCTTCCTTGGGCCAAGCCAGAATGTTATAGCCGCCGCCTGGACAGATCACGATACCGCACCCGTTGGCTATGGTGGTGTCTGCCTGGTAGATCGTCAACGTCGGTTCGCTGACGTACGTAATGCGCTCTTTGCTCTGCTTAGCTTCCAATTCCGCAATGCGGTCGGACGCAATTGGCTTGGCATCTTTCGGGAGCCCCTGGGGCCACAGCTTGATCACGGGCTTGTCTGCGGCGCTCGAAACGCTGGCCATCGCCAATGCCAGTATCATCGTGATCGTTTTCATTTGGATTGCCTCTTGATGCAGGTCGTGTGATAGTTTGCTGTTCTACGGTCGTCTGCGGTATTTTTGAAAGGCCGTGATGCATGCTTCTGGTGCTCTGGCCGCGAACGGTTACCAAGGTTATATCCTATCGGCGCATGCGCGTCACTTGCAGGCTGCCGGGAACCCCTGACGAACAGAAAACTCTGGCGAACAGAAAACTCTGGCGAACAGAAAACTCCAGAATAGCGCGATCTACTCGGCGGCCAAGTCATCCCATGGCGGGCGCCAGAAAGGGAGACGCGGGAAGATGGCATCCACCGTTTCGAGTGCCACGCGTGTTGAAGTGCTGATGCGCCCCGATGCGACCACTTCGCGCGCGTCGAGGTGTCCCAGGAACAATTGCTTCAGTTCCGCGAGCGAGCATTTCAAGTAGCTGCGACCGAGCGATCCGGGAACCAGTTCCACGTTGCGCCGGCTGACCCGCAGCTGGTACTTGTCCTTGTTGACAAGCAAGCCGAGTTGGCAGGGGCGAGGCAATCCAGCATCCTTGGCGCGTTGGCTCAGATCGCGACTGATCGATCCGAGGAACCGATGCGGCTTGAGGATGTTGGCCATGAACACCACGCCATGATCCGCTTCGTGGTGTCCGAATTCGCCGCCGGCTTGGAGCAGCAATTGATGTAGCGGGTGCTCCGGTGGTGCGTCAAGCCGCACGCGGACGAAGTCCTTTTCTATAGCATCGCCGCACGCCCGCGCCAGCAGTTGAACGGACGCCTCAGGGTGATCGGCCGAGCTCATGATCTCGACGATGCGGCCTTCGCGCGTGGCGGCATAACCAACGATGGGCGCTAACGATTCGTCCAATTCGATCTTGTCAGGGCCATCAATGGCGACGTAGACGCGCTGGTTGCCCCCGCGTCCGACCAACCAGCGCCAGTAGGAATCGGATCGCACCAGGTTGCCGTGGCCAGATTGCATGTTTTCCTGATACAGCCGCATCAGTGCGGCAAG
Organism: Planctomycetota bacterium; assembly: GCA_024277285.1. Next base: position 27,278 of record JAJRVM010000272.1, read on the forward strand.
CTCAACGTGACGCCACAATCGGATATTGTAGCGTTTGCAGGTTGGTGGTGTGAGGACCGAGTCTTGTGCGCCGATCGCTTCGGCTTCACGTTGGTTCAAGTACGAGAGTATTTCGCGGGGTGCCGCGTCGCTGTAGCAGTGGCGACCGCAGACAACCCAGCCGCGGCGCATGTAGAAATGGGGCTGATCGGTTGCCAACAATCCGATGGCGGCGCCGTCACGCAGTAGAATCTTGCGCGCGGCCGACAGTAGCGCCGTGGCGCAGCCGTGTCCGCGATATTCCGGCGCTGTGGCAAGGTCGGTAATGATGCCGACTGGCAAGACCAAACGGCCAAACTGCATTTCGCGATTGAGTAATCGCAAGTGAGCGATGATGTGGCTGCCGTTCTTGATGATCAGACGATCTGCAGGCTCGTAGCTCGGTTCTTCCAGCTGCGCCTGGAATTCAACCGGAGTCGGTTTGTGGAAGACCGACAGCAGAAACTGGTAGATCATGGGGTGATCACCAGGAGTCGCGCTCACCACGCGCCACGCAGCGCGCGACGCAGCACCACGTGCCTTGGCAGGCGCCGAAAGAGAATGCGGATTGTGGCCTTTCTTGGCAAAGCCTGCCGCTTGTGCCGCGTCGCGGCAACCCCCACTCTGCTCCACACCCGACTTTGACGGAATCTCCACACCCGACTTTGACGGAATCGTGGACTTCATGAGTCAGAATCCCTTCCTCGCGAAGACACTTCGCGAAACTACTTCCAGCCTGCTCTAAAGACCTCTCGGAAGACGTCCCGCTGCTGAGTTCGATCACTGTGAGATATAACACTGTGTAGAAACACTGTGTAGAAACACTGTGTAGATATGACGAACACACGAGCTATTATGGCAAGACTAACAGCCCAAAGCTAGTATGCCAAAAGCAGCTGCCTGAAACAGACTCACACTTCCCATAAGTTAAGGTTACTGGCGTGAAAGATCCAGTAGCCGGTCCCGCAAACTTTCCAAGGGAAACAAGCAGAAAGCGTACTCGCGCGATTCAAAGATCGCTTGCTTGTGCAGTAACGAACGCAATTCGACGAGTTCGGTCGATAATTGCTCTTGGCGTGCCCCCAGCATGGCGCGCAGTGCGTTGTTGACGCGCTCGATACCTTCGTGACGCTCGTGCAGACGTTCGGCCGGTCGATTCACAGCAATCCACCGGTGTTTTTCCGCAATGAGCGCCCGAGTTTGGGGCGTGTCATCAACATGCAGTTCGCCGTGGTAACGCAACTCGCGCAGCTGTTGTTTCACACGTTGAATGTCGCGTGGGTCGACGCTGGCGTGTCGTATTGGCAGTTTCAAGGTGGCTGTTGCCACGAGGTATTCGGGTGGTTCAACCGCAAAGAATCGTCGCACCATGGCATCGGTCACCTCGTCGTACTTCGCCCCGCCAATTCCGTGGATGAAGATATCACCGAGCACGAGTCGTGCGAACATCGTTGTGATCAATGCACGTGGGCGCAGGCGAACGCCTTGTCGAGTGGCTTCTTCCAACTGGTCCACACAACGGTTTGCATCCGCGTCGCGCGGAAGATCCAAGTTGATGTGAATGCTCTTCCGGTCACTCAGCACCACCTGCCCGGCACTGCGACGGGCGAAGGCCGCGTGGCGATGCGGTTGCTTGGCAGACCAGAGCCAGAAGGGAGTTTCGGTCCAATCGTCGTCACTGCCAAGATCTGGAATCGGATGGGCATGATTACGGACCTTGTTGGCGCGGCGGTATTCCGCGAGGCATGCGTTGTGAGTTTCACGCAACTGCGGAGCGTTGGCCAGCAGGTGGGCCGCAAACCAGCGAAACGACGTGGTATCACACATTGCGCTGAGCGGCAATTCGAGCGATTCGAGTCCCCACTGGCCTTCAAGCTTGTGCCGTGCCTGTGCCAGCGCTCTACCCAAGTTGTTATGTTGATGCGCCGCTTCGACCGCCGTTGGCCAGAACTGGTTGATGATCGGATTCTTGATCAGGGGTGCGATGGTTTTTGCCACACGCTGTCCAAAGTGGCTGAACAATGCGGGGTCGATGATCGAGCGTGATTCATAGGGAATGGGTGGGGCCGATGCATCGATGGCGATTGACGAGACGATCGGGTCTTGGACCGAACCGCCGGGAACACGTACTGAGGTACTCCGCAGGGAGTCGTTGTCGATCAGCAAGTTGACGGCGTGGGCGGAGGTGCGTTGTGCGAGTTCCGAGAGGAGAAAGTTCTTGAACCAGACTCCTGGATGGACCAATTCAGGTTGATGGCCCATGAGGATGATCGGCGCATGGGGATCCCGTTCGCCCGCCGGTACGTTGCGATACTGGCGCGTGTAGCAGTGGGCCTGCCGCAGTAGTTCTTGCCGAGCGGTCATGCGTAGTTGGCCAAGCGTTTGGCCATGAATGTCGCAATCCATGCGCGCTTGGATAGCAATGTTTTGGCGTAGGAAGGCGGCTTCATCCGCCACCGGCGGTTCAAACAAGGCTTGCCCGTCTTCGCGCGGCGCTCGCAGACGTCGGTATGCGATAGAATTGGCAAGCTCGCTCATCGAGAGCCTCCACGGCATACGGAACCCGTGTCACGTGGCGATTCGAGATTGGCCGCACGCATGCTGCGGTCCAATACATCGTGATAGTATTGCAACCGTGTGCCGCCGTCGTCGAGCATGCCGCCAAAGGACCGCTCCTCTTCCAGGTAGATCAGCGGTACCGGCAGCTCGATGATCCGCAAATGGTGAGCGACGGCCTGGACCCACAACTCTAATGGCATCGCGTAGCCGGTTTCGAGCAAGTCGAGTTTAGCGAGCGCCCCGACACGGTACGCTTTAAAGCCGCAAAACGCGTCTGTCAATTTGAGGCCAAGACGTCGATTCAGTTCGGCGGTCAGCTGCTGATTGATGCGGCGCCGCTGCTCGGGCGGCTGCGTATCGCCACGGTAACGCTTCAAGTACCGGCTTCCGGAGACGATGTCAATGTCCTGACAAGCTTGCACGAAACGGGGGATTCGTTGCGGTTCGTGCTGACCATCGCAGTCGATCGTTACCAATACGTCGAATTGCTGTTCTGCGGCATAATTGAACGCGGTGAGAAGTGCTGCTCCATAACCCCGATTCTGGGTATGAGTGGCAACCCGGATGTCATCGCGCGGGGCCAGCAGATTGCCCGTCTCGTCGGTCGAACCATCGTCGACGACCAGCACGTCTGGGCTGTATCGCAGCACTTCGTCCAAGACGCGGCCGACGTGTTGCGCTTCGTTGTAGACCGGCAAAGCGGTTAGCCACCGTGAAGCCATGGGTATCTTTCTCGCAGAAATTATCACCGTTCGCGGTTCTTCACCCGAAACGCCGATTCTCGTAAATTTCAATTTCAATCAAAGACATTTCAATCAAAGACGCTGACGCACGCGTTTTACGACGGGCGTAGCCGACACTCGTTTCCGGCGGCGGACTTTGTCTAGAAGTACGCCAACCCCGCCTATTACGGTTCTCGAACGAATTCACGTCGCCCCAGGCCAGGTAACTCATACTCGCAATTAAATGTGGGTTTCCCGTAAATTGTGCCGGAAATTGGTCCCGGGTTTCTGTGAATTGTGCCCGCGATGGGCACGGGTTTCTGTGGATTGTGCCCGCGACGGGCACGGGTTTCTGTGAATCGCGTCGGCAGCGCACACGGGTTTTGGCAGTTTGTGGCCACCAATACGCACGGCTTGCGATTTCCGCAGTCACGGTCAGACTTCAATTCTAGGGGCGCAGGGGAGGACGTCAACGCAACACCCCACCAAACCGGGTGGCTATCAAATTGAACCGAGCGTGCTGACGCGGTAAACTCAGTCTGTCAGGTCGTGGGAATGGGTATTGTCCGTTTAGGCTTCTACTGCGTCTCGTGGGGAGTTGCATCCATGTGGAAATGGTTACTCGCCACGTTCCAACGTTCCGATCAGCTGGAGCGTGAGATTGCGGATCGCAAACGCGCCGAGGAGGCTTTATTGGCTTCCAGGGCCGCGTATGAATCGCTGGTCGATAGTTTACCGTTGAATGTGTTTCGCAAGGATTTGGAGGGCCGGATCATTTCCGCGAACCAGCGGTTTTGCGAGTCGGCCGGTTGTCAGCTGAGTGAGATTCTTGGCAAGACCGATCTAGATCTCTTTCCTCCCGAAAATGCGCGCAAGTATCGCAACGATGATCTGCGTGTCATTGAGACTGGCGAGGTGTTGGAAGTTGTCGAGGAGAACTACGGGTCGGACAATCAAAAACGCTATGTCCACGTGCTCAAGGCGCCGGCGCGCGACGCCAACGGGCAGGTCATCGGCATTCAAGGTATGTTCTGGGACGTGACCGAACGCGTGCGTGCCCAAGAAGAATTCGACCGGCTCTTTTCCGTTTCACTCGACATGATGTGTGTCGCTGGCGTTGACGGGTATTTCAAACGAGTCAATCCGGCGTTCCAGAAATCGCTTGGGTATGCTCCGGCCGCACTGCTTGGTCATTTGATCATCGATTTTGTGCATCCCGATGATCGACAGACGGCCGAACGTGCATTTAAGAAGCTGCGCGACGGCGTTGATATGGTCGGGTTTGAAAGCCGGTATCGTTGCAAAGACGGGTCGTACCGATGGCTCGCTTGGACCTGCCCGGCACCCGGTTACCGTGAAGCGTTGCTTTACGCCGTTGCTCGTGACACCACAGTGCGCAAGCAAGCCGAGCTCGAACTAAATAAAGCCAAGGCGGCGGCGGAATCCGCCAATCAAGCGAAGAGCGATTTTATGGCCAACATGAGTCATGAGATTCGCACGCCGCTCAATGCGATCATTGGCATGACCGAATTGGTGTTGAGTGACCGGATGTCGGCCCAGCAGCAGCGGGAATACCTGAGCATGGTCCTCGAATCGGGCGAGGCCTTGTTGGATGTGATCAACGACGTGCTCGATTTTTCCAAGGTCGAGGCCGGTAAATTGGAACTCGAACCGGAACCGTTTCGATTGCGTGACTGCCTGGGAGATGCCATGCGATCGCTGGCCACACGCGCTCGGCATGCCGACCTGGAGATTGCCAGTGACATACAACCGGTCGTACCAGACCTTTTGGTCGGCGATTCAGGGCGTTTGCGTCAAGTGGTGGTGAATCTGATCGGCAATGCACTCAAGTTCACCGAAAGGGGCGAAGTTGTTCTCGGGGTCGAAGTTCTAGCGCAGACGGATAGTCATGTCGAGCTGGAATTCAGTGTGCGCGATACCGGTATTGGCATTCCTGAGGCAAAGTTGACGAGTATTTTCGAGGCGTTTGAACAAGTTGATACGACCCTTACTCGGCGTTTTGGTGGCACCGGGCTTGGTCTAGCCATCTGTCGCAAGTTGACCGAATTGATGGGCGGCCGGATCTGGGTGGAGAGTACGCAGGGGCAAGGCAGCGTTTTTCATTTTACGGGTCGCTTTCCCTATTCGATTGGTGTGGATGAGTTGCAAGACACGGTTCCCGTGCAGTTGCGTGGCATGCGAGCTCTGATCGTCGACGACAATGAAACATCACGTCGCATATTGGCCGAGATGTTGCGGAGTTGGGATCTGGTTCCGACACCGGTTGCTCGAGCCCGCACGGCACTTGATACGTTGTGCGCTGGCGGTTGCGGCGACTCGGCATTTGATCTGCTGGTGACCGATATCAGCATGCCCGACATGGACGGGTTTACGTTGGTGGAACAATTGCGTGAAGACCCTCAGTGGCGCAATTTGCCGGTGATTCTGCTGACCTCGACCGCGATTCAAAACGAGTCTGAGCAATGCGAGCGGCTTTGTGTGTCTGCTCAAGTAGCCAAACCGGTCAAGCAATCGGACCTTCTTGACGCGATCACACGGGCCATCGGTGCGCGTCGCAATGCCCCCTCATCCGCAGCGTCAACCGGATCAGATAATGACTACAGTCGACTGCCGCGACTACGCATCTTGCTGGCGGAAGACAGCCTGATGAATCAGAAGTTGGCCTTGGGCCTGCTCCAAGGCGACCATGACGTAACGGTCGTGAGTGACGGGCAGAGTGCGGTTGACATGGTCGTGACGGGGGCGTTCGATCTGGTGTTGATGGACGTTCAGATGCCGGTGCTCGATGGACTCGAAGCGACGCGTGCTATTCGTGCTCGCGAACGTTCTAGTGACAGCCATTTGCCGATTATCGCAATGACGGCTCATGCGATGAAAGGGGATCGGGAACGTTGCCTGGCTGCGGGGATGGATCATTATATATCCAAGCCAATCCGTGCCGCGCGGCTGTATGATACACTCGTTGCGACCATGTCGATCAGCACGCGACAGGAGGGGGGAAAGCCTGAGCCTGCCCCGGGATTTCTCAACGCCCATGTCGTTGACTGGGACGAGGCTTTGCGCCGCGTCAACGGCGATCGACGTTTGCTGCGCGATATTGTCGAAGCATTTCTCGATGAATCCCCTCGACTCTTGGCGATGATACGTGGCGCGATCGAGCAACAGGACGCCAAGACCTTGCAGCGCGTAGCCCACACACTCAAAGGCTCAACCGGCTACTTTGGCGCGACTCAGGCTTCAGAAATGGCTCTACAGCTGGAGGCCATGGGTAAGAAAACCGAACTAGTTCATGCAAAAAACACGCTGGTTGATCTCGATCGAGAGATGGCCAAACTGGCGCCCATTCTGGTAGATTATATGCGTGGGAAAGTTAAGACTAACCAGTGATCAGGTGGTCCGGAGTGGCGTGGCCATGCGTTGCGGAAAAGATCGACAAAATCGCTTGTCTTCGTCGATATCACGCAGGCAATTCGATAACGTGTTGTGGCCTGGCTGCTTGCGCCCCTTTTCACGAAACAAACCGGACGGTAAGCGGCATGACAAACATACTGGTAGTCGATGATTCGGCGGTGGACCGCACGATTGTAGGAGGGCTTCTTGAACAACGCCCCGACTATACCGTCGTCTATGCGGAAGATGGTACCGATGCGCTGATCAAGATGGAGCAAGCACGACCCGATATCGTGATCACGGATCTCAATATGCCGCGCAAGAACGGCTTGGAATTGGTGCGCGCCATGCGGATTCACTTCGGGGCTGTTCCGGTGATCTTAATTACGGCTCAAGGGAGTGAGGAATTAGCGGTACAGGCCCTCGAACATGGGGCGGCCAGCTATGTTCCGAAAGTGCTCCTGAACGAAAAGCTGATCGGCACCGTCGAAGATGTGCTGGCCGTTGTCAGTGCCAAGCGGAGCTACAACCGATTAGTCGAAAGTATCAAACGCACTGAGTTCGATCTGGACCTGGAAAATGACCCGGCGTTGTTCGATCCTTTTGTTGAGCTGTTTCAGCAGATTGTCCACGGCATGGGACTATGTGATGATACCGATCGGTTTCGTATCGGCATGGCGCTCAAAGAAGCGTTGCTCAATGCGGTCGTGCGAGGCAACTTGGAAATGACGGTCGACGCAACGCGAGACCGTGAAGATGATCTTCCGAAGATCGTGCGCAAGCGTCTCGATAGTCACCCAGAACTCGCACTACGTCGCGTTCATGTCGGCATCCGAATCGATCCCCAACAGGCCGTGTTTGTCATTCGCGATGACGGCGATGGGTTTGATACGAGCAGCCTGCCGAGCAGGGGAGATCTCGGCTTGCTGGACGGTGATTCGGGACGCGGTATCGTCTTAATGCGCGCGTTCATGGACGAAGTCACGTATAATGGTCGAGGAAATGAGGTCACGCTGGTCAAGCGACGCGAGTGACCTCCGCACCTCCTTCTCTCGTCTCGCTTTCTCTGCTTGCTGGAGGTGTTTTATGTCGACCGTGCTGATCGTTGACGACTCAGCCATCGATCGCAGTTTGGCTGGTGGGCTGTTGCGTCGAATGCCTGGGGTGCAAGTGGAGTTCGCCGTCAACGGCCAGGATGCGTGGGAAAAAATCGAACAGCATCAGCCCGACCTTGTGCTGACCGACCTGATCATGCCGGAAATGGATGGCTTGGAGTTGGTGGCGAAAGTGGTCAGCGAGCGACCGTTGATTCCCATTATACTGATGACCGGCCGTGGCAGCGAAGAAACTGCCGTACGCGCCTTGAAGGCCGGTGCGGCAAGCTACGTTCCCAAGAGCGCGCTCTCGACCTTGTTAGTGGAAACCGTTGAGGGTGTATTCGAGGCGGCTCGGGAAGAGCAGTGTGAAGTACGCTTGATGAGTTGTTTGACGTGCAGCGATACCATGTTCACGCTCGGCAACGACGCGACCATGATCGGCCCATTGATCAACTATCTGCACCGTACGATTCGTTCGATCGGTCTCTGTGATCAAGCCGGTGGGATTCGTGTTTGTGTCGCGTTGGAAGAGGCAATCAACAACGCTCTGTTCCACGGTAACTTGGAAATCAGCTCGCAGCTTCGTACTTCCGATTCCGATGCATACCGAGCGCTGGTCAAACAACGCAGCGCCATGGCACCGTTCAATAAACGCTCGATTCACGTCCAAGCCAAGTTCACCAAGGAATACGGCACTTTTATTGTGCGCGATGATGGACCTGGATTCGATCCCGATGCGCTGCCCGATCCGACCGATCCCGAGAACATCGAGAAAGCGAGCGGGCGTGGGTTGCTGTTGATGCGAACGTTCATGGATTCCGTCGATTTCAATGACGTTGGCAATCAAGTGACCATGGTCAAACGTGTGGATAATGGCTGCGGGGAGCTTGAGTACAGCACCTGATGCCGCGGGCCGTCAGGGCGCGCATGTCACGTTTGCCCGGCATGTAAGGCAGTGTTGTGAAATTTGTTGAACGCCAGCTGCGAACCACAACGCCGTGGATTCACTCCTGCTCGTGGAATCGAAATCGGTCGGACACTGGCTAGGAATCGTTCTTTGGGACACGTCTTGAGACGCCATGGTGTCAACTCACCGCTGCGCAATCGGAACTGCCCCACCCATGTGAATTCACGAAGCCTTGGGCTGTGTCCCATGTTTGTGCATGCCTCCTATGGGCCAAACAGACGTAGTGGGTCAGATTCAGTTTCGCTGGCCCAGACTTCCAGTCCGGGGAATTCCGTGGTCAACAGAGTGGCTAATCGCTCGATTGCGAACCGCTCGCTGGCGAAGTGACCGGGCAACAGCAACGCGACACCGTTAGCTTCGGCTTCAAGGTAAGTGTGCAGATTGGTTTCGCCAAGGACCAACAGGTCGCAGCCTGCTTGGCTGGCGACCGAAAGAAACTCGCCCGCGGCTCCACAGGCGACGGCTACCTGCTCGATGCCAGCGTCTAGACTGCCGACGTATTGAAGCGACTCAACGTCCAGGAAATTGCGCAGCTGTCTGGCCACATCGCGTAGCGGCGTGGCTTGAGGCAAATGCCCCATGCGCCCTGATCCGGCGCCGTCGGGCGCGCCGTCGATCGGCGACAGTGGCGCAATACGCGTCAAACTCAGCCCTTCGGCTAGCTGTTGATTGATACCATTGACGGTGGAATCGAACGCCGTGTGTGGACTATAAATCGCGACGTGATGTGTGATCAGATCCCACAGCAGCCGGCCTGTGGTCGTGTTGGTTGCCAGGCGTTTGAGGGCGCGAAATGGAAGCGGATGGTGAGTAACGATTAGGTCTGCCCGCCGCCGGATCGCCTCGTCGGCGCTTTGCGGTGTGATCGTCAGGCAGGTCATCAGCCGCTGGACCGGTGATTCTTCGTCGCCCGCCAAGAGGCCGACGTTGTCCCAGTCTTCGGCTAACATCGGCGGCGCAAATTGTTCCAGGTACGTGCAGATTCTCTTGAGTTGCAACATGACTAGCCTCGATGGTGCAGTGGCGATACGCTCGCTTTGAGTGCCTCGCGTTCGAGTTCTCCAAGACCGTGCTTTGTCAGCAGGATCATGGAAGGAGGGCCGGGCTCGATCGGGACAGCAATCACCTAAGAACGTGTTTTGACAATGGTTCCCAACGCACAATCGGTTCGATTTCAACCTCTATTGTAGAGCAAAACCAAGCGATTTTCGGCTCCGAGCCGCTCTTCCGCGAATTCTAAAACACGTTCTAAAGGAGTGGGCTGAGGAGCCGGGCGGTGTTTTCGATCAGTTTTCGCGCCGCTGACCGTTGGTTCCACTCGTAAGTGTTCAGCTCGTACGAGTCTTCGATGTACTTAAGCTGTTGGAGGCGCAGACGCCGCGTTACGTCGTTACCGTAGAGCAGCATGCTGAGTTCAAAATTGATCTCGAACGACCGAATGTCAAAATTACTCGATCCGATCAAAGCGATGGAATCATCGACCGTCATCGTTTTCGAATGGACCAAGCCATTGGTATGAAGGTGCAAATGAGCTCCCGCTTCCAAGACGTCGTCATAGTACGCTCGTGCTGCGGCACCGACAATCAGTTGATCACATCGCTGTGGCACAATCAAGTCGATTCTCACGCCTCGCCAAACGGCGATCTGGATCGCCTGCAGCAACGGTTCGTCAGGGACAAAGTAGGGAGTGGTAATGACGACGCGTTGGTGTGCTCCGTGCAAGGCGCTGACCACCAGACGTTGATAATTCTCGACCGCGAAAATCGGGCCACTTGGCAATGTCTGTGCGGGGACATCGCCGGTAAGCACGGGGTCGATGAAGATATCGGGCCCGGTCAAAACCTCGCGCGATTCCTGGTGCCAGTCAGTGACAAAAATTGCTTGCAACGCGATGACGATCGGGCCGGTCAGGCGTACCATCATGTCGTGCCAAGCCAGGTCTTTGTGTCCATAGTCAGCGTTGACGATGTTCTGTGAACCGGTGTATGCGATTGCGCCGTCGATGATGGCCAATTTGCGATGGTTGCGCATGTCGATACGTGCCATGTGGCGGCGAAAGACACCGACCGGCAGCATCGAGTAGATTTTGACGCCCCGCGCTTGCATTTTGGCGTTGAGTGATCGGAGCGATTTGCGCGACCCGACGTCATCAACCAGTACTCGACAGTCGACGCCTCGGTTGGTGGCACGCCCCAACGCGTCAATTACGCGCATGCCCGTTTCGTCATCCCGGAAAATATAAAAGAGCAAATGGACGTGTGTCTTGGCGCAATCAATGTCCTCGATCAGGCGTGTAATCACCTCGTTGGTTGCTGCGATAAACGTCACCTCGTTCCCACCCAAAATAGGGAAGTTGCCTAATCGCTGTGCGATCTGAATCGTGGACGCCAGTTGAGGGCCGAGATCGGGTTGGACAACGTTGGGGTGCCCTACGAATCGTTTCGCTTCGGTTTCTATCTTGGCGCGTATCTCGGCAACACGGCGACGCCGCGAACGTGGGAATTGAATCGTGCCAAAGATCAGAAAAAGGAACAGTCCAACCCAGGGCAGGAAGAAAATCAACAGCAACCAGGCCATTGCGGCATTGGGTTTGCGCCGGCGCGTAACCACCGGTAACATGATCAGCCGGATGGCCCACTCACTGATCGCATAGGCGAGCCAAATCATGCCAAGGGCCTTCGATTAACGCGCGAGAGAATCGATCGTGTCGGTCCGTTGTGTCAGAGGAAAACCACCGTGCTGCGTGCCTCATGTGTTGCCCGGCTTCATGCCTTGCATGCCCTCCCATCAACTCCCTCGACATCCGCAGGTGCTTCCAGATGACCGTGGAGCGGAATAGGGTGGTGTTGCGACAGTTGCCGGCGCGTAGTACGACGTGGTCGGTGTCGGCGCATATGCCGTCGGCGTGCGGTAGACCGTGGTTGCCGGCATGCGGTAAGAGGGCGTCGTCGGAAAGTACGCCGTGGTAGTGGGTGCGTAATAAGAGGTTGTCGGCGGGTAGTAGCTCGTAGTCGGTGCGGTGTACGTCGTAGGCGGCGCGTAGTAAACCGTCGTCGCCGGTGCATAATACGTCGTCCTGCCAGCAGGGACGGCCGGACCGCAGGAATTGCAGGACGCTGCCACGGGTCGCGCGCAGCAAGGCGACGGCGCAACCGGGCGCAGTGTCGTGTACGACGAAGGCGTCGCATAGGGTGTCCATGTCGTCAACACCGGGTTGGATGCGATCTGGGCTTGAGTCGATGCGACGGAGATGGCGCAAAGAACAACTGCCAAGGGAAATATGCGTAACATGCGGTTTTGTCCCTAACTGTGAAACGATCGTCAACTCGCACTAGCTACCACGAGCCAGGGCATTAGGCGTTAGCCGAGTCAGTCAGCGTAACGTGCGGAGCGGAAGCCTCGTCCCGATCCCAGTCGCCGATCCCAGTCGCCTGACCGGCTCACGGTCGCGCGAACCAAAAGCCACCGGATTGTGTCCGTGGTGCGATCGTTCCACCGACGGCGGGGCGTTTCATTCCCAAATCGCGGTGGTCGATTGCTGGGCGGTTCCGAAGGAACTCGGAATTCGCTGCTGCGGAGTTCCTCGGACTGCAATCCAACGGCAATGTCCTATTGTGCTTATTTAGCCTGTTTAACAATACGTTCACTCTAGCAATCGGCCAGCCATTTGTCCCTCATTGTCGTAGGAAGAAAATGCGAGATTGACTGAATCTTGCCGGAATGATCGGCATAACCGCGCGGCAAGGTTTGCGTAACCGGCACAGCCCCCGTGAAGTGGGCAGTGGCCCTTGATCGCGCTCGCCTTTCCTGCCCAGCTGCCGTCGGGAATCAAAATGAGGCACTCGGTCGCCGCACAACCGACCAAAACCCATGGGGTGTCAAGACGTGCCCTGATGACCGTGTTGCTCCAAGGAACTGTCGCGATGGTCCTTCGCCGCCAAGCGTCGGGCGAAGGTGCCTGGCTGTGGCGTCTGGCCATAATCTCCGCGCACGTTTTGGCAGTGGATGGCACTGGCGAGCTACGCCAAAGCGGAACTATCTGAGGTGCGGTGTATTCCTTGCTCGGTGATTTGAGTTCAGGTCTTCAACGCCATCGCGAAAGGCATGTCTGGAAAAAAGAAAACCCTCACCGCGTTCGACGCGGCGAGGGCCTTCACGTATTTGAGTTATGGTTTTTATAGAAGCCTGAATTCAATAAAACATTCCCTGCACGCTTTGAGGATCAGACTCCCTTCTGTTCCTCACCGATAGCACACCGGTGGATCAAGCATTCATACCCCTCCGTATGTGAACCATTTGGTCGATTCCATGCTGGTGAATGTTTTAACAGAATTGCGATAAAAAACTCAACACGATTTTGGAGAAAATTCTGAATTATTGCGAAATGATTTTGAGTGCGATCGCATTGACGCAAACGGCGTGTGGGATTGAATCTCGGGGGTGTCAAGCTAGCAGTTTCCATGACACAATGGAATGTTTGACGCGGCCTGCACGGGGGCCCAGCAATTCGTGGGCCAGCAGTCTTGATGAGCGCGCATGCTGATCAAGGTCGGTTACAGGATCAACAGAATTACTCGCGGCGCGTCGTTATGCGTGGGGCTGCGGAGTCTATTTCAGGAGAATATGCCATATGGCAACTTACCCGATTGTTGTTATTCCGGGGGACGGGATCGGTCCCGAAGTTACTTCGGCAGTGCAACGCGTGTTGCGCGCCGCCAGCGCGCCGCTGGAATGGACTCAAAGGCATGCGGGGATTGCCGCGTTAGAGGCGTCGGACGACGTACTTCCCGCGGAGACGGTCGACTTAATTCGGCAGGTGAAAGTTGCGTTGAAAGGGCCCTGCACAACGCCCGTAGGCGATGGGTTCACGTCGGTCAACGTGCAGCTGCGCAAGCGTTTGAATCTCTATGCTGCAGTGCGTCCAGTGCGCAGTTTGGATGGTGTGTCGACACGGTACAACGACGTCGACTTGGTGATCGTCCGCGAAAACACGGAAGGGCTTTACAGTGGTGTCGAGAATCAAGTGACGGATGATGTGGTGATGAGCATGAAAATTGCCACGGAGACGGCTTGTACGCGGATCGCTCGCTGGGCCTTCCGTTTCGCCACTCGCCGCCAATTGCCAAAGATCACGGTGTTTCACAAAGCCAACATCATGAAGATCACCGACGGTTTGTTTTTGAAATGTGCGCGCAAAATTCACGAGCAGGAGTATCCCAATATTGAGTATCAGGAGCTGATCGTGGACGCCGGCTGCATGCGAATTGTTCAAGATCCAACGCAGTTCGACATACTGTTGCTCGAGAATCTGTATGGCGATGTGGTTAGCGACCTGTGCGCCGGTTTGGTGGGGGGATTAGGGGTTGTTCCCGGTGCGAACTTCGGTGACGAACGAGCGGTGTTTGAGGCGGTGCATGGTTCGGCGCCGGATATCGCTGGCCAGGGGATCGCCAACCCGCTGGCACTGCTGATGTCGGCGGTCATGATGTTGAATCACCTGGCGGAGAAAGAGTCTGACAAGCAATGCCGAGCAACTGCCGAGACGATTAAGAACGCGTATAACCTTGCGCTGAAAGATGGCGCCAAGACGCGCGATTTGGGAGGTGACTTGGGAACCGATGGTTTTGCCGAAGCTGTCATTGAACGGCTGGGCAAAAGCGGCACATGATGGCCGGACCAAAGTGTCGACTTGCATTGGCGCGCGCCGTTCGGTCGTTCTGCGGATCTCTTGAGGGAATAGCCACGGAGTTGCGTTGTCGCGATCATCGGTCGCATGGGTGGTTGGGAGGCTCACCAATCGGAGGTTCGTCGAGTGATTCGGGAAGTGAATGGCGTCGCGTTTCGGTACCCGATTGCATGACGTGCGTTGGTCCGGCACGCACGAGTCCAGGTACTCCAATTCTCGGCAGTCGGCCGTTTGTGTTCTTATTCCAGTGTCCTCCTGGCCAGGTTGGGCTCCATCGGGGAGAAGTGCACCAGGATGCGACGTTGCCGAGTAGGTGAAGGCCTGCCCACGTTGGGGGGGTGTAGAGGGGGTCTTCGGTTTGTTAAGCTAGGGGACTCTCCAGGGCGTAGAAACGCCTTGCGTGCACTGGCCCCAGACCGCACGTCTAATCCCCCTCCGCTAAAGGAATCGTCATGAAACGACTTTGGTTGACCTTGTTGTTCGCGTCCCTCATTACTTCCCCTTTGGCCGCCCAGCCGGCCAAGACGGCGCCCGCCTCTGCACCGCCGAAGACTCCAAAGGATCAAGCCAGTTATGCGATAGGCCTTAGTGTTGGCAAATCGCTCAAGGGGCAGGGACTCAACGGTACTATCGTCAATTCCATGATGTTGGCGCGCGGGATTATTGACGCGTTGACCGGTGCTAAGCCTGCCTTGAGCGAGCAGGAATCGATGGCGGCGATCCAAGCTTTCGAGAAGACGATGCAGGCTCAACAGCAAGAAAAGGGAGCCAAAGCGAAGGCCGAGGGCGAAGCCTATCTCGCCGCGAATGCCAAGAAACCAGGTGTCAAGGTCTTGCCTAGTGGGCTGCAGTACAAAGTCCTTAAGGCGGGTGCGGGGGCGACTCCCAAAGCCACCGACACCGTCAAGGTTCACTACCATGGTACGCTTACCAATGGCGAGAAATTCGACAGTTCGGTAGATCGCGGTGAACCGGCCGAGTTCCCAGTGAATCGCGTTATCTCTGGTTGGACCGAGGCGCTGCAACTGATGAAAGTTGGCGACAAATGGCAGCTGGTGATCCCTTCGGACCTGGCTTATGGTCCGCAGGGGCGTCCGGGCATCCCTCAAAATGCGGTGTTGATCTTTGATGTCGAGCTGTTGGAAGTCAAATAGTCCGGTTCGACGGCATTCACAAGTCAGTCTTACGGCGGCGTTCCTCCCTGGGACGTCGCCGTTTTCTATGCGCTACTTGAAATAGCTTGACGCTCGCGATAAATCCAGGCAGTCTTGGCTCGACGCCGTGGTTGAGCTACTGCGGTGCCCCAGCGGAGCCAGACAGTCTGCTTCCGGCTTGCAGCTTGGGATTCCATCCCGAGCATGAACAGGCTCAAGCCTCCAGAAAACCATCTATTGCCACCGAGCCAGGAGCGAAGACTCAAAGAACCAGACAGTCTCAAAGAACCAGACAGTCTGATTCCGGTGGGCTCGATTTACGCTCACGCCGCGACCCACCAAAGTGTCCACCTCGCGCGTGCCGGACAGACCGGTGCTCGATTCCCTTCCAACCAAGTGTCCGCCTTCTGCGCGACCCAAGAAACATCAGATTCGACCGCCGCTTGC
>JAJRVM010000273.1 GCA_024277285.1 Planctomycetota bacterium
GGAAATACTGCCCTTTCTCGGCACGACGCTTGAACATGTTGTAGTGCTTCTCGACCGTTTCACTTTCGTCAAGAAGCTCGAAACGGGCCTCGATTGCGTAGGCCACGTCTCGCAGAATCGTGGCGGCCCGCTGTTGACGATTGCCAGAAATGAATTCTCGCGAGCGATGCGTTCTACGATCGCGTTGTCCGACACCGGCCCGAGCGATTTCACATCGACTCGTTTCATTCTTCGATAAAGCTCATCCGGCTCTGGAATGATCTCCTGCACGCCTTCGAGACCGATCGGAAAGGCGTCGCGGTGCCCGAGCGCTGGTTGCGTCGCGGTGCAGAGAACGATCGAACACCTGTAGTCAACCACCAACTCGCGCAACAAAGCCAGACACGGACGTAACAGGCCGACAGGCAGTGTCTGTGCCTCGTCAAGAATGATCACACTGTTGGCCACACTATGCAGCTTACGACAACGGGATGTCCTGTTGGCAAAGAAGGACTCGAACAACTGTACGTTGGTGGTCACGACCAGCGGAGCATCCCAGTTCTCCGCAGTCAAGCGAGACCGGGTGGTTTCGTGCTTGGCATCGGGATCGATGTTCGAATGGTGCTCGACCACCAATCCTTTTCCCAGTTCGTCAAACACGTGGCGAAAAACGTCGGCCGTCTGCTCGATAATGCTCGTAAACGGGATGGCGTAAATGACGCGACCAAGGTCGTAACGCAAAGCGTGTTTGAGGGCGAAGGCGAGTGATGCAAGCGTCTTCCCACCACCGGTTGGCACAGTAAGCGAGAATAATCCAGGTTGGTGTTCCGCTGTCGCTCGACAAGCGGCAAGCACTTCTTGCCGGCTAAGGCTGACTTCATTGTCGTTGGCCTGACCTGCCAGTCTCGAGAGCTCTTCGTCCAAGGCCGTTTGCATCGCTCGAAGCGGATTTTCTCCCAATGCCCCCCGCCCCAGGAGGCGTTGCGCCGAATTGACCGGGCTCATAAAGGCTTCGGTCGCCAGGAAATCGGCATCGACCAGGCACGAAAACAGCATGCGAGTGAACAGAGCCAATTGAAAGGCGGCACGCGACTCGTCGGCACTATCGATCGTAAGAGGCGGGCCGGGAAAAGGAATCGGGGATGCGAGCAGATGTGGTGGAACGGCGGTCACAGGTTCAACTCTTTTTCCAAGCCGGCCCGCGAGACTCGACCGATCACCAGATGCGTCAGGCAGTCCGGCATGATGCCCAGCAATCACATAGGCCAGAATCCGACCCCATGGCTTCAATTGCTCTTCGGCGTGCAGCGCTCCGGCCGTCGAATGATCGACGCGGCCCTTGTATTGCTCCAAATGTGCCTCGAAGCCGTTTTCTTTGTGCAGGTACGCCTGAAACGCAGCCGAGTATTTGCCCAAATCGTGCCAGCGCCCGGCTACCTCGCCCCACACGCCTGCACCCCACGCGGCCGCAAAGCTAGAAGCGCGCTCGGCCACCGCATTCAAGTGATCCGCTGCTGGCTCCCATTGGTCGGGTGGCCGATCGGGTAGACTGTGCGCATAGAACTTGGATTCGGTTTCATGCATCGCGTCATCTCCGAAGGCTTTCTTGGCCAACCGAATCATGTCGAATACGCAACGGTAATGGCCATTTCAACCTCCACGACGATGTCGAGTAACAAACACTCGGCACGTCAGGGGGTGTACCCATTCTACCGTTGCCCACACAAGAAGTGTCGTGGCCCCAACGTTTGTTGCAACGCTGAGTGCGTCGAGCTCGCTCAAGCCAAATTGGCAGCTCCACTGACTTGACGAGCGAGCGCTGAGACACGCTACGGAGAGACGCGACTTTTCGAGCTACGTCATTCTTCGTCCCAGATCTTGCGCAGGTCGGGCGCCATCTGGTAGCGGATCCCCTCGCTGTCGAGGATCTCTTCGGTCGAGTCAATCAGTTCCTGACGATCAAAGATCATCGTCTCGTACGCGCCGGCGAATTTGAACACAATGAACTTACCTTCCGCCTGACGAATCGCTTTGACCAAACCTGACAGGTTCTGAATCTTCACGTCGTTCACGTGACTCACCACGGCCAACACTTGATCGTCATAGCCTTCGGCGATCGGTTCGGGGAACCGTGGCCCCAGCACAACAAGCTCTTCGCCCGGTGTCTTGGCATCATCGAATCGTCGACTGATAAGCGGACTCTTACGTGCCGCGAACCCGTCACGAAATCGCGTGCCTAGACCGGTAATCAGTTCCTGCGACGGCGTCGTAAAGACCATGGGGCCGACGATAAAATGCCGTGGATAGGACCCCTTGAGGTACGGGATCAGCAAATCGCTTCCGTACGTCACGGGCACTTCCAGCTTCACTGGCTTGCCGTCCCGAATAACGGTCATCGGCACCTTGCCGTCCTTGACCAATTTGGGAATCAGGTATTGAAAGGAGAATCGCAATTCGCTGCCGACCGAGATCTTTCCCTGCTTGTCGATCGCTTGATCACCAACCTGCGAAATCACATCCCATACCTTCAACGGATACGAATCATCCTTCGCGCGCGGATCGGTGATCATCATCCCGCCCACTTCGCCGGAAAGCTTCAGTTTCGAGCGGAGCGCACGGTTCTCGACCGTTTGCAACTGTGCCGTCAGGCGCGGTTTCCCCTGGTATTGACCATCCTTGATATCGTCGAGGAATGTGCGAATCTCTTCGGCGGGAATCAAGTAGCCGATGTTATCAGCCGCGACGATCCGACTGAAAACCAACCCGACAACCTTACCATCGGCAATCGCCGGCCCACCACTGTTGCCCGGATTGAGCGCCGCATCAACCTGGATCCGCAACCCGGCAACGCCATAGCGATAGGCGGCATATTCGACGCGTGAAACGATCCCCTCGGTCACCGACAACTGCTGGCCACCGATCGGAAAACCATAGGCGTTAACCGTATCCTTCATCTTGGGTAAGGCATCCGCCAGTTCCAATGGGGGCCGCCCCTCGAATAGCGACTCATCGCGCAACTTCAAGATTGCCAGATCAGCACCCGGCGCGATCGCCACGACATCCGCCTGAACTCGTTCGGTCGACTGGTCCGCCTGCACGAGAATCCGGCTGGCGTAGAGCACCACATGCGCGTTGGTAAGAATCCGATTGCCCGCAATAATCGCGCCGGTTCCACCAGCGTCACGTGCCGGTTGCTTCGTCCACGGCCGCAACACGTCGGGAGTGCGCATTTTCGAGTGGATCTTCACCACACTCTTGCGAATCGGGTCTTGTGCCGAAGCGAAGTGGGGCACCAGCCAAAAGAGGGCCAACACTATGGCAAAACGCTGCATCGTGGGTCTCCGCGTCGATAGAAGCATACTCGGATTGATCAGCTAGCTCGTGATCAGAAAAGCTCGGCTTCCATCATAGCACTGCACCTGCCCGTCGAAAACGGCTTCCGAGGCGAGAACCTGGCACAAAAATGGCCTAACTCGCAAGCCAATCGAGTATGGACCACGCCAGCAGAGCCTCGCAAGACGCACCTTACTCCTAGCTCGCTCACGCGCTCGTCGACTTGGCGCCTGATTCTGAAGTGCTGGCCGGGCCAATGTGAGCCCGCACGACAAAGCGTGGTGGCCCACGTACTTCGTCGAGAATGCGAATCAAGTATTCACCCACCAACCCGACCGACAACAACGTCATACCGCCAAAGAAGATGATCAACAACACTTGCGTGGCAAACCCAGGCACAGAAATACTGCGTGCCAGGTAGGCGAACAGATAGTATCCGGCAAGCACTAGACTGCCCAAAGCCGAACAGAACCCCAATATGCTCACCAGCCTCAATGGCAGATTGCTGGCACTCAGCACATTGTTGATAACCAAACGAACGAGTGCTGAAAAACGATACCCGCTTTCGCCATGAGCACGTGGATTGTGCTCAACCACCACGTTCCGGATCCGCCGCGTCGTTCGGTAGATCAGTGGCAAGATGATCGGATTGACCGTTCGATGCCGAGTCAACGCGTCGGCCAGACGCCGCGTCATGATCTGAAAGCTGCTACCGACCAACTCTTTTGGCTTCCCGTAGAGCAAGGTATCAAGCCGTCTGACCATCGCGCTGCCGAGGTTTCTAACCACGCTATGGTGCTTGACACGGTACCTGCCCATCACGCAGTCGACGTTTGGATCTTCGGTCATTGCCTCGATCAGCTTTGGAATCTGCTCGGGAGGATGCTGCAGATCGTCGTCCATCAAGATCACCCAGCGGCCTCGCACACTTTCCAAACCGCATAGTATCGCGCGGTATTGGCCGCCGTTGCGCAACATATCGATGCCAACCACGAACGGATAGGCTGCCGCCAGCTCCTCGATCGTGGCCCAGGTCCCATCGGGCGATGCATCATTGACCAATACCACTTCAAACAACTCGCCCCGGGGTGCTAACGTGGCGTCAATCCGCTTCACCAGCTCCGGTAAACTCCGCTGGCTGCGGTAGCATGGTATGACGATCGAGTAAACAATGGCCTCCTCGTGAGTCAACGTCGTACTCCTTGCACATCTTGGTATATGTTGAGCCGACTGCGGCAAATGGTTGAAGCCAGACCCACGAAGTACGTCGCCCGTCAGTAAACGAGTTTGACCAGCTAAGAGGCAAGAGTCAACTTCAGGTGGTCAAAACGCTACCTTCTTTACACCAACCGCACACAACCACAATTAGTCTTCCCCTTGAACTGTAACTCGCTTTGGCCAGACGTTCAACATATCCGCGTTACTACGCTACCAAGAAATGGGCGCGGAACTGGACACACCCCTCACCATTGCCATACGATGGGGCGAGTATTGAGATTGGAGAAGTCACTCTGGCATGCCAGCGTCCGCCCGTCACAAGGCACGCAGCGCCGGCGTTCCCTCCAAGGCGAACTTAACACAAGCTACGCTAATTCCGCGAGAAACAACCAGCGTTGAGGCTTGAAAGCAACAGCACGTGCAAGAACTTCCCATCGATCAAATTCGAATTGCCGTCGGTATCTTGCTGGCGTTGGCCCTCGCACACGCGATCTGGTCGGTGGTTACGATCAGCCGCAACTCTTCGTCCGTTCCGCGCGTCTCCAACCTGACGATTTGGTGGCTATGGCTCGGCTTGCTGTGCCTGGCCATTCTGCTGCTGCCAGTCGCTTTCTTGCCCGATCAGCATGCCTTGGCCAATTTGATCGTCATTGGCGCGGTACTTACGATCCCTGCGGCCTACGTCGACCGACGACGGCTACAAGGTTCCAACGACACGGTTTCCAGTCGAGTGATCGATCGCTTTTACCACATGCTACCCTACTTGCTAATACTCGTGGCGGTGATCGGAACGATCATCTACCTGTGTGCCGCATGGCCTAGCGTCGGTAGCGTGGACTTTTTCTATTACCTTTGTACCGCGCGCGATATGCTAGCGCATGGCTCCGAAGTGTCCGATCGCTGCTACAATTATTTTCCCGGCGTCTACACATTTTGGCGCTCTGTCATGACACTGGCCGGCAACACGCTGCCACAACTGCAACAAGCGTACGTGCTGCTGCTGGTCCTCAACGCCGTGCTGATCGCAGCCACCATCGGTCGAGTGACTCGCAACATGCTTGCCAGTTGTTTTGCGGCCCTCTGGTACCTGGTTCTGATCTCGCGATACGAAGGTTTTGCGGGAGTAAGTGAACCGCTGGCAACCGCCATCCTGATGATCGGCTGTTTGATCTGGCGCGGCCAACCACTGCGTCAACGTCATGGGTACGTGGTGGCGATCCTGTTTGGCATCACGTTGGGAATGGCCGTCTACGCCAAGCAACAAGCCGGCCTGCTAACGCTGGGTGCCATCTCGCTCGTCCTGCTGCGCCCCTTCACATCGGCGGATCGCCAACACGACTGGCGTCACCTGGCGTTGCTGCCATTGGTTGCTGCCGCCACGTTCGCGGCCGGCATTCTGGCGGAGGGCAAAGGTTGGATTCCACTGAGAGAGGGCTTGGCATTCGCTTCGGAGTATGGGACCGAAAGCTCACTGGCATGGAACCTCTACGTCCAGATCCGGGGCGACGAGTCGGCAGCCGTGGCGGCGGTCATGATGGTACTTACATGGGCAGTCGCACTCTGGAAAGGTAACCGCCGGCACTGGGCTGACTCGGCAGATTTCCAATTGGCGTCATTCGCGCTATTCGCATTTCTTTTTGCGCTGGTACAGTTCATCAGCCGTCCGTTTGGCCACTATATGTTGCTGGCAATCCCACTGCTCGTGCTGGGATCGGTCTTGCTGGCCTGGACAGTGGCCCACGCATGGAATTCACGCATCCCCCAATCACTCTCCAAATCGCTCGTGACGCGCGCGCTACTGCTGATCGCCATCGCATCGCCCTTCTTTAACACGGCGGGACGCGCCGACACGTTGTGGGCTTGGCGTTGGCAATTGCCAGAAGGCTTTCAAGCGAACGAACTCTGGCACGAACAGCCCCAGCAGGCGCGCGACATCGCCACCGCCCGCACGGTCGTGGCCGCCGGCAGCAAGATGTATGTCCTTCCCCCGCGCCGGAATTCAATCTACTACCTGCTGCGCACACGCACCGCCAGCCCCGACGGCTATACCTTTTTTGAAACCGATCTTGCAACGTTTCCTTGGGACGATTGCCGGTACTTCATCCTGTTGACGCACAGGCTCAGCGAATTCGACTACCAGTTCAGTTCGCGCACGCGGCTGGACGAAGTCCGTCAGATAGTCTTAGACCATGGTTTTCGCGTTCACAACGACCTCGACCTGCAAACCATGGAACTATACGAAAAGCCGGGCACGCGTCACCAGCCGTAAGTTCACCGTTCACGAGCGTCAAGACAGCGAACTGCTCGTGAATACGAAAAGACGCCCACAACGAAGCCTGGTATTAACGCACTCGATCTGTTTCAAGCAACGACTCAGGTAGCATTCCTGTGCAAGAGATCGCTCACCGGTCGACGTCGTATCTGCTGACTCGTCCCTGTGAACGGCTATTGAAAGAAGTGTCGAACCTGATCGATAATCCGCTCTTGCTGCGATTCCTGCAATTCGTGGTACATGGGCAGCCGTACCAGGCGAGCGCTAATCGACTCGGTGATAGGCAAATCTCCCAGCTGGCCGCCGAATCGGCTTCCCATCTCAGAATTGTGCAACGGAACGTAATGGAATACAGCGTGAATATCCTGTTCGCGCAAATGCCGGATCAGCCCATCGCGAGTCGTCTGGTCGCGCACGATCAGATAGAACATATGGCAGTTCGATCGGCAATGCGCGGGCACGTGAGGCAATTGCACCAACTCGCGCCGACTCAGCTCTTGCAATCCTTCATCATAACGGCGAACCATTTCGCAACGCCGCTCCGTGATCGATTGCATGGCTTCCAACTGGCTGAGCAAGAACGCACAAACGATTTCGCTCGGCACATACGACCCGCCCACATCGACCCACGAGTATTTGTCGACGTCACCGGCGATGAACCGTTGCCGGTTCGTCCCTTTGTCGCGAATGACATGGGCCCGATCGACCAACTCGGATCGGTTCACGCACAGCGCGCCCCCTTCGCCACAAATATAGTTCTTCGTCTCGTGAAAACTAAACGTCGCCAGATCACCGATCGAACCCAGCGCGCGATCGTGATAGTACGCGTTCACTCCCTGAGCGGCATCTTCGACCACCAGCAACTGATGATCCCTGGCCACTTCCATGATCACGTCCATTTCACAGCTGACACCTGCATAGTGAACCGGAAAGATCGCTCGAGTGCGCGTTGTCACTGCCGCACAAATCGCCTGTTCGTCCATATTCAGCGTGTCGGGTCGGATATCGACAAAGACGGGCCGAGCCCCCGTGCGCACGATCGCGTTGGCGGTCGACACGAATGTGAACGAAGGCAATATCACTTCGTCCCCCGGGCCAAAAACGCACAACATCGCCGCCATCTCGAGCGCTGCGGTACACGACGGCGTCATCAACACCCGCTCGACCCCCAACTCGTGCTGTAGTAACTCGCTGCATTTCTGGGTGAAATAGCCGTCAGCACCAATATTCCCTCGTGCCACCGCCTGCGCAATATACTTGAGCTCGTTGCCGACGAAGAACGGCTTGTTGAATGGAATTGGGTCGGACATGAAAGAGAAAGGTCCCGCATATTGGGCTTTGAATTCGCGATCAGATTGACGTGTCGGCGCTCCTCGCAAGTGGTCTATCCCGGACCCGACTCCGCAGCAACCTCGCGCAAATAGTCGCCATAGGCGCTGCGCATTGGCTGAGCGAGTCGCGCCAGATCTTCCAAGGAAATGAATCCCATTCGGTACGCGACCTCCTCGACACACGCGATCAGCAAGCCCTGCCGCTGCTGCACGGTTTCGACAAAATTCGCGGCCTGCAACAACGCTACCTCGGTTCCCGTATCGAGCCACGCAAACCCGCGACCGAACATCTCGACATGCAAACGCCCCTGTTCCAGGTAGTGGCGATTGACATCCGTAATCTCCAACTCGCCCCGCGCCGATGGCTGCATCTCGGTCGCGATTTGCACGACCTCATTGTCGTAAAAATAGATACCCGTTACGGCATAGCGAGACGGCGAATGAGTTGGTTTTTCGACGATCGCCGTCGGACGGCCACGTTCGTCGACTTCGACCACGCCATACCGTTCGGGGTCCCTGACGGCGTAACGAAAGACCGTCGCGCCGTCGCGTCGACGCGTGGCTAGTCCCAGTTTCTCCTGCAAGCCTTGGCCATAGAAAATATTGTCGCCCAATACTAATGCCACGTGGTCGCTGCCAATAAACTCCTTGCCGATCAGAAAGGCATGCGCAATGCCTTCGGGCGACGCTTGGACGGCATATTGGATCGAGAGTCCCAAGTGAGCGCCGTCGCCCAACAGTTCCTCATAGCGCGGCATGTCGCGCGCCGTGCAGACCACCAGATATTGTTGAATTCCCGCCAGCATCAAAGTCGAAAGCGGATAGTAGATCATCGGCTTGTCATAGACCGGCAGCAGCTGTTTGCTTATATGGCGAGTTGCCGGATCCAACCGGCTGCCAAAGCCGCCAGCCAGTATGATGCCTTTGTGAAAATGGTGTTCAGTCATGTCTTTCAGGTTACCACGTTCGATGGTTCGGCAGCTGTTAAACAGGCAGTCACAATGCGACCGGCGTATTGTTACACGTTCTAAGATATTTTTCTACGGTCCGTAGCTTACCAGTTGCTGGCTCCAACCGGGACAAGCCCGATGGAAGCCTGGCGTCCATGCGACGCGGGAAGGTAGCAGTGGTTCTGTTAGACTACGCGCGCTGATAGAATAGGCATCGCGCGTGCGTCTGCTCTTGACTCTCGACGTGCGCGCATCGCCCGCAACAGGAGATACCCCATGAAGAGGCACTTGCTGGTCTGGTTGGTCGTAGCCGTTTCGACAGTAGGTCCGCGCGCCGCGTTGTCAGCGCCACCGCCCGCCAAGCTGACGATCGCCACCTGGAATCTGGAGTGGTTTTTCGATGAGAACACCGGCGACAGCTATTCAAAACTAGCGCGCGAACAGGCGGCGCCCGATCGTGAACAATGGAACTGGAAACGCGATGGAGTGGCCGAAGCGATCGCCGCCATGCATCCGACGATCATTGCATTGCAAGAAGTCGAGAACCAGCGGGTGCTTTTCTACCTGATCTCGCGACTAAAGAAAGTACACCATCTCGACTATCGCATCGCTTTCATTCAGGGCACCGACTACTTCACCGAACAAGATGTGGCCATACTCTACCAACATGGGCTGGTCGAGTACTGCCGACGCGAACAGACCGAAGAAATGCGACAAAGCAAACAGTATTACAACGTTCAAAAGCACCTGTTTGCGCGTTTTGAATGGGGCAGCGGCGACCAGCGGCAATCGCTGCACCTGCTTACCGCTCATTTTCGCGCCATGCCCAAAGGCGCCTCGATCCGCCAACGTCAGGCACGACTGGTGCGGCACTGGATCAATGATATGGTGCGAAACGGGGACAAAGTGGTAGTACTTGGCGACTTCAACACGGAACTGGCTTATGCCGAAACGGTGGCCGATAGCGAAATGGGAATCCTGCGCGCCACGGACACTCCGGCTAGCGACGATGACCTGGTCGATCTGCATCAGTTCCTGCCGGTCGATCAGCGTGGCACGCACTTGCTGCCCGGCAAGCAATTCGACCGCATCTTGGTCAGCCGCAACCTGATCGACGACACACCACGGAAAAAGGACTATGTCTTCCACGCCATCACGCTACGCAAGGACGTAGCGGTGCGAGGCCAACAGCAGGACAAAGACCATTGGAACATCTACTACCAAATCGATCAGGCCGAGCGCGACCTGAGCGACCACTATCCTCTTGTTGCCACATTCGAGCTAAAATAGGTGGAATACCAGTCACCCAACCTGCCTGGCAAACCTGATCGCAAAGCACACCATTATGGCCGACCCGAAAGACGAAGATGTGATCCGACTGGACCAGTTCCTTAAACTGCAAGGCGTGGTGGGGACGGGGGGACAGGCCAAGGTGATGATCCAGAGTGGGGATGTCGTGGTCAACGGACAGGTCGATACGCGTCGCGGCCGGAAACTGGTCCCCGGCGATGTCGTCACGGTTGGCAATCTCGAGTGGATTGTCGAATCCGACTAGCGCAAACCGTTCCCAGACGCAGTGTGGCACGGCACTCCGTGCCGTGAAAAAAAACCACAAACACAAACCACAATAGGACGACACTCTCATCTCGAGCGTTCTCGTTGGACACTCATACAACATGCGTGCTCGGTGCTGGCACGGCACAACGTAAGAACGCGTTCTGAAAACAGTTCCCAACACACAATCGGTTCGATTTCGACCTCTATTGTGGAGCGAGATCGATACGGTGGAGCAAGACCAAGTGATCTTCGGATCCGCTCCGCTCCTCCGCAGACTCAAAGAACCTGTCACACAACTACCGGCAGCGTGGCCCCATACCGAAACATCCCGCACGTTGACCAAGTCTTGTGACAGGTTGATAAGATACGTTCCAAGACTCTCATGCTCAAGAATACCATGATGCCACTCGCCCATCGCGGACTTATTTGGATACGGTCGCTGCCGCGCGCATGCCAGCACACAGTAACGTTGGCCGCCGTCACGCTAACCGTCTACCTGTTGGCCACGCCATCAGTTCTCGCCGAGAATTGGCCCCAGTGGCGAGGTCCCCGAGCCAATGGCACCAGCCATGAAGGTTCAGTGCCGATCGTTTGGAGCGAGCAGCGTGGAGTCGCCTGGAAGTGCCCGTTGCCAGAGTGGGGCACTAGCTCGCCAGTCGTGTGGAATCGATCGGTATTCGTGACGAGCCAAACAGATGACGGACGCCTGCTGTTACTGCATATCGGGGCGCAAACGGGAAAACTGCTTTGGACGCAGCAAATCGGAACGGGTACCGCGCGCCGTGACGCTCCCCAAAGAGGGCACCAGATTTTCCATCGCCTGCACAACCTGGCAAGCCCTTCACCTGTCACCAATGGCGAAATCGTCGTTGCCCATTTCGGCAATGGCGACCTGGCGGCTTATGACTTTAATGGCGGCCGTCTTTGGAAACGGAACCTGCAAGAAGACTACGGCGGCTACACGATCTGGTGGGGACATGCCAACAGCCCCGTCATATTCGGCGATGTCGTCATTTCGGTCTGCATGCAAGACTCACTCGCCGACCTGCAAGATAAACCGGTCAAGAGCTACGTGGTGGCACATGAGCTCGCAACCGGCAAAACCCGGTGGATGACCCAACGCATGACCGATGCGGCGGCCGAGCAATGTGATGCGTACACCACACCGGTGCTGACCACCGTCGATGGAGAACCACGTCTGATCGTCATGGGTGGGAACCAATTGGACGCCTATGATCCACGCACGGGTAAGCAGATGTGGTTCCTGCCCAAGCAGACCGGCGGTCGCACCGTTACCAGTCCGACCATCGCCGGCCGCATGATATTCGCCACACGAGGCAAGAAAGGTCCACTGTTCGCGCTGCCGCTGAGCAACGAAGGACCATTGGACCGGCGCAAGATCGTTTGGGACACCAAACAAGGCACTCCTGACTCATGCACGCCTGTCGCGAACCGCACGCTCCTATTCACAGTCTCCGACAGTGGCACGGGACGTTGTTATGACACCGCGACGGGAAAACTGCGTTGGAAACAACGGCTCCCAGGCCAATACAAAGCTTCGCCCATCTCCGCGAAAGGCCGCATTCTGTTCCTCAACACGGAAGGCACTTGCACCGTGGTTTCGGCTTCTGGACACTATGCGAAACTGGTCGACAATCACCTGGATGATCAGACCATCGCTTCGCCAGCGGTCGCCAATGGGCACATCTATATTCGCGGACGTCAGAGTCTGTATTGCATCGGCCCCAATTTCCGCTAACAAACGGTGCGGCAGCTTACCGCGACAACAAAACGTAGTTCCTTCGGTCGCTGGCATCTATTGGCGTTTGTTATCGGCTTGCTACTTCGAGGCTCGTGAACGGTTCGCAGATTGGATACCGCCAAAGACGAATCGACAACCTCACGTTGCCTGGCAGAAAACACCATGAAACGAATCATCTGGTCAACTGATATTCATCTCGATTTCGTCGGGCACATTGCGTTGGACGATTACCTCGATCGTCTCGTGGCGGCCACTCCTGACATGCTTCTACTGAGCGGTGACATCGCCGATTCGAGGACGGTGATCGACGGTCTGACGCTGTTGGATGACCGCTTGAAATGCCCTATCTATTTCGTGCTGGGTAACCACGATTTCTATCACAGCTCGATCCATGCCGTGTGCGAAGAGGTTCGCCGTTTGTGCGTACAACGAGAAAAGCTAATCTATTTGACGAACCACCCGTGCGTGGAGATCACCACACGTGTCGGGCTGGTCGGTCATGATGGCTGGGCCGACGCTCGAGTTGGCGACTACGAGCATTCGCAGGTCATGCTGAACGACTACCAATTAATTCAGGAGCTCGCCAACCTCACACGCGCGGAACGTCGCTCCGTCCTGCAAACCTTGGGAGACGCTGCCGCAGCCGAGGTGCGCGAAACGCTGCCGCAAGCACTCGATCGCTACGAGCGTGTCTTCTTCGTAACTCACGTCCCGCCGATGCGCGAAGCGTGCTGGCACCTTGGCAACATTTCCGACGACGAATGGTCACCTCACTTCACTTGCCTGGCGATGGGTGACGCACTGCTGGAGATCGCGCGGCAATACCCGCATCGCGAACTCACCGTGCTGTGCGGGCACACGCACAGCCCCGGCCAATATGATCCGCTGCCCAACCTGCACATCACGACCGGTGCCGCAGAGTATCGCTTCCCCGCGATTAACCAGATATTTGAATGCTAGGCTTTGTCTCAAAACGTCTTTTCGCGCGGCAAAACCATGCTATTTTCAGCAGATTACGCGAAACGCAAGGTGGTAAATACGAGTTTTGAGACGAAGCCTAGTGCCGTACGGCACCGGTGGGTGGTAACGAACAACCAAATGGACACGAGAGAGGCGGCACAAGCTCCAAGGTCTGGCCTGTATCGCCTCATCCGGGGCTTTCGGAGTTTGGATTGCTGGCAACCGGGGCCTGACGACCCCGGCAAGGGCGACCCCGGCAAGGGCTGTGATGGCCCTCCGGGCCAGAGTTATTCGGTGTAGCTGGGCCCGCCAAAGGTTCAGCTGAAGTGCTAAAGGCTTGGCGCACTGGAATAAGACACGCAGCGGATTCGGCCCGGTAGGGCCAGTGCCAGCGCGACATCAAGAGAAGTGGCGAAGCGCAGAAGGCCAGCACAAAGTCAACCGTGATCTCACTTCGTGACCGCGTCGATAATGGCCTGTTCGACGCCGGGCGCCCACGCTGCGGGCAGTCCGTAATAGACCATGGCACCCTCTCCTTCGTACCCGCCTTCGCGCAACACACGTTCCGACGGGATGTAGGCCATCACATCATTCGTGTACCCCGCCACCCAAGTGCGGCGCCCGTGTAGTTCCGTTTTGAGCCGAATCGCGAAATCGACCACGACCTCTCCGCCGAGCAACACCAGGTCGACCTGACTGCCGATCTTCCAGACACCGACCGGATAGGGATAGGTCCGAGCAAGGCTACCGTCGCGCGCGATCTGTTCGAGCAGTATTTCGGCGCGCGCGCGCAGGTACTTGTTGCTCGATTTCAACGCCTCCTTCAATTCCGCCTCGGCCGGCAACGCATCGAGCGCAAGTGGCACCTCACAGTACGTGACTTTCAGAGGTCCGGCGATTCTCTGCATTTGACCAGCGAGTACCGCCATCACGGCATCGGCCAACTGGTGACCATACGCTCTGGCCAGTTCCAAGGTGCGCCGCGGCAACGGGTTTTGGTCGGCGCCACAACCGGCCCAAAACAACGCCGTGCATCCGTCATTTTGCAATTCCAGTTCCGCTGCGGCGAAGCCCGGATAGTCACCCGACCATTCGTAGTCACTTAGGGTCGTGGCATGACATGCATAGCCGAACAAAACGGCGCGCAACTTGCCTTGCTTGTCACGTACCGCCAGCACCGGCACGTCATGGTCGAACGGGCCTTGCAACGCGCTTTCCTTGCGCAGTTTGGGAACTTCCCCGGCAGGATTGTTGCGACGGTTCACGGCAAACGTCGCCACGCCCGTCCCCCAAGTCAACGAGCTCGCCCGAAGGTCCGCGATCGCAACCGCAACAGAGTTGCCGATCTTCTTCGTCAACTGTTGTTCGTACTGATCAACCAACTGCCGCTGCTGCGCGTCAAGTTGGCGGTAGTGCAGTGGTTCAAGGCACTTGCCAACGACCGGACCGGTGTGGGTATGGGAACAACAAATCGCGATCTGAGCGCGGCGCAATCCGAATCGCTGTGCGAGTGACTCGCAAAGCTCCTGCGACAACCGCCGATCGATACCAATGAGATCGAGCGAAATCAACACGCCACGATTGCCGTGCGGATCCTCCACCACAAGCGTGCGCACCCACAGATCCGCATGCGTGCCTTCCGCCGGTCGCGTGCGCGCCGCGTACCCAGCCATCCACATGAACTGTTGGGGCGTGATCTTTTCGCGCGCCACACCAGCTTTCCACGACTCCGCACGCGCGAAGTCAGAGGAGACGAGCCATGTCACGGCAACGACAACAATCCAAATTGTGCCAATCACACTCTTTCTACGCCTATCCATGAAACACCTCGATTTTGAACGGCACCGAGACCGGTAACGCTCCTCGATTTCGTGACTCTTCGTTGTGCAAGTCTCAAACATACGAACTCCAATGTTGCAGCTGGATTGACACACTATACCTTATTCGCCTTAAGCTCGGCCAGCGAATAATGGGTTCCACGCCAACGGATCCCATCATGGAGGTAAGTCAGCAGCATCGCGCGCCACTGGATGTAAATCAACAGGGCGACCGCCACCGGCACCAGCAGCACACACCAACGCGATTGCCGTAATTCATGCGCGGTGATCGAACTCCGCAGCAACATGGTCAAGACCGTGCCAACGTAGAAATACCAGGCCCATCCATGCGTGAGCCCAATGGCCACCCAAGGCCAAAGTGCCAACAGCAGCAGCACGCCGGTCGCCGCTACGACCGTCGAAATCCGATAATCGACCCCTGAAAACGCATTCTTCTCCATCCCGAAAATCAGCTCGCGGACCGATCCATACCATGGCACGCGAATCATGTCCGTTCCGACAAGGACGCGTTGGCGGTAGCCTTGCAGCTTGATAATCTTGCCCAACTTAAGGTCGTCGTCGGGCCGCATGGCAATCGCCTGGTGCGTCCCAACGGCGCGATAAACCTCGGTCCGCACCAAGTTGAACGCGCCGATGCCAATGTACGCCGAACTCTTCGGGTTCGCTACATTCCAAGGGCGCGTAAAGAGCGCAAATAAGTCGACAAACAGCACGACAAATGCTTGCAACATCAAGGTCGGCATCACGGGGTCAGGACCAACCGCCAAATGATCAGCCTGCGCGCGCGCCACGAAGGCCATCGCACAGCGCAACACTCGGCAATCCATCACGACGTCGGCGTCGGTGAATAACAGATAATCGCTCCGCGCACGCTGAGCTCCATACCAGAGCGCATGATTCTTGCCCAACCAACCGGAAGGAAGCTCGGCTACGCTTAAGACGGTGAGGTTCGAGTGCGTGGCGGCGAGTGTGGCGAGTATCTCGCTCGTACGGTCCGTCGAACGGTCATTCACCACAATGACCTCGTAGTCGGGGTAATCGATCTGAAGTAACGATTCGATCGCCGGCTGGATGTTCGCCTGCTCGTTACGCGCCGCAACCACGATCGAAACGGGGAGGAGACGCTCGCCACACTCCGAAACTCGGGTATGCGAGCTCTCCCCAAGCGGGTCTTGATCGCGGAGCTTTCCAACTCGACGATTGCCGATCGCCATACGCACGAATGTGCCTAACACAAGTGTGAATGTGAGTGCCGCCAGAATAGTCAACCACATGCTCGTCATGCCGGCCGGTCCCGTGATGCTTTGCCCATCTTTGTTGTCGCGAAGTGGATGGCGTTCGGGTTATTCCCTTTGGAGGGCAACAGAAAACGTGTGGGGCGAGTGTCTCTTCAGCCTGCAGCGGGCCCGCCGTGGTTGAACGAAACCCCCTTCCTGGTACGATAGCGATGTTACCACATAGGATATGCTCACGTGAATCCAAAGGGAAGAAGCAGGAAGATCGAGTGAAGCCAACTATCAATGCCGTCCACAACGAAGATTGCATCGAGGCGATGCGAAACATGGATAAGGAAGTCGTCGACTTGGCGTTCGCCGACCCACCCTTCAATATTGGCTACCAATACGATGTATACGACGATTCACGCGACGAGGACGAGTATCTCCGATGGTGTCGCGACTGGATGACGGAGGTCGTCCGAGTGCTCAAGCCAAACGGATCGTTCTGGCTGGCGATCGGGGACGAGTACGCAGCGGAACTGAAAGTGATGATGCAGCGCGAGCTTCATCTGGTCTGCCGCAGTTGGGTCATCTGGTACTACACGTTTGGAGTGAATTGCAAGTACAAGTTTAGCCGCTCGCACGCGCATCTGTTCCATATGGTCAAGGATCCGGAGGACTTTACGTTCAATCTCGATCAGATCCGCGTCCCTTCAGCGCGGCAACTCGTTTACGGCGACCGGCGGGCGAACCCCAAAGGTCGGTTACCCGATGACACCTGGATCCTCCGGCCCCAGGATTTGCCGGAAGGGTTTCAGGGCGACGAGGACACTTGGTATTTTCCACGCGTTGCGGGCACGTTCAAGGAACGCGCCGGCTTTCATGGCTGCCAGATGCCGGAACAACTGCTTGGCCGCATTATCCGTGCATGTAGCAACCCGGGCGAAACGGTACTGGACCCGTTTGCTGGCAGCGGCACGACGCTGGCGGTCGCAAAGAAACTGGAGCGCAATTTCCTGGGCTTTGAACTATCGACCGAATACGCCGAAAGTTTGCGGCAGCGACTTGACGCGATTCAACCAGGCGACTCGCTCAACGGCGCAGCAGAACCGCTGGTCAGCGCCCCCAGCACGGAGAACGGCACGACGATCGAGCAACGCAAGAAACGACTCAAACGGGCGGCCAAGAACAAGGCCACATCGTCACGCCAGAAACCCTTGCCCGGTATCGAATAAACCTGTGCACTAACACGAGACACGATCATGAAATTCGCGATTTGCAACGAAACGTTCCAAGACTGGCCCTTTGAAAAGGCGTTCGATTTTGCTCGACAGTGTGGCTACACGGGCATCGAATTCGCTCCTTTTACGATCAACAAGAATGCCTACGAAATCACCGCGGCGCAACGCAAAGAAGCGCGCAAGCAAGCAGAGTCGGCCGAATTAGAAGTGGTCGGGCTGCATTGGCTGTTGGCGTTCACCGAAGGCTATTACCTGACCTCGCCCGATGCCGAGGTGCGCAAAAAGACCGCCGATTACTTAAGTGAACTGGCGCGTTTGTGCCGCGACCTCGGCGGAACCGTACTGGTCTTAGGATCGCCCCAACAACGCAACTTGCTGGCCAACGTGACCCACGATCAGGCGATGCAATATGCAACCGACGTAATTCAACAAGCGGTGCCGGTCATGGAAGCGTGTGGAGTGACATTGGCCGTGGAACCGCTTGGACCGCAAGAAGGTGATTTCCTGCTAACCGCCAAGGTCGGGCGTGAATTGGTCAAGATGGTCGATTCACCGAGCTGCCAATTGCACTTGGATGTGAAGGCCATGTCGAGCGAGAGCGAACCGATCGACCAAATCATTCGCGAAAGCGCCAGTGTACTGAAACACTTTCACGCCAACGATGCAAACCGACGTGGGCCCGGGATGGGAGAGATCGATTTCGCCCCCATCCTCCAGGCACTCCAAGACATCAACTACCCGGGCTGGATCTCGGTCGAAGTCTTCGACTATGAACCGGGCGTCGAAGCACTTGCGCGCGACAGCATCAATTACCTGCGTAGCGTGTGTTAAGCTCGCTCAGATTGATGCGGTCATGCCATCGAATGCAGCCGTTCACGCAGTTCGAGCCACAACGGACCAGAATCGGCGACCGACGAAGGCGTTTTTGTGCGCGGCTATCGGCGTTGATTTGCGGCCCCTCGCCTGGAATCGCGTGATAAGGCACCAGCCGGATTCTGGAGTGCCAGCGCTCGCCTCTTGAGCCGGTAGCCGCTGCCATGTTTTCGTGAGGCGAGCTCGACACACCCTACGCGGTAGGCACCATCTCGATCGCGTCCCACGGGCAGATCTTCAATTCGTACGGATCGGCTTTGCGTCTGGGAACGTGCACGCAACGCGCGCAACCGATGCAACGGTCGGCGTCAATCTCACACCAAGTGTCGATTCCTTTGACGCGTAAACCGGTCTCACGCAGCACAATGCAATCGACCGGGCATACCGCAATACATGCGGCGCATCCGGTGCAACCATCGGCATGGATCACGGCGATCGCCTTAGGTACCCGGCGACGCGGTTGCACGGTGTCTTGCACGGTGTCAGGCAATGCTTCGGCATCCTTCTTCACCATCTCGTTGCTCGTAGCGCCCATCAGCTATGTGGGAATCCGCTCGCCGCGCATCAAATCGTCGTAGCTCTGCCGAGCACGAATCTCGTGCACCGCGCCATCACGAATCAGCACTTCCGCCGCCATCGGCTTGGAATTGTAGTTCGATGACATCACAAACCCATAGGCACCTGCACACTCGATTACCAGAAAGTCACCTACCGAGGCAAACGGGAGCGTTCGTCGACTGACGAAGCCACCTTCTTTCTGCGTAAAAATGTCGCCCGACTCACAAAGTGGACCACCGACGACCACTTCCTGCACATTGCGCCGTGTGTTGCCGTCGCGCGGCACGATCGTCATCGGATGATAGGCTCCGTACATGACCGGACGCGCCAAGTTATTGAATCCGGCATCGAGCAAATAGAACACGTTGTCACCGGTCCGCTTCACCGCCCGGATCTCGCTAATCAGATAACCACTCTCCGCCACCAGGTAACGCCCCGGTTCGATTTCCAGCGTGACCTTGTGGCCGAACTGATCTTCAATGCGTTTGCGATGCACATCCCACTGCTGGAAGTAACCTTGCAAGTCGGCCGGCGACTCGTCCGCTCGATACGGCACCGGCACGCCGCCACCGGCACTGATCGTGGTCACGCTACGACCGGCACGCAACGCCGCTTGCTCCATCGCGCCACACACTTTCGCCAAGTGCTCCATATCGGTGCCCGACCCGATGTGCATATGTAAGCCGTTCACTCCCAAACCGTGCCGATCGGCACGACGCAAACAGTCCTCCAACTGCTCATGCCAAATGCCATGCTTCGAATGCTCGCCACCCGTATTTGTCTTCTGGCTCATCCCGTGCCCGAATCCCGGGTTGATCCGCAACGTAATGTTCTTGCCCGGCGCAACTTGCCCCAACTGGTTAATCATGTCGGGCGAACCAACATTGACGGGCAAATCATGCTCGACCACCAGCGCCAGTGCATCATGGTCGAAGATATCAGCCGTGTATACGATCTCAGGCGGCTCGCCCTGCGCTCGGTAGCCAGCCGCTAGAGCGCGATGAATCTCGCCAGCACTGACCGCATCGACCAATACACCATGGCGCCGCATGAGGTCGACAATCGCTAGATTTGAACAAGCTTTCTGCGCATAGCGAACGACGTCAAAATCACGTAACGAAGCGATCCGTTGCTGAATCGTCGCAGCATCATATACGTAGGTCGGCGTGCCAAATCGTTGCACCAGATCAAGGATCAGGTGGCCAGCGATCTCGGTGCGGAGCAGCGCCCGCGGGTTTGTCTCGGCAGACATTGTTTTCACTCGATTTCGTATCAGAAGTGGACTCGTATCAGTTTGAACCGAAGTCCAGCTTGACCATAAACGTAGAACAACGACATCGCCCCCACCGGGATTGATCACCCCAGTGCCGTTTCCCAGTGCCGTTTCCCAGTGCCGTTTCCCAGTGCCGTTTCCCAGTGCCGTTTCCCAGTGCCGTTTCATCGTACCGTATCGGATGCGGCGCACGTTGAAAAGAGCGTAGCGAAGGATTTGCGGTATGGCGATTGCCATTCAAGTACACCTAGGCCACCGCCCGCCTTGGGGCGGGCTCCGACACGGGCAGTCTTGGCCCTCCGGGGCGGTCGGCTGGGACAAATCCGATGGAGAGACGTTTCTTTGTAGCTGACCAGTCGAGCCCCCGGCCGGGACAAGCCCGGCGGAGGGCTACTTGCGATTAGCGTCTATCAGCGTCCACTAGCGGTCACCCATTTTCGGAACGCAATCCGGGGCTTGACGACCCCGGCAAAGGCTATCATAGCGCCCGCCTCTCAGGCCGCAACCAGTGAAAGAAAAGCAGCGCAACAAGACGAGCAACAACAACTTACGAAATTGACCAATCCAGACAGCGCTTCATTTCAGCGCTTCATTTCAGCGCTTCATTTCAGCGCTTCATTTCAGCGTTTCATTTCAGCGCTTCATTTCAGCGCTTCAATTCAGCTAAGCCCAGCGAGTGCAGGGGCTAGCTGAGGCTGGACGGTGCCAAGTCGTAACGGCGCAGTAGCTCGGGCAACAAAGCCCCGATGGGCAACACTTCGCCACGACGCGAAGTGTCGGATCGAGCTGAGCCACAACACGGCCGCTCACTACAGAACGAGCCGCCCCCATACTGGTCTGCGGCATACTGGTCTGCGGCGTACTGGTCTGCGGGACGGGTCGCCGCAATTGAAGACTCAGAAGATGCGGCCGTCGAGCAGACCGCAGCGCGTGTGACCATCCCGGTCATCGAGTCGTGTGACGTCGGCAAGGAACCGTCCTGCACAGAACCGTATTGGGCCAATGTGGGATTCATGGTGAGAACCTCCAAGGAGTTCGATTTCTCACATTCTACCCACTAGTGTACATTTGTCAACTATCGGTTATTTTTCCTCGCGGGCCGCCTTTCCCGCCAATTCCAAGACCCCTTCCTGGATTTCGAGTCGGCAGCCGATGCCATGGTCGATCTGCTTGACTGTAAACTCGATCCCATCGCCCCCCTGCGCCTGCTCGATCACATTCGCAAATCCTTGCAGCTTTTCATCCTTCTCATCCAGGCTGGCCAGGTACCGCATGATCGGCTTCAACGCGACATACAATCGTAATGGCAGTACCACCTGCTCGCCGTTTTCCTTCGACTTGTCAGCCACTGTTTCCAGCAACTTGGCATTTTCTTTACCGATCGCAACATACAGCTGCTCCGGCCCGGTTGCGATGGTGATATCGAGGTCTTCCCCCAACACCTGACGGGCGACTTTTTCTTCGGGAGCGATTGGCAGCGACAACGTATGCAGATCCAAGTCGTCGTGTTTCCCAGCAAAGAAATGGGCTTCCGGAACATCTGGTTCGTTCTTGACCAATTCAAAGAAATCCTGAAACGCACTCGCCAGTGCGTGGCCATCCGCTACTCGCACTCCGCCGACGAATTTGAACGACTTGGAGGCCAGCAGCAGCGTGGCACCGATGTCGGTCTTGCCTTGGAGCACCGTAGCTTCCACAACGCCCAAGACGCTATTGACGATCCCCTTGAGCGATTCGGGAGCCTTGGGGTCCTCGTCAATTCCCTTGTTGACCTTCTTGCGAACATACTGCAGAAACGTGCTGATCTGCTGTCGTCCTTGCTGGCTGACGCGCAGCGATCCTTGCAACGTGACAGCCGCATCGTCGACTGCAAATCCGGTGAATGTGGACCGGCTGTCCAACGTCGAACGGAACTGCCGCGCGAGCGCTGAGCCATCCTTAGCTACCGCGTGCAAGTCGACATAGACGCACCGATTGGCACTGTCCGCAGCCCAGCCAATCGTTAACTGATCCGAATCGTTGATCAACGTGGTGGTCCATCGCTTCATGCTGGTCCGCAGTGATTCCACAAATGCCTTGTCAAGCTCGGGGTCGTCCAATTTACCTGCGTTCAGGTCCGCGTCGATCCGGCTCTGCAACGCGAAGTCGGCAACATCGCGCAGACCCTGGGGAATATTGCGGACGTAAAACCGCATGGCGATGCCATATTTCTTGTCCAGGCCACCAAGCATCGCAACCGGATCTTCCGGCAAGCGGGACAGATGTTGCGGGTTGTCGGTGAAGTACAACCATGGGCCCTGCTGTTTGAGATACACCCCTTTGCCCCACTCCAGCTTCTTGATACCGTTACCCAAGTCGTCCACTTCGGCACCCAGCTTGTCTTTCAACATGCCCAGCATTTTGTCACCATCCGGTATCGGCAAGAACCCAATCCCCTTCGGCTCGTCGTTCTCGATCGTGATCAATACGCCAGCTGGTCGAGTGCGATCGAAACCCTGCAGGAACATGGCGCTCATCACCTGCATTTGCCCCGCCACTTCGGCGCGACCGGCGGCCTTTGTCAGGTAGGCAAAGTCATCCATCAAGCGATCGATGCTGGCAATCGACAGAACGGCAACCGGTTTGACCGCCCCGTCATCACTCGCCATGCTCGATTGCCCCAACGCACTGGCTGGAATGGCCGCCATCAAAGCGATCGCCCAAAACGTGCTGTAGACTTGACGGATCAACTGATTCACCACGGATCTCCTTGCTGCTTCACCGGACCTCACGATCCGACCACATCACAACTCGACCGCTTTCCAGCCGAGTCGAATCACCCCAACACGCGTTTGCCGAGCACACGCGAATTGAACAACGCATAGCTTATCCCTCCAGGCCGACAGCGCGAAAACCGAAAAGCCAAGACCGCAGGAGCCGGAAGAAACGGGTGCGCTAACACCCTTATCTTACCCGCGGAAACAGGGTTGAGTTTTGCGATTCCTGGTGCGGCGCATTCTAAGAACGTGATTTAGAATCTGCGGAACAACGGCTCGGAACCGAAGATCGCTTAGTTCTACTGCTCAGTCGAGTTAGAAAACGGACCCATTTGTGCGTTGGGAACCAATTTCAAAGCACATTCTAACGCCTGATTTCGCGACGCGGCGTTCCCCACCGAAGGAGCTTGAAACGGGGAACCAAGGAACAGGACCGCGCCGGGCGGCTGACGCAATGCCACCAGGGCGACCGCGCGGGACACCCCCTCTACAGATCTAGCCATGCAAGTACGAAGACGCTTGGGCGGCTAAGAACGGGTGGCTCGAGGCAGTCCCACGACGAGCCGACGTAATGTCTATTGCTCCGTTCTTTGCCCGTGTGACGCTCGAATAGGGGACACCGTAGCTCGTCAAGAGGTTTTCTTCAGGAGGGCAAAGAAAACGACGGGCAAGAAAGACGTGTGACGCGGGCTGTTCTCGCCCTCGTGTACCGGCCCCCTTGTTACCGACTGAGCACTGTCGTTTGCAGACTGGGGGGGGCGAAAGCAAGCGCGAGACAAATAAAATCGCCACTGACAAGCAAGTTCTCAGTAGTTCAGCCAGCGCCGCAAACGGGATAGCGCCAATCAAGACAGACCGCGCAGCAGATTCGGTCGGCAAGCTCAACTGCCATGAAGACAGTCAAGTCGCGGCGTACTCCTGTTTTGGGAACTCTGTCGTGCGGCGCGTTCGTCCAATAAACAGACGAAAAGAGCAGGGGGACGAACGGGTGCGAGCCATGTGCCAACACCTGATCTCCACTACCGCTCGCGGTACGTGATACGCCCCTTGGTCAGGTCGTAAGGCGAGAGTTCCACGCGAACTTTGTCACCCGGGACTATGCGGATGAAGTGCTTCCGCATCTTGCCAGCCACGTGTGCAAGCACTTCGTTTCCGGTTTCCAACTGGACTCGAAAACGCGTGTTCGCAAGTGCCTGTGTTACGGTACCCTCCACTTCAAGGGCTTCCTCCTTCTTCCCCATAGAAATCTCCCAATCAAAGATGAAATCAAAATAGCGCGTGTAAAGTAGCGCGGATGAATCGTGCGTCGTGTTCTGCTTCGCTGCCATAGCGAGCAACTGGCGGGGCAGCTCCCCCCCTGCAAACAACGCGCGGATCGCAAACGACTGTCAGATGCCACACGATAATTCTGCCGGGCAATTTTGCCGCGTAATAACCGGCAAACAAATCCGAAAATAGCAGCAAAAACAGAGTGGCCAGGAGTATCAACACGTACGTTCTGCGGTGTCGAAACAAGCAGACGCCAGCATCCAGGTGACAGTGCAATCTAATGTGAGCCCTTACAGTATACTCGTTACCGCCCCAGAATCCAGACGCATTGTGGCACGGCACTCCGTGCCGTGAAAAGAGACAGTGGCACGGCACTCCGTGCCGTGAAAAGAAACAAACAGCCTGGGAGTGAATCGACATGCTCCCGTCACGTTCGGCCAGCGGTGTACCGCCAGGAGCCCAGACTGGGCTGACGAAAATGCTCTTGGCGTGCTCTTTCTGCTAACCGAACGCATCGGCGCCCGGTGGCACTGGAATGGGGCTACGTTTTTTTAGGCCCTCCGGGCCAAAAAAAGTTCGTAGCTGGGCCCGCCAAGGGCTCAGCAGAAGCGCCGGAACCGTGTCACAACAGGAGGAAACCATGAAGCGAATTAGGCCCGGAGGGCCGGCATAGCCTCTGCCGGT
This sequence comes from Planctomycetota bacterium, assembly GCA_024277285.1. Next base: position 25,072 of record JAJRVM010000273.1, read on the forward strand.
GCCGTTCGCGCCAGAACCGGCAAGCCCCGGCAGGGGCGACACAGGAAACGCGATCGGTGCTGCCTGTATCGCCCCTCCGGGGCTTTTTTGGGCTCCGAGTTGCCAAGTTCCGGGGTCTGACGACCCCGGCAAGGGCGGTGTTGGCCCTCCGGGCCAAAAAACGGTCGATGATCCGTGGCATTGGTGCCGGAGAAGTGCGCTGCGAGACTCATCAAGTGCCCGGGGGCATAGCAAGCTCTGAGCACGAATTCCCTCCAGTTTCACCAAACACCCACCGTTTCAACACGCCAGGCCCAGTCCCGAATTGCAGTCCCGAATTGCAGTCCCGAATTAACCGCCCTAGACCGGACCTGATGGCAGCCAATAGGATGAGTGCAGGGAACCAACATCGCCACGCCGAACCTTCGGCGCGTCCGTTGGGTCCAAGTCCCTTAGGAGAAGAGCTTGGCGGTTTGACATCGCTCGCGGCTCGACGCTTCACACCACCCACACGGACCAGAACGACAGCCATCCATGGCAGCCATGTGTTTATCGTGTCGCACGCACGGTACGGCCTCCAGAGAGTACGGCCCCCAGAGAGAATGACTCGGAGAGAACGGCCCCCATCACGTAAAACCCACCATTAGACGATTGCCTGGGCGCAACTCCTCTCGAACAACGAGCGGTGCGGGCCAAGTCTTCTGTAGGGTTCTCAACAATCAGGTCTACGCGGCGTGTCCAAGACACTTTTCCAGCAAATCAGTATGGCCATCGAAGGAGCCATGGAGCCCGACCGCTTCCGCATGCGCCAGCGGCTGAAATCACTGTGTGCCAAGCCTGACGCCCCCGAGGCGACCACCCGCCTTAAGGAGTTGGGTGCGGCCGTGGAGCAGTCGGTCGCGCGCCGTCGCCAGCGACAAGCCAAACTGCCACAGATTACGTACGACGAGTCGCTGCCGATCCACAGTCGCCGCAAAGAGATTGCTCAGGCACTGGGCGCTCATCAGGTCATCATCGTTTGCGGTGAAACAGGGTCGGGCAAATCAACGCAGTTGCCAAAAATCTGCCTCGAGATGGGACGTGGCGTCGACGGACTAATCGGCCACACGCAGCCACGCCGCATCGCCGCACGGGCGATCGCCACACGATTGGCCGAAGAATTACGCTCGCCCCTGAGCCACGACGTGGGCTACAAGATCCGCTTCACCGATCAGACTCGACCGGAAACCTACGTCAAGTTGATGACGGACGGTATCTTGCTAGCCGAAACGCCGCGCGATCGCTTTCTGAATCAGTATGACACGATCATTCTTGACGAGGCTCATGAACGGTCGCTCAACATCGACTTTCTGTTGGGCTACATCAAACGACTGCTGCCAAAACGGCGTGAATTGCGTTGCATCATCACCTCGGCGACCATCGATGCGGAGCGTTTCAGCGCGCATTTTTCGACCCCCACCCAACCAGCTCCCATCATCGAAGTGTCGGGACGCAGCTATCCGGTCGAGCTCCGTTACCGTCCCGGGGAACCAGGCGAGGAGGGCGAGCAACCGGAACCGACCGATCTAGTGGTTGCAGCGGTCGACGAATTGACACGTGACAGCGACGGCGACATCCTGGTTTTCTTGCCAACCGAACGCGACATTCGCGAAACAACGGCGCTTCTCAGTCGCCACGCACAACGTCGCAATCGTCCGCTTGAATTGCTGCCACTCTACGCTCGCCTGCCGGCCAAAGAACAGAATCGCGTCTTTGCGGCGCATCGCAATCGGCGCATCGTGTTAGCCACGAACGTGGCGGAATCCTCGTTGACCGTCCCCGGGATCCGCTCCGTCATCGACACGGGCACGGCGCGCATCAGCCGCTACTCGCCACGCAGCAAGGTACAGCGATTGCCGATCGAATCGGTGTCGCAAGCGTCAGCCGACCAGCGCAAGGGGCGATGTGGGCGTATTGGTCCAGGGATCTGCATTCGCCTGTACGGCGAAGAAGATTATTTGGCGCGCGAGGCATACACGACGCCTGAAATCCGCCGCACCAACCTGGCTTCGGTCATTCTGCAAACGATGGCTTTGAAGCTGGGCGCCATTGACGAATTCCCGTTCCTCGACCCACCCCGGTTGGACGCAATTCGCGATGGCTACAAGACGCTATTTGAACTGGGCGCTATCGATCGCCACCGTAAATTGACACCGATCGGGCGCGAATTGAGCCGTTTGCCGGTCGACCCGCGCATCGGCCGCATGGTCCTGGCCGCAGACGAGAACCAGTGTCTGGAAGAAATGTTGATTATCGCCGCCGGCCTGGAAGTGCAAGATCCGCGCGAGCGTCCCGCCGAAAAAGCCCAATTGGCCGACCAGTGCCATGCGCAGTTTACTGACGAAGACTCCGATTTCCTCAGCCTCTTGAAACTGTGGGACTTCTACCATCACCTGAAAGAAACGCTATCGAGAAACCAGCTCCGCAAAGCATGCCGCAAGAACTTCCTGTCCCACAACCGGCTACGGGAATGGTCCGACATCTATCGTCAGCTACGCAAGATCGTCGAAGACAGTGGCCGTAAACGATCTCAACGCCGCGACGATTACGATGCCATTCACCGCGCCCTGCTGACCGGCCTGTTGGCGGGGATCGGTTATCGCGGCGACACATACGAGTACACCGGCGCCGGCGGTTACAAGTTCCATCTTTGGCCTGGCTCCGGACTATTCAAAAAACGTCCCAAGTGGATCGTCGCCGCGGAACTGGTCGAGACGACGCGCCGCTATTGCCGCACGGTGGCACGTATCAACCCCGATTGGATTGAGCCGCTGGCGGCACATCTGGTCAAACACGCATACAACGAGCCCCATTGGGACAGTCAATCAGGCGCGGCGATGGTGTTCGAAAGAGTGTCGTTGTTCGGATTGCTGATCGTCCCGCGGCGGCGCATCCCTTTGGGACCGGTCGATCCCGAAACCGCTCGGCAGTTGTTCATCCAACACGCGCTGGTCGAAAGCGATCTGACCGAGCGATTCGCCTTCCTCGACCACAACCGCGCCCTGATCAAGGAGATTGAAGAACTGGCCGCCAAGCAACGACTCACCGACTGGGTCGTCGGGCAAAAGGTCATCTTCGAGTACTACGATCGGCGGTTGTCCCCGCACGTCTTCGATGGGCGACGGCTGAAGCAATGGCTGAAAGAAGAGAGTCCCGAACGGCGCGGTGCCAATCAACTCCGTACCGACCAACAGGGCAGTCGGCCGAGCGTTCTGTGCATGACGCGCGCCGACCTGATGCCCGAGACACCGAGCGACACGATTTCGGGCCAATTCCCCGACACCATGGACTTGGCCAAAACGTCATTCCCGCTGAGGTATCGATTCACACCGGGTGACGAAGAAGATGGCGTCACCGTCACGGTACCGAAACATGCCATCAATCAGATTGGCAACGAACAGATCGATTGGCTCGTTCCCGGTCGGCTCGAAGAGAAGATCACCGCATTGATCCGTTCGCTCCCAAAGTCCATCCGCCGCTGTCTGGTCCCCGCGCCCGATACCGCGCGCCAAGCGGCCGAGCAACTGCAATTTGGCGACGGACCACTACTCCCCACGCTGGCGCGCGTGCTGGAACGCATCAGTGGCGAGACCATCCCCGTCGACGCGTTTCAACTCGATCGGCTACCGTCTCACCTGGTCATGAAAGTCCGCGTGGTCGATGACGATGGAACCACCTTGGCCGTCGACCATTCGCTCAAGCGACTGCGCGATACGTTCGGTACTGCGGCCGACGGGCCCTCAGGCCAAATCGACGACTCGGCTTGGAACCGCCCATCGAGCACGACGTGGGACTTTGGCAATGTGCCCGCAGAAGTGACCGTCTCGCGAGGCAGTTTGCGCGTAACCGCCTACCCGGCCGTGATGGAGCAACCCGACGGAGTGGCGCTCCGCTTGCTCGACACGCCGGATCGAGCACAACAGGAATCCCGTCGCGGAATACGACGACTTTATTATCTGGCGGAAAAAAAGTCGCTGCGTGCCCATGTCGCCTGGCTCCCCAAGCTGAGTGAGACCAAGCTCCTGGCAGCAACCCTGGTGCCCGGTCGCCAACTCGATACGCAACTGGCCCTGCTGATCGCCGATCGAGCGTTCCTAGGCGAAGCAGAGTTGCCGCGCAGCGAGTCGGAGTATCGACAACGGCTAGACGAGGCAGCCGATCGAGCCGGTGTTGCCGTAACGCAAGTCACCCGCATTGTGCATCCGCTATTCACCGCCTACCACGGCGCACAACTGGCGATCGAGGAACTGCCCAAGAGCCGTTTTGCTGACGCGCTCGACGACGTACAGCAACAACTTGCCGAACTCCTACCGACCGACTTCTTGACCACCACTCCTTGGTGCTGGCTCGAGCATTTCCCGCGTTACTTACAAGCCGTCGACCAACGGCTCGACAAACTGCTGCACGGTGGTCAGGCCCGTGATACCCAGTCCATGCAACAGCTCGCACCGCTGCTTGACAACTATCGACAGCGCGCCGAAACGCACCGCCAGCGGGGCGTCGTCGATTAACAACTCGAATTATTCCGCTGGATGATCGAAGAACTCCGCGTATCGCTCTTCGCGCAACAACTCGGCACGTCCCTGACCGTCTCCCCCAAACGACTCGATAAACAATGGGCCAAAGTCGCGCTGTAGTTTGAAACTCTCCTCGGTGCCACCCAACCGATGTTGTGCTTGGGAACGGGTGGCACTGGCTGAGCGAGCGCAAGAATGCGCTGCCATTATCACACAACGCAAACGCGAGCGGAGCCAGTGCTCGTTGAAGCGGCAACACGCGTGCAAATGGAACACGAAAACACTGGCTCCGTTCGCGGAGTTGGAGGCAATTCGCATTCGTGCAAGTGGCCAACAATTACGCCGAGTCCCGCTCACTCAGGAAAGTGCCACGCAGCCGATTATGCCAGCAGGGGTCGGATCAATTCGCCGTGCACGTCGGTCAAGCGGAATTCGCGGCCCTGATAGGCGAACGTGAGTCGTTTGTGATCGAGTCCCAGCAGATGCAGGATTGTGGCCTGCAGGTCGTGCACGTGGAAGGGCGAATCGGCGATGTGAAAACCAAGTTCATCGGTCGCGCCGAGCGTGATCCCTTTCTTGATACCGCCGCCAGCCAGCCACATCGTGAACGCTTGTGGATGGTGATCGCGGCCCAGGCTGCGGCCCAACGCGGCACTCGATTCCACCATCGGCGTGCGCCCGAACTCGCCGCCCCAAACCACCAGTACATCATCGAGCATGCCACGCTGCTTTAGATCCTTAACCAGCGCAGCGCACGCCTGATCGGTCTTACCGCATTGGTCTTTCAAACCGCCTTCGACGTTGGAATGATGGTCCCAGCCTTTGTGATAGACGTTGACAAACCGCACACCTCGTTCGACCAGCCGTCGAGCCAACAGGCAGTTATTGGCAAACGATCCCTTACCCGGCTCGGCACCGTACGCTTGCAAAGTCTCCGGTGTCTCCTGAGTGAAATCCATCAGTTCGGGCGCTCGGCTCTGCATCTGAAACGCCGTCTCGTAAGCGTTGATGCGCGTGGCAATCGCCGGGTCGCCGATCTGATCGAGCTGCGTTTGATTCATCGTACGAATTAAATCGATTGCTTCACGCTGCATCGGCCGTGTCACACCAGGCGGATTCGAAACGTACAGGATCGGATCCCCTTGCGAGCGGAACGGGACGCCGGCATACGCGCCGGGCAAGAACCCGTTCGACCAGTTCGCCGCGCCACCACTGGTCCCCCCACCGGTCGATAACACCACAAAGGCCGGCAGATCATCCGCCTCGCTACCCAACCCATAGGTAACCCACGACCCCATGCTGGGCCGGCCATGAAGCGGGCTGCCCGTATTGACCAAGATCTGAGCCGGAGCATGGTTGAACTGGTTCGTATGCATCGACTTGATAATCGCGATATCGTCGACGATCTCGGCCAGATGCGGCACAATGCTCGACAACTCAGCACCGCACTGACCCTGTTTGGCAAAGGGAAATCGAGGGCCAAGCAGCGTCGAGTCGGGACGAATAAACGCGTAACGCTGGTCGCGCACGATTTCGGCCGGTACCGGTTTGCCTTCATGTTTGCTCAAGACCGGCTTGTTGTCGAACATGTCCAATTGACTCGGCGCGCCAGCCATAAACAGGTAGATCACCGACTTGACTTTCGGCGGAAAGTGAGGCGGTCGCGGTGTCAGCGGATTGCGCGGCGCGGCCTGGTCAGCTCGAAGCGTGTCGCATAACAGCGAGGCAAGTGCGATCTTGCCAACTCCCACGCCAGCACTTGCTCCCTGTCCGACCACGCGGCGACCTGGCCCCTTTTCCGGCAGGCTGGCGTGAGGCAACACTTCCAAACGAAACGCCGTAATCGACCGATTGCCCGGTTCGAGCGTGACCACGAACGTGTCGTTCTTCGTCTGATCACCGCTAATCAAAACAGACCCATCATCCAACAGATCGACACTTGGCAAGTTCGATTCGACATGCCGTGGTTCCAACACGGTCCAATCCACCGTGCGCGTCGCCTCGGCTTGCTGCCATTGTGCAAACTTGGATTGCAGGTGCCGCGCCCGTCGTTGCGACTCGGTCAGCCGCGATTCCGCAACCTGGGATTCAGCAGGCAATTCTTCCGTGGGCTGATTCGCGACAGGTTGAGCCTGAACACCATTTTCATCCGCGGCGTCTGCGGCAGCGGCAGACGCCCCCGCAGTAACGGCCTCGTTGGCCGGAGGAAGCGGAAAGACATCCGCTAACCGACTCTCCAGTTCGGCAATTTTTTGTTCGAGCGACTGGCGTTTCGCCACCAGTTCTTCGCTCGGCACGTCCAACGTCACTTCGTTGGCGTTGTTGATCATCGCCATCAGTCGATAGTACTCTGTTTGCGCGATCGGATCGTACTTGTGCGTGTGGCATTGGGCACAGCCAAGGGTCAGTCCCAACCAAGCCGTGCCGGTAGTGGCCAGCCGATCGACCATCGCCAGGTACCGAAACTCTTCGGGATCGATCCCTCCTTCTTCATTGATCATCGTATTGCGATGGAATCCGGTGGCGATACGCTGTTGAAGCGTAGCGTTGGGCAGCATATCGCCGGCCACCTGCTCGATCGTAAACTGATCGAATGGCATATCCCGATTCAATGCGTTGATCACCCAATCGCGATAGGGCCACATGGTCCGTGGCCGATCCTTTTCATATCCGTTGGTATCGCTATAGCGCGCGATATCGAGCCACCGACGTGCCCACCTTTCGCCATAGTGAGGCGAGGCCAATAGCTGCCCCGGCATTAGCAAGTGCCGTAGGAAACCACCGCCAAGACAATCCGAGCGACCACAGAGGCTCCGCACCATCGAACACTCTGCCACCAACACGCAAACCGCCTACGTTCAAATGATACCAAGAGTGGACTCCCGTTGCATTAGCGATCATCAGCGGTCCCTCTCCTGCAGCCTGTTGTTCATGGCCACATCTCCGTGAACGGCTACACGAGAACGACGCGGAGCGTCGTTCCACACAGTAAGATTCGGCGACTGGGAGCGTCCTGGTGAGCGCCAGCTCCGTAGTGGATTCCTGCCACTCGGCGATCATAGAAATGGAAAGCTCCTTCGCAATGCGAACGACGCGGAGCGTCGTTCCACACTGCGTCGCGCGCGACCTACTGACCTGCCAGCCGCAATCAGCTAGAGTGACCAGGAGCACACCGTCGTATTTCCCCCGCACACCGGCAAGGCAACTAACGATTATGGATACTCAAGCCGTCGTATTTGATCTGGACGGAACGTTACTCGATTCGCTTGCGGATATCGCTAATGCGGCAAATGCAGTCTTGGAGGCGCGCGGATTGCCGACGCACGACGTTCAGGCCTATCGTTATTTCGTTGGTGACGGCGTGCAAAAACTGCTCAATCGAATTCTGCCGCCAGAACGTCATGACGACGAACAATTGCGGAGCGACTTGATCGTGGAATTCATCGACCAGTATCACCGCACTTGGAATGTCGAATCACACCTGTACGACGGCGTGCCGGAAATGCTCGACGAACTGGTGCGACGTGGTATGACCCTTGCCGTGTTGTCGAACAAACCGCAGTCAGCCACCCGTAAATGCGTTGACCATTACCTGGCCGAGTATTCTTTTGCGACGGTATTAGGGCAGACCGAAACGCGCCCGCCCAAACCTGATCTGACCGGCGTCAAGGAAGTACTGAAGACACTTGACGTGGAGCCGCAATCATGCCTCTACCTGGGCGACACGGCCGTCGACATGCGAACCGCTTGCGGTGCTGGGTTGGTCGCCATCGGCGCAACGTGGGGGTTTCGCGACCGTACCGAGCTTGAACAAGCTGGCGCTCGGGCGATCATCGACCATCCACTCGATTTGCTGGAACACGCGCGCACGTAAAACGGGTCAGCAGTATCCGTTTCAGCGGCTCGACTGGTCACACCCGATGCAAAATAGCCGTTCACGCTTGGCAGCGGCTCATGGCACAAACACGTCGATACTTGAAGACACTTTCGAGCCAATCGCGCGAAACGCCAGAACGACGTAGAGGTCCATTCCACGCTACGCCAGGAACCGCTGATGCATTTCGGCGATCGCGGCCAGAGCCGGAGCACCTGCCGAAGTCGCACAAAGACGCAGGCCATCGAAAATCTCGCCGTACCCGGCAACGGGCTGTAACCCGAGATCCCACCCGGCACGGTAGTAGAACCGATAGGCCTGCTGGAATTCGCCCTTCTGCTGAGCGTCGTGCGCCAAACCAAGCCAGTATTGATGCACGCGTGGCCGCAACGACTCGGAATCGTTTTCCAGAAAGATGCGCAGGTAGGGATCGTTGCGCTGCGCGTCGGTCAAATGCTCGACCAACGTCGCCAGCCGCGAAGCGGCAAATTTGCCGTACCCCTCTTCAAACCAGTGCGTCCGAAACCGCACGGTATCGTCCGAGAACCACGAGGTCTGCATGCCGGCCAGATAGTGTGCTACGGCCGTCGCCCAATCGCCACGCCGTTGCGCCGCCCAACCGGCAACATCGAAAGCCCATCCCAGATCCTGGCGACGTTGAATCACCGCCAGTGCCTCACGCTCGGCGACCGCCCAATCCTGGCAAAACAGATCACTGTCAACACCGTCAACACCGTCAACGGCCTGTTCGAGTCGCTGCCGTTCCGGTCGCGGAATCAAGTCGGCATCAAACAACCAGCGCACAAAATCAGGCTCCCACGCAACACCAATCTGCCGCGCTAACGCCGGTTCGCTGACCACTTTCAGCCGACTCTCCAAACAGTTCAAGATGCGATCGCGACGCACCGCAAACTCAGCAACGCGTCCGTTCACGAACCAATCCAGGACGGTCGCGTTATTCCCACCGCCCATCACATCGGCCGCCAACCAAGACGGCTGCGTTGACGAATCATCTTCCATCACCCATTGGCCGGCCCACTGAGCCAATCGAAACACGTGGTCCCCCGACGGTCCATCCCCCGACAACTCAAGGCTCGCCATGTTAGGGCGTTGCGGGTCGAGCACCCGCAGGGAAGCATCATAAAGCAACGCTTCGGCCAGATTGCGACCGTAAGGAATCCAATCGCCACCGCAGTGCGACCAGTGGATCAATTCCGTCAACGTGCCATCGGTCGCAATGCGTAGGCAGAGCCAGTCGCCGTAGTCGTTGCCGATGATCGGCAGCGTGTCGGGCATCATGAACCCCGCCCAGATCGTGCCCGGTTCGGGTTCAAGCAACTGTTCGGGAGTTCGGGCCTGACAAAACTCGGCGCCACCCAGCTCTTGCCAAATCTGTTGGTCCAACCAAGCGCGCACGTCCTCCGGCAACTGGAGGGCGTAATGTTGCTCGATGCGTTGGGACCAAGTGCCGCTCATGGCGGAATTCAATTCGCTTTGGACGAACCGCTCAGTGGATGATGCTCGACAGAAAACTCAAGTCAATGCGGTCATGACAGGCAGGTTGCCGTCATCGCCAAGGGGCAGCTTACGAGGTTGCGTCAAAATCTCCAAGTCCGATCGGTCGACCGCCTCGTCAAAATATGCCTCCGAACACTCGATCTCGGCAATTTTCAGTGTATTCTCGATCCACATGATGCGTGCCTTGGCGGACGGAGTCAGACCAATCACCGAGAGTGCGACATCCAGAATCTCACGATCCGTCTCGTAATCAAGCGGTATCATGGCAGCCGTAGGGTGGCTCCCGGTCAAGCAGTTCGTTCGGGTGGCACGCACATCCACCTGTTGAAGGAGATCGCTGCGGCAGAATTCGACCAGTCCCAGTCCAGTTGCGTTACCTTGAGAAGCCTCGGTCAACCGTCGAGCGACCAGGTATTTGATCTTGGGATACTCGTCATCGCGCGGGGCATGGTCCAGATACTTCCGGCCCACTACATTGGTGTCGAGTCCAGCGCCGCTGACATCCTTGCCGATTTCGTCAATCAGCAGCAGATCGGCGCGATCGAACGGCAACTTGGGCATCCACTGACGCGCCAGGCACAGCAGTTCGCGTTCACGAGCCTCAAAATCACTCGGCAACACGGCGGCAATTTTCGCGGTTTCGTCGTAAGCGTTTTCGACGACGGCCAACCCAGCGACAATGCCGCACTGTTGGAGCACCTCCCGGGCAACGCTATGGAGGATCTGCCCGAAACTGTAATCTTGAATCGCTCGATGATAGACCAGTGCCCCGGCATGTTTGCCCAGCCCGATGAGCATCATTTTCATCAATCCACTTTCCACATCGCCGACGAATCGGGTATGCGGCTTCACGCGGCCACAGACGAAGACATGGTCCGCCTGGTAAGCATGCCGGTCAAAATGGACGGGAAACCCTTCTTCCGCCTGGCAAACCACCACCGTCTCCATACTCGACCTAATGGGGCATTCGCAGAATGCCTCCGTCACACCATATTTTTCCAGCAACTGCCGCTGTCCCGCAGCAGTGGCACCTCCATGGCTGCCCATAGCTGGCACGACAAACGGCACGGCACCCAGCGACTTAAGGTGGGCAACGATACTGCGCAAGATGGTCGCGATATTCGCAATGCCACGACTTCCGGCCGTGATGGCCACGCTCTGTCCAGATCCAATTCGCGCATTCAGCTGCAAGTCAGACAATGCTCCTTCCACAGCACCTGCCACGTCCTCAATCCGAGGCCGTTCCAAGTGTTGACGAAGTCGAAACATGCGTGGATATTCAAGCGTGGACATGTTGTGGGGCCGCAAATCAAGAGTCGCCCCTGGCCACTCCCATCGGCGGAGGTCGGAGCTGGAGGAATGATTGGTTGCTGTATCTTAGCCGTTCGCGACCAAACGCAACGAATGGGCTTATGACAAAACCACTTACTTCAATCGGCCGGACAGATTTGAAAAGGACCTAGATTTGAAAAGGACATGGTTGAAAGGACCTGGCTGAAAGGACCTGGCTGGTCGGCAGCCGTGTTGCAGGTTCTCAGTCAAGCGACGGCAGGATAACATCATCCAACCAGAATTTCTTGAGCTTCCGGACCAACTCGAGGAACTTCTGAAAGTTGACAGGTTTAATGATATAACCATCAACGTCCATCGTATCGCAGCGCAGTTTGTGATCTTCCGCTTCCGAAGCTGTCATGATCACAATGGGGATACCTTTGAGTTCATCATCCGACTTGACTTCGTCAAGCACCTCCAAGCCGCTTTTCTTGGGAAGCATGAGATCGAGCAAGATAAGATCGGGGCGTGGAGCTCGGGCGAACTTGCCGCGGCGGTAAATGAATTCCAACGCCTCCTCACCATCACGAATCAGCGTCAAGCGATGCCGAAACCCACACTGCTGCAACGCACCAATCGCCAAACGGGCGTCCACAAGCCCGTCTTCGACGAGCAGTATTTCCATCGGTCGTCCAACTGCCGAATCGTCGCTCATTCTGTGCCGCCCTGGGTGCCTCGCGTGACGGATTGGACCGACGTGAATTCGGTCATGGAACACGGAAAACGTGGCGTTGCCCCGTAACTAAATCAGACAGCGTCGCCTTTCGTGCGAAATCCAGCCCCAACGACCCCGCGTCAAACAATCGATTCGGACTCTCGCTCTCAATCGCCAACGCCGATATCCGAATCGTAGGCATCAAGGATCAACTCGTTCTCACGGTTCTCATGCTGCTGGAACTGTTCAAGAAACAGGTGAAATCGTTCCACCACCAGAGGGCCGTTTTCGGCAAGCTTGCCCATACGTTGCAACTCGTCTGCTTTGTCCGCCAAATCGCGAATCATGGCAAACAACACTTGGTGCTGATCACGTAAGTTGCTTGCCGCCTCACTCAGATGCGGCGCAACATGGACAGGACCATCAAAATACCCGTAAGCTTCTTCTAACGCAAAGTGCATCGCCAACTTGTCGCGCAACTCCTCCAAGGCTTCGGCGACCCGCCGGCCCTGCTGCTGAACATTTTGCGGCGTGTCACACAGTTGCTTTACGTCATCCAGCAGCTTCCAAAGTTCTTCGTTGACCTCCTTGATCTCCTGCAAGAACGCTGCATTGACCGTAACCGTTGACTTCCTTTTTTCGACAGTCATGGCGAAACTCCGCTGCTCTCTAGATCTCGAACACCTCCACGCGTGCTACCCGTGCACAACGCAAACGGGCAACACATCCGTGACAAGCCAATTCCATGAGATTGCCGCTTCCACCAATCCGCCGCAACACGAGCTCGACAACACCAAGCATCACCCCGGGCATTCTCTAGGTGATTCCCTGACGGTTCCCCGCGCAGAGTTCTCGGTCATTTCTCTCACGCAGACGCGCTTACCTGCACCCTAAACCATCCGCGTTCCCTCGTCAAGCTTTTACAGGGGGCCCACTCCTGGCCATGAAGCTCCCCGCTATGCAGAGTGCGTGTGACGGGTGCTCTTAATCATGATCCTACTCTTAATCGTAACCGTTCACGGAAACGAGAACGCGATTGGCACATTTAGAAAGGGACTGCGGATAGACGCTGATGAAAATTCGCTCCGCCGGGCATGCCCCGGTCGGGCGCACGACGGGTCAGCTACCAGCAGCTCGCCCTTCGTCTTGCGTCGGTCGAACGTGAAGTTTTCCAGTAATCGGCGCTTTGCTGAGACCGAATCAAGACGCGGTTGGCTTCAACGTTGGCTTCCCGCCTTTCAACTCGGACGCCACTTGAAGCGGGATATTGGTTCCGTGGTTGGCGTGACGAATCAATTGTGGCTTGAACCGCGTGAACGGGTGCCCATAATCTTACTCCTTGTCTGGCCTTCACGTGCGCAGTAAGCACCTCCAACCGGACAACATTCTACTCAATTGAATCAAAGGAATGGTGCCGACACGTGATCAACTTGGCAACAGCGTGGGAGAGGTCGTTCCGGTGAATTTGGCAGTGAGCGATGCGTGCAGGAATTGGAAGAAGCTGCGTCCCTGCTTGTCACACGTGGCAAGCGCGATCGCGACGCAACACTGTCCCACTCATCTCTCAGCTCTCAACTGCTTCAAGGACCAACGAATCTCGTTGCGGGCCAACCCGCCATAGGCCGCCACACCGCTGCCGACAACCAGCAGCAATTGGGGCAAGCCGACCATTCCGAGCCAGGCAGTGAAGTAACGCACTGTCCAGACCACCGCACCCATCAGCGCGGCACAGAGGGCCGGGCGCACGAGTGGCCTCAAAACCGTGTAGGGCGACACCTCCGCAACGCGAAAGCAAAAAGCAAGATAAGGCAGCGGCAGCACCACGACCGTGGCGACGGTATAACAACAGGCGACGGCCAACGTCGCACCTTCGGGCCCCGGTGCCCAAACGCCGCCTAGGAAGAACCCGACGAGTACTGCACCGACCATCACCAAGGCGGTGGCCAACGCGCCGAGAAACAGCGCTCGTGCATGCCCCGTCGCCGCGAACAGACTGCCGGAAATATTCAGCAGTCCTTGTGTCAGCACGGTGGGCGCCAGTGCCATGAGCAGGTAACCGGCGGGACGCCAGGTTGAGCCGCCTAGCACGAGCATCGCGTCGACCGCCACAACCGTCAAACCGACGCCACACGGAAACAGAACGACCGCCACCATGCGATAGAAGCGCGCCACAAGCTGCTCGAGTTCACGCCGCTGGTGAGCTAGTCGCGACAGAGCGGGCAACATGACACCGGTCATCGGCGACGTGACCAGATAGACTGGCTTCATCATCAGATTGAACGCTTGCGAATAGAGCCCCAACGCGGCTCGTCCCTCGCGGGACCCGGCCAATAACCACGCGATCAGAATCTTGTCAACGTTCTGTGCCACGTAGAACATCAGGCTACTGAGCGAGTAATAGCCACCGAACCGCAGCAAGTCACCAGCCGAGTGACCATGTCGCCAGCGGCGCGGCCGCCACGGTTCGAGCCACCACACCAACGCGCCGAGCACCGCAAGCTCAACATACTGCTGCACGACCAGCGCCCATACACCCCAATGCGCCACCGCGGCGACTACGGCGGCCACACCGCCCACCGCTTGCGCAATGACGCGGGCCGTGGCCAGCCGACCGATCTGCAGATTGCGTTCCAATAGGGCCTGGTGTTGCGCGCCAACCGCAGCCAACACCAGCGTGCCGGCCAGAGCCATCACGAGCGGCGTGAGTTGCGAGGTCTGGTAAACTTTCGCCGCCAACGGACCGCATGCAGAGACTGCCCCAGCCACCACCAGGCTGACCAGCAAGCTGGCCCAAAAAAGGGTCGACAATTGTCCGTCGGTCAACTCTTTTTTCTGGACCGTCGCCACATTGAGACCGAACGAGGCAAAGATCTTGGCCAACAACAACAAGGGCACAACCATCCCAAGCAGACCGAACTGATCTGGTGCAATCAGTCGGTAGAGGACCGCCAGCACGATGAACGAAATGAGCTGCGAAGCGATTTGCGCGACCATGACCCAGCGCGTGCTGCGGCGAATCGAGTTATCCAGCGCACCGTATTGCGATGCACCGTGCGCACCATGTTGTGAGGGAGATTCAGCGCGTTGCGAAGGAGATTCAGTCATGGACTCTCTCTGGGGCCAAGCCAATCCCGCTTGCCCAGCGGGCCTCGAATCGCTACGCAGTTTTGTTCGTGCTGCACGGGTAACCGTTCACGAAATTGAGGCCGCGAACAACACAATCAGTCGAGGAATCGCTCAGGAACACTGCTATACCTCCATCGCGAAAGGCGCTCCGTGGGAGGCTCGCGTGCGGCGCGAACACGACGGGTCCGGCAACGCGGTCAACATGCAGCAGGTGGTCAACATGCAACAGGCGAGACACGATCCGAGCCAAGGGTCAACCAAACAACGAATATCGAAAGATACACCAGAGCGCGGCGACGCCGTCACGCCAACCAATTTTTTTGCCTTGCGCATACGAGCGGCGCGTATAGCGGATCGGCCGCTCATAAAAACGGATGCCTCGTTTTTTTACTAGCTTGAAAGTGAGTTCGATTTCAATGCCGAATCGTTTTTCGCGCAGTGTTGGCACGATATCTTCGATCAACTCGCTGCGGAACATCTTGTAACACGTCTCGACATCAGTGAATTTGTAGCCCGAGGCAAGCATGGCGAAGAACGTAATCAATTGATTCGCTCCTTGATGCCAGAGCGGCGAAACGGGACGATCGTTGTGGATAAACCGGCTGCCGTAGACAACATCCGCCACGTCTTCCACAATCGGCTGCAGCAAGAGACGTAAGTCGCGCGGATCGTATTCCATGTCCGCGTCCTGAATCACAATCACGTCGCCCGAAGCAGCCGCGAGCCCCGACTTCAATGCCGCCCCCTTACCACAGTTCTTCTCGTGGTAGATCACGGTGCAATCGGCCGACTCTTCATACTGCTTGAGCACGTCCCGAGTCCCATCGGTGCTGCCGTCATCCACCAACACCAAGTCAAGCGGCAAGCCTGTCTTGCGCACGCAATCAATCACGCGCTCGACCGTACTAGCTTCGTTGAAGATGGGAATTATCACGCTCAGCCGAAAGTCGGGACGCAAACGATAGACTCCCAAATGCCGACAAATATCCTCGCCAAGCAAAGCATAAAGCAACTCGGTCCGACGCGGACTGATCGCCCGCTGGTCTTCACACGACAGCTGTTCCAACAGCGGTTGCAGCAGCTTGCCGGCCGCTGCGTCGCTTATCGGTTGCGCAGAATCGCTTTTGTTCTGATGGTCGTTCACAGTACCTCAATCATTGTCAAGAGTGCCAATACCAGTCTAATTCAAAAACAAGCCGTCGGCGCGTATCGGCTGAAATACGAAGCGAGTTTGTCAGGTTTTAGAAAAGCAAGGATTCCCGGCCATTTCAAGTGCCGCTGCAACCTCCGCAGTAAGTACCGCAGTGCGACAACCACCCCAAACATAGGCCAACAACTCCATGGCCGTTCGCGAAACGGCTGACGCACGCGCTTCAATATGGGTTTTAGCATTCTCCCTATTCGCTGTCACAGGCGCGCGCACAATCCAAGAACAAGTGACTCAAGAAACGGACGCCGAACAGCAAGCCCATTCACAAAGTTTGGTGGTCTGCCACGCGCCATCGAACGAGCTAGACGTTCTAATAAATCAAACTTATTAAGCAGGTTTTACAACCGACGGTTGACACAATTTATGTCGTTCCCGTAGCGGAAACTACGATGCTAGCCATGATCAATTTCCAACAAACTGAAAAACTCACCCCTAGGTTGCTTGACATTCTCTTTCGACTCGGCACAATGTGACTCTTGTTAGCTTAAAGTTTGAAAGCTCGTTAATACCCTTGTGCCGCATGATGTGGCAAAGCTTGGCAGCTCTGGCTCGCACGCATAGCTTAGCGGGTCAACCTGTAATAAACGACAGCTCGAATGCAGTGTATCTTGCGCGACGTATTGTGCCATGAGTACATGCAGTTCGACTTGTTGGGTCTCTTGAGCTTTCTGCTTGTTCAACGCGCATGCGAATAGTGCACTTTTCGCGCCCGCGTTTTGCTCTCATGTATGTGAAAAATCATAATTGGGGGGCGGCGATTGATCGGAGCGACTGTCGGCGGCCTTGGTCGTGGTTCGGAGGGCCCCCCTTGTTTAGTTTTCCAAGTCGAAACGGTACAGTCGAACAGTACTTGTCGCACAATATTCGTCGCGCGGTACTTGTCGCATAGCAATGGCACGGCGATTCGTGCCGTTATGCGGTTTACGAGATACGGTTTACGAGATACGGTTTACGAGATACGGTTTACGAGTCTGCCGAACGGGGTAAACGTGCCACGTTGTGGCAGCGAACTCGAGCCTAGACGCTGTTTGGGAGCGCTGTTTGGGAGCGCTGTTTGGGAGCGATATCGGGGACTCTGTCAAAATACAACTAGTTGGAATGCAACTACGTATGATGTGCGCGTTGCACCACCGACGCCCGAGCGTGCCGTTCCTGCTGTAAGCGGGTGACCACGAGTTCGCACTGGTAAGCACAGCGTTTGGTAAGCACAGCGTTTGGTAAGCACAGCGTTTGGTAAGCACAGCGTTTGGTAAGCACAGCGCAATAGATCATCGCATTCAGCGCATGGACCGCGGTACTGATGCATTGGGCGGCATGGGACAGTTGGATCAAGTTCCCATGCCGCCATTTTTTTTCGCGAGCGCGTTTTTTGCTTGCACAGGCCGCTGGACTGGACAGTGCAGCGCATGCACAGCAGTAGTGCCCACGCAAGAATTCTCGATGACAGCTACGACCAATGGCAGATTGTCTGATTGGACTCGGCTCGAATATTGGCGACCGCGCCGCGCAACTGGATCAAGCGACCCAACGAATCTGCGAACATCCTGGCATAACACTGCAGGGCACCAGTCGCTATTACGAAACGGCTCCGGTTGGTGGGCCCGCCGACCAGGACTCATTCCTCAACGCAGCCATTCGCATCACAACCAGCTTGCCTCCGGAACATTTGTTCGCTCGTATCAGGGAAGTGGAGCATGAGCTTGGGCGGCAGCGACTGGAGCGGTGGGGGCCGCGATCGATCGATCTCGACCTACTGCTCTACGACCAGCTAATCCAGCAGACCCCACATCTCGTGCTGCCACACCCGCGTATGGCCATCCGACGTTTCGTGCTTGAGCCCGCATGCGAAGTCGCCGCCGAGTTGATCCACGGTCCAACAGGTTGGTCAATCCAACACCTACTTGCGCGACTGGACAGGACGCCCTGCTACGTCGCTGTCTGCTGTGCCGACGCGTCGAAAAGTCGCGCTCTTGTGACCACTGTTGCGCGCGACTTACCCGTCACCCCCGTCACGGCCACTGCGCCGCCGACAGCAGCGCCCAGTTGCGAAGCAACCGCAGCAGACGACACGGCGGTGGCAGCATTGGCCGAACAATCCAGCGCCCTGGCGACGATCACGACAAGCGAGCTGCCACAGCAACACTGTTTTGTGAGCAACTTCTGGCTCAATCAGTCTCTGGCACTGGCTCGGACCTGGCCAGCATGCCGTGCAAGCGCCGCTTTGCAACAAGCGTGTATGGCGGCCATCGAGCGTGCTCCACAACCCCACTTCATCCTGCACCTGGAACTGGCCCCCAGCGGCGATTCACCCTCCACGGAAATTCCCCAGCCCCATTCCGCCTCGCTCGATGCGGAACACTCGACCGGGCAAACGACGCTAGAATCGTTTGCCACACAGTTGCGCGTACAATTAGCGTTGCCCGGTCAAGGCCCCACGCTGCACGTGCCAGCTGCGAACATGGCAGCCGCCTCGATCGAACTGCGCGCTGGCATAGACGCGATGCGCTGAATATCCGAGAATCAACGCACTCGCACCCATCAAGTGCTAGCTCTAGCTATCGTCAAGTGCTAGCTACTCGGGGCAATCGGTCGGACAACAACGTGCGACGAGCCGCCGAATACACCCTCGCTATCAACGTGGAATCCGTATTGGTTCGCAGTTACTTGACACTGAGTTCGGCGGGGCAGAAACATGGCGCGTTGACAAACGCAGTGTTTGCGTCTGCGGCATGTCGCACTACTATATCGCACAAACCGCCCCGCACGACGAGGCGAACCGCTAAACAAGAGTCGGCTTGCAGCACTGCCAAGCATACCCGCACCCACGAACACGACGTCCAACAAGGTCCCGTGAACTAAGGTCCAATGAACAAGGCCCAATCAAACCACCGTTCCGATCGCCCACAAGTGGTTGCCGACGCGACTTCGCTACGCGACATATTGAACGAGGTTCGAGCATCGCACCATCGCATCGGCCTGGTCCCCACGATGGGCGCTTTGCACGAAGGCCACCTCAGTCTCGTGCGGCGCAGCGTCGCCACATGCGATTTCACGGTCGCCACGATCTTTGTGAACCCGACTCAATTCGGCCCGCAAGAAGACTTTTCGCAGTACCCACGTACCGAAGACGCCGACCGAGCATTACTAGCGCGTGAAAAAGTCGACTTGATATTCGCGCCGCCCGCCAACGTGATTTACCCGGCAGGCTTTTCGACGTACGTCGAGCCGCCAGCCGTTGCCCGACCACTGGAAGGCGAATGCCGGCCAGGCCACTTTCGCGGAGTGGCTACGATCGTGCTCAAACTGTTCAATCTGGTCAATGCGGACCGCGCGTTTTTCGGCCAAAAAGATTACCAACAGTCCCGGGTCATCGAGGACATGGTGCGCGACCTCGATTTGAGTGTGAAGATCGAGGTCTGTCCAATTGTTCGCGAGCCCGATGGGCTGGCCATGAGTTCACGCAATCGATACCTGAGCGCTGACGAACGAGAACGCGCACTCAGTTTGTCGAAGGCGTTACGCGTGGTCACTCAGCTGACTCAGCAAGGCGACCGGGACGGTCCCAACCTACACCGTCAGATGCTCGCCATCCTGATAGCCGGCGGTGTTACCGACGTCGATTATGCGACACTGGTTGACTCACAAACATTACAGGCGGTTGCGGATGTAACCGACGATACGATCGCACTGATCGCGGCGCATGTGGGCAACACGCGTCTGCTCGACAATTGCCGCATTGGCGACGCATAGCAAGCAATCACATTTTCCAATCTCTTTGATTCCCCAATCGATCCTTCAGCTCCGGAAAACAATCGTGCGATCGACGCTCTTTTACATTCCCCACACTGACCCGTTTTTTGACATCCCCTTGTTCGGAATCGGCTGGTTCCTGGCACTGCTGGTAATCATGGGCGTTGCACTGCTGCTGACACGCATTCGGCGTCCCCGTGGCAAGTCCGAACTACTGAGTGAACTGCCGCTGTTCCTGATGTTGGCCGCCGGGATCATCTGGGGCGCTCCCTTGGTGGAAGAACAAACGGCGGCAGGCATACCGCTGGGCATTCCCATTCGCGGCTACGGCATGATGATGTTGTTGGGCGTGGTCACCAGCGTGCTCCTGCTAGTTCACGAATCGCGCCGCATGGGTCTGCACCCGGACCTGATGTTGTCGTTGGCATTCTGGATGATCGTCACCGGATTCGCCGGCGCGCGCATTTTCTATGTGATTGAGTATTGGCCTCAATTCTCCGCCGAATCCTGGGCCACAACGCTGGGCAACATCGCCAAGCTGACCGACGGAGGGCTGGTGGTCTACGGAAGCTTCATCGGTGCCTCCATCACCGTATTGATCTTTGTGCGTTACCATCATCTGCCACTACTGGCAATCGCTGATCTCTTGGGCCCGTGCCTGGTGCTAGGCTTGGCGTTTGGCCGAATCGGTTGCTTCATGAATGGATGCTGTTGGGGCGGGCATTGCGACCAGAGCAGCTTGGGGGTTACGTTTCCTCAGGGTAGTCCACCATTCGTCGATCAGATCAAGGACGGCTCGTTGCTGGACATGCGTCTGGAGCAGCAACCGGATGAATCTTACTTGGTGAAACAGGTGGCACGTGGCGGACGCGGGGATCGAGCCGGCTTGAAAACGGGGGACCGAATCAGCCAGATTCGCTTTCCCGATCAAACCGCTTTCAATCGAATGCGGCACGGAGAAGAGGCGCACGAGGCAATCCTGTTGATCGAACTGGCGGATGGGCGGCGCGTGAGTTGGCAATTCGGTCAACTCCCGCAACGCACAACTCCGGTCTATCCAACGCAGATCCTCAGCTCGATTAACGCGGGCTTGATTTGCCTGTTCCTTTGGTCGTACTATCCGTTCAGGCGCCACGACGGAGAAGTTGCCGCATTACTCGTCTCCATCTACCCAGTGACACGTATCTTGTTAGAGATGATTCGTACGGACGAATCTGGACTGTTTGCCATTGGCTTTAAAATGACCATCTCGCAGACGATCAGTTCGCTACTGCTGGTCGGCGTCGCGGCCCTGTGGATCTACATCCTCTCGCGTCCCCGCGGCAGTGCGTTGCCGCTGGCAGAATAGCGCCATGCACGGCAAGCTCGAACCTCAAGAAACGGGCCACATGGATTACCAAGGCCACCGAGGATCAATCCGCGGCCCACGTTCCGAATCTCTCTGACCGGAACGTCTGTGTCGACCCTAACCCACCGACAGGGTAAGTGAGGGGCAGAAGAAGATCATGATCAACCGACGGAAATTCACCCCATTCAAGAGAGGGGCAGCACCCCCGCCAACAGACTGGCGAGTCGTGGAGATTGAGGGAGTCAATCAAGACCTCCGAACGGAGATTGGGCGAGAAAAGTGCGTTGCGGGGCAACGGGACGAGACAGATTATCCCCAAAATCGACCCTTACCTCAGGTTATTTCCATCTACCGCACAAGATTCTTAGCCGAAACGACGAACAGGATTACACCACCGCACGTGGGGGGGTATATTACACGCAATTCCTCGCGCTTGCGGAACTTTTTGGGGCAAATCCGCGTCAGACTAATTGTGGAGCGGCTGTGAGCGACGACGCCCAGTTGATTGACGAAACACTTGCCGGCGACCGCGCCGCGTTTGGGCAATTGGTCCGCAAATACCAGGGCCGGCTGTTTAACACGCTACTGCACGTGGTCGGATCGCGCGAAGAAGCAGAAGACGTTAGCCAGGAAGCATTCGTTCAGGCTTTTGTAAAGCTCGATACGTTTGGGGGGCGTAGTGCCTTCTACACCTGGTTGTATCGGATCGCCTTTAACCTGTCGGTCAGTCGGCGGCGCCGCAAACGGGCGGAAGTCTCGATCGACGAGCATCGCGAACGGACGGGTAACGAACCTCAGGATACGGGGCAAGGTCCCACGGATCAATTGCTGCGTGACGAGCAGGTCGAACAGGTTCGCACGGCGATTGAAACGCTCGGCAGCGAATACCGAGCGATTCTGGTATTGCGTGAGATGGAAGGATGTTGCTACGAAACCATTGCGGAGATATTGGAGTTGCCGCTGGGCACCGTGCGCAGCCGACTGCATCGCGCTCGACTCCAGCTTCGCGACCAGCTGCAAGATATCCTGCAAGAGAAACAAACCGAATGAAACCGCATTTTACGGATTGGAAACAGACGAAACCCAGGCGACCGGAGTTGGTCGCATTGCATTGGTGAAATCCGCAACCCCCGAAGGTACGATAGACATGTTGCAGTGACCTGCTATTGCGCAACTGCAAGATGGATATCGGTGTTCCCATGACATCCCCCTTTCCCGACGAATTGATCAGCGCTTACCTGGACGGTGAGTTGACGGCCGAGGAGCGTGCGCGCGTCGAGGAACAGTTGGACAAGGACCCCACGCTGCGGCAGATGTACAACGATTTGCGCACGCTTGGGTCAACGCTGCAGGCATTGCCCCTTGCAGACCCCTCGGAAGACCTCGCCCAACGCGTGCTGCGTCAAGCGGAACGGCGCATGCTGACCGGAGAAGAGGCGTGCGCGCCCTTTGCGCAAACTCCCTGCGAAGGAACCGCAGCGACAGTTTCACACACAACTGAGTCGCAAAACACTGACGCGCAAGACACTGACGCGGCCGTTGTGAGAATCAGCGCCGCGAGGCGACACTGGCGTCTTATCGCCGGCATCACCTGCACGGTTGCGGCGCTGTTGCTGGTCACCGTTATGCTGTTCGACCAAACACGTCCAATGGCGACAAATAAAGTGGCCATGGATACCGAAGTCGCTACACCTGGCCAAGCTGGCGCCGTTGACACGACGGCCGATGACACGACAGCCGAATCTGCTGGCGATGATGTTGAAACGCAATACATGGCTTCCGCGGGTGTGGCGGCTGACGAGAGCGATATTGGATTGAACCGCGGCAAGGTAGCCCCTGGCAGCCATCCTGCAGTGAAACTCGTGGAACCGGAAGGAATGAAACGACGGGCGCCCGCAGACAACAGCGACTCCTACACGGACAACCAGTTGTCATCAAGCGACAAAGAGACGAATCGAGATTCCGATTCTGCGGCGCCGGCGGCGCCGGCGGATGTTGCTTCCTGGCATGCAAAAAAAACCAAAGCTCAACGTAAACAAGTCATGGCAGCAGACGGTTCAACTCCGCGCACCGCAGAACACGCGAACGGAATTGAATCCCGTATACACCGCGGTTATTCTGCTCCCGGCCAAGCGCGCTTGGAAGAGCTCGACAAACAAGATCCAGGTCGGCCCGGCAGTGACTTGAAGCAAAACGCAGGCGTAAATTCGTACGGATTGAGTGGCGGATTGAGTGACATGCCAGCGCCATCCGCCGGCAGCGCCCGACTTGGCCTAGGTGCTTCCGGCGTGGACTCAAGGAAGAATACGGACGGCCAGGATTACACCAAGGATTCCATGCAGAATCAGCATTCGCTGGCCATCACCGCACCGGCAACCGACTCTCCGGCAACCGACTCTCCGGCAGCTCTCACTCGGGCAGCCCGGTCGAAGACAGCAGCACGCAAAGTAACACAACTTGAAGCGGCAGAGACACGTGCTCCCAAAGCGGCCGCGATGTCTGGTCAAGTGGCGGATGGCCATTTGCGCACGGAACGTCAAGCGCCAACGGCACGTCAGCTCGCCCGTCAATTGGACCGGGACCGGTACCTCTTGGTTGAAGTCAGCATCCCGCGCGACTTGCAGGAGCGATTGGGTAATTCGAGCAACAAAGAATTCGGCAAGGCAATCAACTTGCAGCAAGCGACCAAAGAACTATTGAACGTCAAAGAACCGGTGAACCTGGCGTTCAAGACATCATTCGGGCAAGACAAACAACGGATCGAGGATCAACTGAAGAAGCATCTGAGCAACGTCGTACTTGTCGAAGGATCTCCCGATGCCGTGCGGCAGTCGCTCGAACATCTCGTTCGCCGCGACGACATCACGGTGCGCGCAATATCGCACGCAACTCGCTCAGAGCCGAACGGTGTCAGCGGCAGTGCGGTGAAACAGGAGCCCGACGGTTACGCATACGAATACCCCGACAGCCGTAGCAGGCATTCGGGACAGCAACGAATCGCCGCTAGCCAGAGCAAGCCAGCACCCAAAACAGCTGCCCCTCACAAACCTGGCATCCCTCCTCCTGCGCCAAATGCGGGCGGCACGACCGCGCGACCTACCCATTCGGTGGTCAACATCCTGTTCCGATTCAAGACCCAACCGGCTGCCACTCCGATTGCAGTGCCGAACAGGCGTGAGTAGCCAGACCGCAGCACCGTTCTGCGGCAAGCATCATGCCCCGTTTTTTTGGATCGGTTCGAGTGGACTCCGGTTGCCAGGTTGTTACAGAGTATGCAGAGCCGTGCAGCGACTGACTTGCGCATGGTGAAGCAAGCGCATGGTGAAGCAACTTCAACATCAGGGAACAATAGTCATGGCAGAGAACGTAACGATTCGTATTCGTGACGATGGTCCGGCATTGGTGGAAGGTCCGATCACGATCCTCGACGCGGATGGAAACGCATTTCCCGTGGACGCCAGCAAACCAATGGTGGCACTCTGCCGCTGTGGCAACTCGAAGAATCGCCCCTTCTGTGACGGCAGCCACCGAGCCACCGGCTTTTCGGCCAGCGAACGAGCAACTACGTAGCTGGTGCTACGTCTTAGACTGGCTGACCCGAATAGACGTCCAAAGTCTCAAGTTACTTGCCCAGCGTAACCCTGGCCCATTGCAACTATCTCTTGAACCCCGCCCAGGCTGCTAATAAGTCGGTCTTCGCTGGTGGAGTTGTTGATCCCGTCTTTGTTCTGCGCGTAGAGGACCGATGAGGTGCCGCGCGCTAGCAGCCGAGGGCAGCAATGCCACGGGCAAGAAGGGCATGGACCGTTCTGTTCTTTTTTGCCCATCATTTTCTTTGCCCCCCAAGGAGCACCACCAGACGCGTCGTCCATGAGCGCAACGGGA
>JAJRVM010000274.1 GCA_024277285.1 Planctomycetota bacterium
ATTCAGGAGGTTGAGGTTGACTTGGGTAAGTTCACGATCACCAACCATCGACTGCTGACGGAATCGACATTACGTACCGATTTCCATTTGTGGGGTACGGTGGCCGAAGCGGACCGCGACGAGTTTGAGGAGCTTTTTCAGCGTAATTTGAACCGTTTTCGCAATTTGGTGATCGAGGAAATTCGCGACGCCAAGATTAGCGACTTGGAAGACGCCGGGTTGGGGTTGATCAAACGGCGGTTTTTAGCGAAAAGTAATCTTCTGTTAGGCAAACCTTTGTTGCGGTCGGTTGTGTTCGCCGATTACACGTTCGTCGAACTCTAGACGCCATGTAAACCGGCGTCTCCGACCGTCGAATGAGAAAACGACGCTCATGACAGATGGCACGGACGACCTAGGCCAGGACGAAATTGAGGAACTGTTGCGTCAAGCGGCGGGAGACACAGCGGCAAACGCGCCGGCCGACACCTCGGCTCCTGAGCCGCCGCCGGCTGCGGCCGAGCGGTCGCAAGAGCCCGTGCGGTCGACGGTGGAGATCGGCCCTCCGCCCGAGGCGGATGCTCCGGCGGTGCCGAACCCTGGCAATCCGAATTCTGGCAACTCGGCGGCGAACATGGACGCCGACGTGCAGTTCTTGCTCAACCAGGCGGAGGAGGCGTTGCGGTCAGTCGACGCGCCTCATGAGAACGAGCTCGAAGGGCTGGCACCTTTTGAATTGCGCCCTCTCACGGGTGCTCCCGCCAACTCGGAACGGGCGTCACTCGAGCTGCTGCGCGACGTAGAGCTCGATATGCGTATCGAACTGGGACGCACGCACATGTACTTGGAGGACGTGTTGCAGCTGCGCAAGGGATCGGTTGTGCCGCTTGATAAACTGGCGGGTGATCCGGCCGATGTCTATGTCAACGGTCGACTGGTGGCGCGTGGCGAAGTACTGGTACTGAACGACAACTTTTGTGTGCGAATTGCCGAGTTGATATCGGGTGACGAGGCCGAGTAGGCGCGCTGCTGGTCTAAGTTGCTAGTTGGCGCCAACCTTGGCTTGGTGAAGACGGTCTTGAACGAGGCGAATCATTCTTCTGTGGCACGTTCAGGGACGAGCCTGTAACGCCCCTTATCGAGATCGGCACGCTGGTAGGTTCGGCTTGAGGCCAAAATGGAAAAAGGAACGGCAAGGATGCCACGATTCACGTTCACCGTTGTCATTGCATTGCTCTCGAGCGTCGCGTTCGCGCAACGACCGGCTCGGGGGCAAGGCAACGTTGCGTTACCAGGGACGCATTCACCCGACGCGAACAGCCCGTCACTCGACGCGAACAGCCTGTCACCCAACGCGAACAGCGCCATGGCTCGGCGCATGCCGCTGCGCCTGGTCAAACGATCCGAGCAAGTGGAACGGGCAGAGCAAAGCGAACGCTCCGCGCCGTCGTCGCGATACGGCGATCCGATCCAATTGCCGGCGCCCAAACACTCACGCGCCGGTGACAAACGCCGTCCGCTCCAAAGTGCTTCCACCGCCCAAGGCAATGTGGCCTGGGTGGTCATGAGCAGTCTGGCGATTGTCATTGGTTTGTTCTTTCTGGTCGTTTGGGTGGCCCGTCGAGCGCTGCCGAAATCGACGACGTCGCTGCCAACCGACGTGCTCGAAGTCTTGGGACGTGCACCGTTGGGCAACCGTCATAATTTGCAATTGATTCGCTTGGGCCGCCGCTTGTTGCTGGTTTCGGTCACTCCCGATGGTGCTCAATCGCTCACCGAAATCACGGACCCTGACGAGGTCAACCACTTGGCAAGCTTGTGCCAACAGCAGCAACCTGGAAGCATCACCGGCAGTTTTCGCCACGTGCTCCAGCAGTTGGGTACTCAGCAAGCGGCGCGGTCACGTCGTTCATCTGGGGCCTCCACGCCGCTGGACTTAGAGGTGGGTACGACGGCACGGCAACCATCATCGTTACGTCAGGTACGAGACTTGTCATGATTCAAACGATTCCATGCCGAAAGAACGGTACCCAGGAAGTCGCCTCCGCGTGTTCCCGGCTTGCCACTGCGTGGCCATGTCCATCGCGGCGAGAAACGTTCGATAGCGGGGCCTCATCGGGCCGGAAAAAAACGCGGTACCTGAATCGCGTGGCGTCCGTTTATCACCTGGCCAGCCGAATCATGCTGACGCTCGCCATCTTTGGCGGGACGCAGGAGCTTTGCGGCGTTGCCTTGGCCCAGTCCGCTATGTCTCCGTCCGCTATGCCGTCGCCGACCACGCCATCGCCAACCATGTCATCGCCGCTCATGTCATCGTCTTCGGCTTCCCCATCGTCCATGATGCCTTCTTCGTTGACGCCCTCTTCTTCTTCGACTGCATTACCATCAGGAGTGGATCAGTTTCTCCAGGGTGGCCCTGATCGGTGGACTAGCCCCGAAGGGCTGAGTTCGGCATTGCAAGTCATGTTGTTGTTGACGGTATTGAGCCTGGCCCCGGCGATTCTGTTGATGACCACTAGTTTTGTGCGGATTATCGTTGTGCTGGGGTTGTTGCGCCAGGCCCTTGGCACGCAACAACTTCCACCGAGTCAAGTGATCACGTCGTTGGCGATGTTCATGACGCTGTTGATCATGACCCCGGTATGGAAAGACGTGTACGACAACGCCATTAGTCCGTACACGGACCCGGCGAGCGACATGACAATCGAGGAAGCATGGCATGAAGGCTCGCTTCCGGTGAAACGATTCATGAGTCGGCAGATTGTTGCTGCGGAAAACACGGAAGACGTCTACCTGTTTTACAACTACCTTCCCGCGGGAACGCCAGCCCCAAAGACGTTTGACGACGTGCCGCTGCAAGTGTTGTTGCCGGCTTACATGTTAAGTGAGCTGAAAATTGCGTTCTTGATCGGATTTCAGATTTATCTGCCATTCTTGATTCTCGACATCGTCGTGGCCAGCGTGACGATATCGATGGGTATGTTGATGCTTCCCCCGGTCATGATCTCGTTGCCGTTCAAACTGATGCTGTTCGTGTTGGTGGATGGTTGGCGATTGGTGGTGGGGATGTTGTTGGAGAGTTTTGGGACCTTTTACTAAGAACCTGTCACACAACCTGGTTAACGTGCAGGAGTGTTCAGTATGGGGCAACGTTGCCGGTAGTTTTGTGACAGGTTCAAAGCGTGTTGCTGGGCCAGTCGTGGTGTGGTCGGAGCGAGCTCCACGCGGAGCATGTTTTGGGATCAGCAAATGTCGGCCTCTACTAGCGCGCGCTCTCCTCGATATGCTGTTCACGGCTTCACGGCCGTGGAAGGTTGCATGAGGTGATGTTGTTGGGGCGTTGGCACGCGAGGGCAAGGATGCGATGTCACCTTCGGGAAACAGGCATGGAGTGAAGCGAATATGGACAGTCAAGTAGCCGTGGATCTGACACGCGAGGCATTGTCGATGGCGCTGCTTATCGGTGCTCCGGTACTGTTGGTCGGCGTGTTGGTCGGTTTGCTGATCAGTTTGTTGCAGGCGCTCACGCAGATTCAGGATCAGACGATCTCGTTTGTTCCCAAGATTGTGACAATGGTCCTGGCACTGGTGATGTGTTTGCCGTGGTTGGTCCAGCGTATGGTGACCTATTCAGAGCAATTGATCACGAATATTCCGACCACGTTGCTGGGAGGGTAGGGCGTTGGCGTCAAGGGAGCGATGTAATTGAATACCGTGGCTTCACGTTGCAGCTACGTTACGTATCCCGAATCGACGTGCCATTGCCGATCATGGAATTTCTGCTCAATATCTACATGAACCAGTTTCTGGTCTTCCTGCTTGTCCTCACGCGTGTGGGCGGGTTGGTGGTGGTGGCGCCGGTCTGGAGTTCTCGGGCCATTCCCGTGCGAATTCGTGCCCTGTTGGCGATCGGGATCGCATTGATCATCACGCCTCTCTTCTGGCACACGCCGATCGACGATCCGGGCAACCTGGTGCATCTGGCGATACTGATGGCCAGCGAATTCGCGGTGGGGTTGGCGTTGGGCTTGGCGGTCATGATCTGCTTTGCGGGAATCGAACTAGCGGGCCAAATTTTGGGACAGATGACTGGCATGAGCCTGGCAGATGTTGCGAGTCCCGATTTCGATGCGAGCGTACCCGTTTTCGGCCAACTGCTGCACATGTTGATGTTGGCCATCTTTGTGCTTGGTGGTGGCCACCAATATGTATTGCACACGTTTATGCGCGTGTTCCAGCAAATGCCTCCTGGACAGACTCATTTTTCAAAGCCGTTGGTCGATACGTTGACGGAGATCACCAGTTACAGTTTCACGCTGGGTTTGCAGTTGGCCGCTCCGATGATGGTTGCCCTGATGCTGACGATTTTGATTATGGGACTCATCAGTCGCACCATGCCTCAGTTCAATATTCTGGCCGTCGGATTCAGCATTAACTCGATGGTCATGCTCGGCGCTATGTTGTTATCGCTCGGTATCCTTGGCCGGTTGTTTCAAGACCATATCTTCACGGCAATCGACCTGATCGGGCCCGCGTTGAGTGTCGCCGCGCCGTGAAGGGCGGCGTTTCGGGGGAGATTGTTTTCGGTTTGGCCGATGGCTGCGGATGGTTCGGGCAAGGACCCTCTACGGGCTTGTCCTGGGGGTGAACGAGTTTGCCCCACGAAGCAAGTGTTTTAGAATTCGCGGAGGAACGCGGTTTCGATGCCGGAGCAATTTGGTGACAAGACTCAGGATGCGACACCTCATCGCCGCCAGAAAGCGCGCGAGGAAGGTCAAGTCGCGCGGAGCCAGGACCTGGCATCGGCGGCGTTGTTAGTCTGTGCGACGCTGTTACTCAAGTACTTTGGCCGCGATTTGACACGTTATTTGAGTCAGCTTACTGAACGGCAACTCGGGGGCGATGCGTGGCTTACCGTCGACGTTCCCTTTGTTACGCACCAGTGGAGTCAGATCTTGGCGGGACTGGCGATGGCGCTGCTTCCGATTCTTGGGCTATTGTTGCTCGCAGCTGTTCTCGTCCATTTGCTGCAAGTTGGTCCGATGTTCCTGCCCAGTAAACTGCAACCTGACATAACTCGCATCAGCCTGCTCAAAGGAGTCAAACGTCTGGCTTCGCTCAGCAACTTTGTCAAACTCGGTTTTGGTCTGTTTAAGATTGCCATCGTGATCGCCATTGCAGTGTGGTGCGTCCTTGGCCGGCTGGATGTCATTGTGACGATGGGCACACGCGAAATCAGCGAAGTTGCCGCAATCTTGTTTGAAGTTTTGCTCGACACGAGTTTGAAGATTGGCATCGCACTGTTGATCTTGGCGATTCTCGATTTTGGATTTCAGAAGTGGAAATTCGAGCAAGATCTCAAGATGACGACGCAGGAGGTGCGGGAGGAAATGAAGTCGTTGCAAGGCGATCCGCACATGGCTGCGCGACGGCGCCAGATTCAACGCCAATTGGTACTCAACCGGATGCAGACGGCCGTACCGCAAGCCGATGTTGTGGTCACCAACCCCACGGAATTGGCGGTGGCAATCAAATACGATCCGACGACCATGGCAGCACCGATTGTGGTTGCCAAAGGTGCCGGCGTGCTGGCCAAGCGGATTCGTCGCATGGCGTTGGACAACAACATTCCGATCGTCGAACGCAAGCCCTTGGCGCAGACGCTCTACAAACATGTCGACATCAACAAGCCGGTCCCGACCGAGCAGTACGCCGCGGTTGCCGAGATACTCCGCTACGTCTATCAACTGCAAGGTCGAACACTGCCTGGCCAGAATGCGGCCTGAAAACGGTGATCTGGTGGTTGGGCTGTGGGAAGTGGCAGACGGGCTTCTTAAAAGGTATCCGGTTCTCGTGCGGCTCGTGAACGCTTACCACTGCGTTGACGTCTACGTCTGCTCATAACCGTAGCGTTCAAAATAGAACGACCAACGGCGTCGAATCTCGGCTCGCAGTTCTGGTTCGAGTTCGTGCTGATTGGTTTGATAGTCCTTTAGACTCTCAACATACTGCTCGAATTCGTCGCGCACGCGCTCGAAATCACCGAGGTCCAATTGTTGGTAGATGTGTTGCAGAACGGCAATCGGGTTGGCGACCAAATCCTCGTACCGGATGTCGATCACATGCTTTTCGTCCAATCCGTTTCGCTGAGTTTCAAAGCCTTCGTACATGCGCTGCAACGCGTCAAAAACATATTCGTCCAAGTGCTCGTCCCGGTTCGATTGGCAGCCTTGCACCGCATCCAACGATTGCCACAATCGCCTCGTGGAGGGGAACAGGGCATACGGGTCGCGAGTGATGTGGATGAATTGGGCGCCTGGGAAGATTTTCGAGAGCAATTCGACCCGACCGGTGTGGGTCGGCGACTTGAGGATGATGCGATGTGGGTAACGTAGCGTAATGGCACGCACGAAACTGGCTAACGCGTCGCCCCAATGCCGCTTTTGCTCGGTACCGACCTCGTGCATGTTGAGATACTCAAGGTCAACCGGTTCGTTATTCGGAAACGCCATACGCCGGTAAGGCGTTCGCTGGCCCATCGTCAATAGCGCGAACTCGTCCTCTTGAGGACGCTTCCAACCGGCCAACATGTTGTCCATGGGACGTTGTTTCGGCAGTAGGAATCCGCAGTAGCGTGCCAAAAACCACTCGGTTAGCAAGAAGTGCAACGGCGCGAAGCACTGGTAGGTTGTTGGGTAGGTAAAGCGGTCGTCGTGAACCAGCAGTTCGTGCAGGAAAGTGGTGCCGCTGCGCCAGTGGCCGATGATGAACAACGGCGCGGCCGGCAACTCGGTGGCGTCGATCCGCTGGCCGTAAAACAGTCGTTGAACGCGCGACATCACGGTACTGAAGGGAGTGATCATCGAGATCAACACCACCATGACCCAACGCGTCGGATGGACGCGGAAACGGTTCTCGGCCAGAAGCTTGATCCAGTCGCCGAAACGCATTCCGTGCCAGAACCGAGGTGACCAAAAAGGGTAAGGGTGAAACTTCCGCGACTTGGTGGAGCGTTGCGGGGCGGGTGAGGATGGGGATGTCGATGGCATTGGGCTGTCCGTCGGAATTCCATGCTGCCCTAGCCTGGGCAGCGGTCGTTGTCTTGCTCACATGCTCGAAGTCTGGCACGTTGACGCAGGGCCGGTGGTGTGGTTCCGCCCACCGGCTGGCCAACGCCGCAGGGCGGTCACCATGGCCTTTTTCTTCGCTCGGCGTGTGAACGGAGATCATGGGGTTGCTGTTGTACCATTTCACGCGGCCGAGGGCAGGGGGGATCGACCGAAGGTCTGGGGGAAACGGGACCCTTTGTCGATAAGGTCGATGCCGATTTCTTGCGTAATTTCCCTCTCTCCACGCCGCTTCATGATATTGGCAAGGTGGAAGTTCCCCACCACCCTCCTGTCCCCCGCAGTACTGCGTAGAGACGTTTGCGTTTTGTGGCGGCGTGATGGCATTAGATGGTTTTGCGAAGAGGTAACCTTGTCCATGCTCGGGAAAGATTCCCGAGCCACGAGTGTGGAACGCCTGAAAATATCCCAATTGGATTGCCGCCAAACGGTGAGAAGCTGTCTGCAACGGCACGGAGTGCCGTGCCACTCTCGTCGGGAAAGATTCCCGAGTAACAATGATCTGGCGAATGTGGGGCATATGGAGTGTCTAGGTGTTATGCGCCATGCGGGTTGGGCTCGTCAACGTCGCCAGGCGGGATCTTGATTTGACTTTGGCCGTTCAGCCGTAGTCCTCCCGGGGGCACCTGCCTGACGCGGATCGTGGTCGAGTGGTGCCCGACCTGCATTTCTGACGGGCGTAAACAGACCTGGACACCCCCTGTCCATTTCGTTACCCTCCGCCCCTCTTCTGCCACAAGAAAAGGTCCTGTTCCGGGCTTTTCGCTCGACTCCGAGCGGGCAGGACCGGCTACTTTCTCCTAAAGACTGCAATGTCCCGATTCGCTCGATGGCAAGAACTGATATTCCCTGCGGGGATCATCACCAGCGTGCTGGTGATTCTGGTTCCGATGCCGTCGTTCTTGATGGACATCTTGCTGGCGGGCAACATCACGATGGCGGTCATTGTGCTGTTGACGACGATTTATGTGAAAACTCCGTTGGAGTTCAGCATTTTTCCGTCGCTGCTGCTCGCAACCACACTTGGTCGGTTGGTCTTGAATGTCGCATCGACGCGGCTGATTCTGACTCGTGCTCAGACCGACGGTCTTGCTGCGGCGGGCAAGGTCATCCAGGGTTTTGGGGAGTTTGTTGCGGGTGACAAGGTGGTCGTCGGGTTGATCATTTTCGTCATCATCATCGTGATTCAGTTCATGGTGATCACCAAGGGAGCCACTCGGATCAGTGAAGTGGCCGCGCGGTTTGCGTTGGACGGGATGCCGGGTCGTCAGATGGCGATTGACGCGGACTTGAACGCGGGTGCGATTGACGAGCACGAAGCGCAGTTGCGGCGTGCGGAGATCACTCAGCAAGCCGACTTTTTTGGAGCGATGGATGGTGCCAGCAAGTTTGTCCGAGGTGACGCGATCGCTGGAATCATCATTACCTTGATCAATATTGTGGGCGGTTTAATTATTGGCGTCTTCGACGCCAAGATGGGGATTGGCGAATCGGCGTCGCTCTTCACTCGGCTGACGATCGGCGACGGGCTGGTCAGTCAAGTCCCGGCGTTCTTGATTTCGTTGGCGGCTGGCCTGCTGGTGACGCGTAGCACTCAGAAATCGAACTTGCCGGCCGAGTTCATTCAGCAGCTGTTTTCGCGCCCGCAAGCCTTGGCGGTCACGGGCGGGTTTCTTGGCATTCTGGTATTCACCAACTTGCCGGCGCTTCCCTTGTTGACCTTGGGCACGGGATGTGGGACGTTGGCGATCCTGTTATCCAAGCAGAAACGGCGCGTGGTTGCTGCCGCGAGTGCGGCGGCGGAGGAGGAAGCGGTCGCGACGAAGAAGACGGACGAGCGGATCGAAGACTATCTGGCGATTGATCCGATGGAGATCGAAATTGGAGTCGGCTTGATTCGCTTGGCTGATCCCAGCCGTGGTGGCGATTTGTTGCCACGCATCACGGGTGTGCGGCAGGCGGTGGCGAGTGACATCGGCATTGTCCTGCCCAAGGTGCGCATTCGCGACAACATGCGATTGGGCGAGAGTCAATATCGCATCAAGATTGCAAACAATCCTGTGGCGGAGGGGATGGTCTACCCGGACCGGTTCTTGGCCATGGATTCCGGGATGACGACCGGAGTGATCCCTGGCGAGGAGACGCGTGATCCGGCGTTTCAGCAGCCAGCGGTTTGGATCGAGCAAGGCATGCGCGATCGCGCCGAAATGCTGGGTTACACACCGGTCGATCCTGCCGCCGTCATGGCGACTCATCTACAGGAGGTGGTACGCAAGAACGCCGACGAGTTATTGACGCGCGACGCGACCAAACATCTGATCGACGAGCTGCGTCAGGTTTCGCCGGCGGTCATTGACGAACTGATCCCGAATCTCATGCGATTGGGTGAAGTGCAGCAGATTCTCCAGCTGTTGTTACGCGAGCAGGTACCGATTCGGCAGTTGAGCATCATTCTCGAAACGCTTGGCGACTATGTCGGGCGAACGAAGGACCCTGTCTGGTTAACGGAATATGTGCGCAATCGGCTGGCGAGAACCTTGTGCACGCGGTATCGAGACTCTGAGAATCGTCTATTCGTTGTCACGCTCGATCCGGCGTTGGAAGAGCGGATTGCGGCCGGGATCGAGCATAACGACCGCGGCTTGTTCGTCCGCATGTCACCGCAGGCGGTTGAGAAGACATGTACGCTGATCGCTCAGGGAGTGGCGAAGTTGACGCAGGAGCATCATCCAGCCGTTTTGCTCGTCAGTCCGCAAATTCGGCCTGGACTTAAACAGATGACTGCGTCTAATCTGCCGAACCTGCATGTGTTGAGTTACAACGAAGTCACACGAGACACCAAGATCGAGGCGGTGGGGATCATTGCCGACGCGACGGGCGGGAGTTAAGCGGCTGCCAGACGGCTGATGAGTCGCCTGGGCCTCCACGCCAACGCAACAAGAACGCAGCGACCAGATAGAGCAACCGAGTTGCATCAAGATCCGAGCTGAAACTCAGCCTCGAATACCACCACCAGAACTGTTCGCGTAAGAAAGAATCGCAATGGACGTCAAGACGTATCGAGCCAGGTCGTTGCAAGATGCCCTCCAGTTGATTCGCTCGGACCTCGGGCCCGAGGCGGCCGTACTTCACACCCGCGAGTTACGTGGCGGACTACTACGTCGGCTAATGGGTATCCGCGAGGTGGAAGTCACGGCGTCGGCGAGTGTGAATGTTCCGAGTCGATTTGAGGAGCCGGGTTTGTCGCAGGGCGGGAGCTTGTTGCATGGCGACATGTTCGACGACGGTTTTGGTGGTGACCTGGATCACGACGTTCGGTCGGCTTCGCAACGCGTTTCCTCGCACGCTCCACCTGCCGCACGTCTTCCGGGTGCCGATGAACAAAACTATCGTGCCAAGTTTCGAGATGATCTCAAGGTGCAATTGAACAGTTTGCAGTCGATGGTCGAGGACCTTTGCCGGCAGAAGCACAATGCGACCAGTCACGAGTTACCGGAATCGCTCTTCCGGCTATTTACCGATTTGCTGGACGCGGAGCTATGCGAGGAGTTGGCGCGCGAGTTTGTGGAACGCGTACGCCAGGGTTCGGCGACGGGAGATCTGGACGACCCGATGCTGATGCGCGCTCGGATCGCACGGATGATCGAGGACGAGATCGAGGTGACGGGGCCGATCCAAGTGACGCCGGGCGCGCGGCGTCTGGTCGCGCTGGTCGGGCCAACGGGAGTGGGTAAGACGACGACGATTGCCAAATTGGCCGGGAACTTCCATTTGCGTGATCGACGCCGAGTCGGACTGATCACGGTCGACACCTATCGGATCGCGGCGGTTGAGCAGTTGCGCACCTATGCCGACATCATTGACTTGCCGATGGAAGTTGTTTCGACCCCGCGTGAGATGCGTCAGGCGGTCGAGCGGTTGGCGGACCTCGATCTGATCCTCATGGACACGGCGGGGCGAAGCCCGCGCGACGAAGTCAAGATTCAAGAGCTGAAAAATATGTTGGTCGAGGCCGAAGCGGACGAAGTGCACCTGGTGCTGAGCAGCGTCAACAGTATTGAGAATATGAAAAAAACTGCTCGGCAGTTTGCCGACGTAGGAGTCACGTCGCTCGTACTGACGAAATTGGACGAGGCCACGGGATTGGGCAATTTGATTCCGCTACTGCGCAGTTGTCGTTTGCCGTTAAGCTATGTCACGAATGGCCAAAACGTCCCTGACGACATTGAGCCGGCGGATCGTCGGCGTTTGACACGCACGATACTTGATTTGCAACAACAACCATAAGCTCTTGCACAGACGGTGGTGGTGCCAGCAGTGATACGACGTACAACCTGTCACACAACTGCCGGCAGCGTTGCCCGATACCGAAAACTTCTGCACGTTAACCAGGTTTTGTGACAGGTTCTTAGAGCGTGTCACTTCGACGGGGAATTTTCAACGAGTCTGCCGCACGTGGTGTCACGTTTTCACGCCGCAAGGCAATGGCACTTCGTGGACACAGGATTGGCGAAAGCAAAATGTTAGACCAAGCTGCCAAGCTCAGGAA
The DNA here is from genome assembly GCA_024277285.1 of Planctomycetota bacterium. The sequence goes on from JAJRVM010000274.1 coordinate 11,656, forward strand.
TCTCGTATCCCGAACGGCTCAGGATAGACCGTCGACGGCCGGTCCGCGCCCGCGATTGATCGTTTTTTCAGGTGGCAAGGGAGGGGTCGGTGTCAGTACATTGGCCATCAGCGTCGCCATCTCACTCGTCGATCAGGGCATGCGCGTCGTGCTGGTGGACGCGGACCTCTATCGAGCGGACATTGCCTCCTTTTGCGACCTGCCCGAACGTGGCCATGTGGGTGATATCCTGTCGGCGCGGCGCGATATTCATGAGGTATTGGAACGCGGCCCGGGTGGCGTTCTAGTCGTACCGGGAGTTTGGGCACCGGATCACGAAATTCCCTTCAGCCAGCACGCGCAACACCGTTTCGTGCGGCAGATTTATTCGTTGGGTCGCCACACCGACATGGTATTGATGGACGTCGGCAGTGCGATGGCCGAATCCGTACACCGATGTTGGTCAGCGGCCGACGAAGTTGTCCTCGTTACGACTCCCGACGCAGTATCGGTCATGGACTGCTATGCGACGGTCAAGTCGGCACTTGGCAGCGGCGCCGCACCAGATATTCTACGGCTGGTAGTTAACAAGGCGGCGAGCAGTGCTCAAGCGGCGGACGTCCATCGTCGTATCGAGCAATCGGCCCAGCGGTTCCTGGGACGGCCAATTACGTTGCTTGGCTCGGTTCCCGATGACCCATGCGTCGTTCGCGCCATGGCCGAGAAGAGCCCTGCCACCTTGACGGACGCTACTTGCCCCATTGCCGACTCGCTCAACGCCTTGGCGGCTGAGCTGATGGCAGCGCAGTCGCAGGGCAGCAAGGCAGCTGCATGATCAATTCATCAACAGTGGTTTTTATTGTGACGGGAGAATTTGGAGAACGACAGAATTTCGATTGAACCTGATGCCGTGGCGCGTCCGATAGTGAAGGTAAGGCAGGACTATGCCGCTTGCCGTTAAGATGAAGCGGTTAGCTAGAGTTTGCGGCTCTTCGGGAGTGCCCCATGGGACGCGCATACGCGGGAATTCTTGGATTCATTTCCTTTGGTGTCGTCATCGCTCGAAGCCTCGTAGATGGCAGCAGTACGGAAGCGGCGCTGCGAAGCGCACCGTTGGTGTTGTTTGTCTTCGCGGCGATCGGTTACTTCATCGGTTCAATTGCAGAAAAGACGATTGTCGAAGCAATCGAAACTAAATTCCACGCCGAGTTGCAGGCTAGTGAAACGGCCTCGACCACGGCGATCAGGGGGGTATCCCCCGCCAAACGCTCGGATCGTTCGGCATGATGCCAGTCGGTCCGTGGCTTGGGGGTCGCTTTGGGCGAGCCTCGGAGACGGAACTCACGCGTTAGCTGCCGTTATAAGGCATTTCGATCACGGAGGATTGCATGGCCACGACCATTGCACCCAGGGAAGCGACCAAGGATGCAAAGCAGGAAGAAATTCAGGATGTGTGGCGGCGCTATAAGGCCGACCGCAGCCAGAAGGAACTTCGCAACCGGTTGGTAGAACGCTATTTACCGCTAGTCAAATACAATGGGGAGCGTATTTGGGCACGCCTACCCGAAGGGGTCGAGCTAGACGACCTCATCTCGGCGGGTGTCTTCGGCCTGATGGATGCGATCGACGCGTTTGACTTGACGCGTGGCGTCAAGTTCGAGACGTACTGCGTGCCGCGCATTCGAGGTGCGATGCTCGACGAATTACGGACAATGGATTGGGTACCGCGACTCGTCCGTTCAAAAGCGAGCAAATTGGCGGAAGCCAACAAGACGCTCGAGACCAAACTGGGGCGGCAACCGTCCGAACGAGAGCTGTCCGAATACATGGGATTAAGCGTGCAAGAGCTCGAGAAGATGATGATCGACGCCAACGCCGTTAACCTGATCAGCCTCAATAAAAAATGGTACGAGACCGACAGCTACAAAGATGTCCGTGAAATCGACATTTTGGAAGACAAGAAGGGTGAAGATCCGACGCGTCGCATCCAAAAAAACGACCTCATGCGATTGGTAACCAAGGGGCTTAATCGTAACGAGCGACTAATTATCATCCTGTACTACTATGAAGAACTGACCATGAAAGAAATCGGTGCGACACTCGACTTGAGTGAGAGCCGGGTCAGCCAGATGCATAGCAGTATCGTGCAACGTCTGCAGACGCAGCTCGGTCGGCGGCGGCCGGAATTCGGTACTTAGAACCTGGCACACAACTACCGGCAGCATTGCCCAATACCGAAAACTCCTGCACGTTAACCAGGTCTTGTGACAGAATCATAAACGCCTGGTTCTTAAACAGATTGTCTATCTCCCTGGCCGGATCCCGATTACGCTCGGTTCTTCGTTTGGAGGGCCGAGCTTTGGGGCAGCGGACAAGGTCTCCACGGTTGCTGCTCGGGTTGGACACGGCTGGCCTCGCGAACTGCTGCTTCGCATTTGGGCGGGGATTCGGCCTGCTGCCAGCGCTGAGTCGCTTTCCTGCGACGCGTTCTCACCAGCTGCCAGAGGCCGGTTTCTAGAGCCTTTGAGAGTTCTCGGGGCCCCATGGCAGAATTTCCGTGGTGTCAGCTCGCCATCGGCACCCCCTCGCCGCTGCTCCCCTCTCACCCCCCCCTTGCTCCGTTCCTCGCGTGGCCGCTGATTCGCAGCGAGGCAGTTCTCTGCTATCCTAGACAGCCGTGGGACGTGTCGAGGTCCCGGTTGGGACGAGGAAATTACGCGCGAGAGTCAATCTAATGGGCGAGAAAGACAGCGGCAAGAACCGTGATCACTGGGTCGGTTTTGACCTGGGTGGGACGAAGATGCTGGCCACGGTATTTGACGATCAATTCAATCTGTTGGGACGCAAACGCAAGCGGACTCGAGGTGAGGAGGGTGCCAAAGTCGGCGTTGATCGGATCGTCCAAACGATTTCTCAGGCGCTCGAAAGCGCTGAGCTCGACCAGGATCAGCTCACCGGCATCGGTGTCGGCGTACCCGGGCCGGTCGATCCTGAGCGAGGGATCGTGCTGGAAGCGGTCAATCTGGGTTGGGAGAAGGTCGCATTGCGCGAAGCGTTGGAGAATGCATTCCAGTGTCCGGCGGTAATTTTGAATGACGTTGATGCCGGTGTGTTTGGAGAGAATCAGTTAGGGGCGGCGCAAAAGGCCCGTACCGTGCTGGGGATCTTTCCAGGTACGGGCATCGGTGGTGGTTGCGTCTACGACGGTCAGATTGTGCGTGGCAAGAACATTTCAGCCATGGAGATTGGCCACATCGAAGTTACTCACGACGGCAATCTTTGCGGTTGTGGCCGGCGCGGGTGTCTGGAGACGGAAGCCAGTCGGCTGGCGATCTCGGCTGAAGTTGCCAAAGCGGCCTATCGTGGCGAAGCACCGTTCCTGCGTGGCAAGGCGGGAACGGATATCTCCGATATCCGCAGCGGCTTGCTGGCGGACGCCATTGCCAACGGCGATCAAGCTGTTGAACAGATTGTTCGTACGGCGGCATACAAAATTGGTATTGCGGTGGCCAACGTGGTCCACTTGCTTGGCCCCGACACGGTTGTGCTGGGAGGTGGTCTGGTCGAAGCCATGCCCGAGTTATTCGTCCAAGAAGTTGCCACGGCGGCCAACAACCGCGTCATGCCTTCCTTCGTCGATTCTTTTTCGGTTGTTGCGGCCAAGCTAGGGGATTACGCGACGGTGAAAGGGGCTGCGGCATGGGCACGCACCGTCGTCCGATCGGAAAAGAAAAAGGACGTGTAGCAGACTCGTCTTGGTAGCTGTTTAGCCGATCGACGCGAATGACCGACGGTCTCGGCAGCCGACGCGACGCAATCTTAAGCAGGGGGAGATGGATTTTGTCTAGGGAACCTGGTGCTGTTGGCACCAAAAAGACGTTCGCGTCGGTAAAACCGGTCGCCGTGGTCGATATTGGCGCCACTTCGATTCGCATGGCCGTCGGCGAGATCGATCAGGAAGGTGGTGTGCGGACGCTTGAGACACTGTCGCAGGCGGTCAGTCTGGGCATGGACACATTTTCGGAACGCGGGATTCGCAAGGCGACGATTGAAGAGTGCGTCCGAGTGCTCAAGAGCTATCGGAAAATTCTCGAAGAGTATGAAATCACTGATCCGGAACATATTCGCGTCGTCGCGACCAGTGCGGTGCGCGAGGCTCGCAACCGGTTGGCGTTCATTGATCGTGTCTACATTGCCACGGGGCTCGAAGTGGAGCCGATCGACGAAGCGGAAGTGAATCGCGTCACGTACCTCGGGGTACAGCCGCATTTGTTTGACCCATCCTTTGCGGATATTCGTACGATTGTCACCGAAGTGGGCGGAGGCAGTACGGAGATCTTGTTGGTGCACAACGGCAACGTGTTGCTGGCGGACACCTTTCGTCTTGGTTCGTTGCGTCTGCGTAAATCGTTGGAGGGTTACGACGCATCGCCCGAGAAGGTGCGTAAAATCATGGAGAACCAGATCCAGCGCATGGTGGATGAAGTGCACGAGAGCATACCTGGATTTGGCGAGATGAACATGATTGGGTTAGGGGGCGACATGCGTTTCGCGGCCAGCCAGTTGCTACCCGATTGGCAGCCTGGCCAATTGACGCGGATCCCGGTTGCGGCATTGGAGGAATTGACGAACAGTCTGGTCTGTCTCTCGGATGACCGGATTGTAAACCGGTACCATTTAAGTTTCCCGGAAGCGGAAACCGTGGGCCCCGCGTTACTGACCTATGTTCTCTTGGCGCGTGCCTTTTCGCTCCGCGAGATTCTGGTTACGGATACGAATCTGCGTGACGGTTTGCTGCAGGAAATGGCGGTACGTCAGTCGTGGACGGAGGAGTTTCGCCAGCAGATTGTGCGGTCCGCGTTGAGTCTGGGTGGCAGGTACAATTTTGATGAAGCGCATGCATGCCATGTGGCGATGCTGGCTTCGCGGTTATTTGAACAACTGCGCGATGAGCATCAGCTCGACTCGCGCCACGAGGTATTGCTTCATGTCGGTGCGTTGCTGCACGAAATTGGCGCTTACGTCAGCAATCGGGCGATGCACAAACACTCGATGTACTTGATACGCCATAGCGAGATTTTTGGTTTGGGCAAGCGTTTCTTGTTATTGGTATCCTTGATCGCTCGGTACCATCGCCGTGCCTCGCCGCAGCCCAACCACGAAGGGTACGCGTTGCTCAATCGTGAGGAACGAGTCGTGGTGGCCAAAATGGCGGCACTATTGCGTATTGCCGTGGCGTTGGACGAATCACGTAGTCAACGAATACACGATATCACTTGCACGATCGAGGATTCTCGACTGGTTATCGCAGTTGCTCGAGTGGAGGATTTGTCATTGGAGCAATTGGCGCTAAAGCAGAACGGCTCGTTATTTGAAGAGGTGTTCGGTTTACGCGTCCTGTTACGAGTATCACGGTCATCACGAGTCTGATCGAACTACAATGGCATTTGGCCGAAAAAAGCACACTTCAACGGCATGAACACTTCAACACCTAAGTACCTGAATCGCGAACTGAGTTGGCTGGAATATAATCAGCGTTTTCTGGATGAGGCGCGAGACGGTGGCATTCCGTTGCTGGAACGGCTCCGGTGCCTGACGCTTACCGCGTTGCATATGGACGAATTCTTCATGGTGCGCGTTGCGGTGCTGCAGGTGCTGGCCGAACATGGCTGCGACGTGCGCGACCTGGCAGAAATGACGCCGATCGAGCAGATGGCGGCGATCTGTGCGCGGGTCGAGCAGATGACGCGCGACCAATACGTCTGTCTCGACAATCTGGAAAGGGAGTTGGCCAACGCTGGAATCCAGCGGTATTCGTCGGACGAGCTTTCCGACCGCCAGCAGCGGATGATCGAACAGGTGTTCGAACACGAAATTGCTCCCGTGCTGACCCCGTATGCCGTGCCGACGACCGACCAGCTTCCGCCGATGGCCAACCAAACGGTGGTCGTGGGGGTCCGTTTGGAGACGCCTGAGGGGAGCCGTTACGTGGTGATCCCGTTTGGCGCTTCGACGCATCGTTTTCTGACACTCTATTCTGAAGGCGGCTATGCATACCTGTTGTTGGAAGATGCCTTGGCCATGTTCGTCGACCGCCTCTTTCCCCATGAAGAGATTCTGGAATGTGTACCATTTCGCCTCACGCATCACGCGGACGACGAAGTTCGACAAGATCTTGCCGGCGATCTGCTTGACGCACTGCCAGCAAATGCGGCGCCCGACTGGCAGCGCGACTGTGCTCGGTTGGAAATCGAAGAGCGCGCCAGTGACGAGTTGATCGAGTTTTTTCGTGTGGCAGCGCGTGTGCCTGAGCAGTGTGTCTACCGCATTCCTGGCCCCGTCGATCTGGCGGCGTTCAGCCAATTGTATGGCTTGGTCGGATTCGAGAAGCTGAAATACGACGCTTGGCCGCCGCAAGCGTCGCCCGACGTCGATCTGACGACCAGCATGTTCGATGTCTTGGCGGCGAAAGACGTGCTGCTCTACCACCCCTACGACAGTTTTGCGCCGATCGTGCGGTTGATCGAAGATGCGGCCGACGATCCGGATGTCTTGGCGATCAAGCAGACGCTGTATGGTACCGATCGGGACAGTCCGATTGTGAGTGCGTTGGTACGCGCGGCCGAGAACGACAAATATGTGACTGCGATCGTCGAATTGAAGCCACATTTTCGTGACACGCACAAGCAGGAGTGGTCGAAGACGCTGGAGCAGTCGGCCGTGCAGGTGATTTACGGCATTCAAGGTTTGCGGACACATGCCAAGCTGTGCATTATTGTGCGTCGTGAACCGAGTGGCATTCAGCGGTACGTTCATTTTGGCACCGGTGACTACAGCGAGACGACGGCGCGGCTCTTTACCGACGTCAGCCTGCTAACTCGCAATGAAGACCTTGGCGCGGATGCGACCACGTTTTTCAATTCGGTGACCAGTCATGCCTATGCCCAGCACTTTCGTCAGATCAATGCCGCGCCGGCCGATTTGCGCGGCAAACTGATCGAGATGATTCAGATGGAGGTACAGCGCAAGGAGCAAGGTCAGAAGGCGATGATCACTGCCAAACTCAATGCGTTGGGGGATCAGCCTCTGATTGACGCGCTGTACGCGGCGTCACAAAAAGGAGTTCGGATACGGTTGATCATTTGCGGATTGTGCTGTTTGCGGCCCGGAGTGCCTGGATTGAGTGAGAATATTCGCGTTGTCAATATCGTCGATCGGTTTCGCGAACATGCGCGACTGTTTCATTTTTACCACGGTGGGGATCAGCGTGTACTGATTTCGAGTGCCGATTGGATGCCACGGAACTTGGATCGTCGAGTCGAATTGCTCGTGCCGATCCACAACGCGGACGCAAAACAAAAGCTGATTGCGATACTGGAAACGTACTTGAAGGACAACGTGAAGTGCGCTGAACTGCAAGGCGACGGGACGCTGGTGCGAGAGCTATCGCCCGTCAAGAAGACGCGGGTGCGCAGCCAAGAAATTCTCTATCAACAAGCCGTGTTCACGGTGCGCCAGGCAGAACAGTCGAAACGGACCGTGTTCGAGCCGCATCGAGCTCCCGATGCAAAATCAACCTGAGTGTCTTGCGCGCGGTACTCATGCCGTGTCGCGGCTGTGTGGATAATGGAAGGGGGCCCAACGCCATGAAAACACTATTGATTTTGCGCCATGCCAAATCGAGCTGGAAGGACCAGCATGTGTCGGATCATGACCGACCGTTGAACAAGCGTGGCAAACGCGACGCGCCGCGGATTGGGAAACTGTTGCACGCCGCACACCTCGATCCCGAATTGATCGTCAGCTCCACCGCTCGACGCGCTCGGAAAACCGCTGCCAAAGTTGCCAAACAATGTGGGTACCAAGGCGTGATCGAATTGACGGGCGAGCTTTACCTGGCCGCCCCCAGCCAATACCTCGAAGTGCTGCGCAGCGTACCAGATCACATTGACCGCGTGATGGTCGTGGGGCATAACCCGGGCGCCGAGGAATTGCTTGCCCTGTTGACCGGTCACGCAACCCATTTCTCGACGGCGGCTTTGGCGCACGTCGACCTGGATATCGATTCCTGGAGCCTGTTGACCAACCAGACTCGTGGCCAGTTGCTTGACTTCTGGCGACCAAAAGAACTGGAATAGCCGCCGGCCGTGAACGGTTACGTTCGACCTTACGCACCGCGGAACAAAAACCAAAAGTAGAGCAGCAGCGCGCCACCGACTGCGACGAGTCCGTAGACGGCCAGCAGGACGCTATTTGAAGCATGTTCGCTCACGAGCGATTGCAGCTCCAGACCGCTGCCCGCGTCACAGCCGCAGGCGGGACAGATGCGGTAGAACCGTGGCGCAAATGCTTCGTCGCAACGAGGGCACAACAGTAACGGGTGCTGGGGCCGTTGCGGCACGTCGGTGTCGGGCGTTGGATCGGTCTGTTGCAATGAATCCGGGTGCACTGGCGGAATACGGCTGTTGCGCTGTGGTTCGGCTGCCGCCTGATATCCCGCCAGTGGGAGACAGTTGCCCGCTTGGCCGCAGGTTGGACAAACGGTCTGTCGCGGCCGTCCGCACTGCGTGCAGGCGGGCCAATCCTCCCACATGCGGTCCGCTCCCATCGTTTTCGATCTCCCTTTACGGTTCTTGCAGTCGTTCACGAACCTCGAACGGGCACCCTCGCCCCCTCACGTTCTCACCGTCTTTGGCAAGCGGCAGTTGGAATTCCACCTACCCTCGGGCGTTCTCAGGCAGTTCCTTGGCGAGGGCAGAAGAAAATGGCTGGCAAGAGAGGACGTTCCCGGCAGATATTCGCTGTCTGCGTTCTTCCTGCTCCTCATGTCTTGTGCCCTCTGCTTCGTCACGTCGCTACGACGGCTTCCAATAGGCCGACAGCCTGCGAGCGAGCAGAAGTTATCTAAAGGCCGGGGATACCCTCAACTGCCGGTCGCCTTGATCTTGCTCATCATCTTACACTTTTTGTAGCAGTTAGCCGAACGAAGTAATGTCGCTTTCAAAAGACTCCCATGGGCTTGCTCCCATGGGTGAAAACGTCTGGTGAGCTACCGCGATGCGTGTGAAGGGGGATAGGACGCCACGGGTAGCCTACCAATCATCTTCACCCACCGCACAAGGCGGTGGGGGTCGACCGATGGAAAATGAACTTGAGTGCACGTCCCTCGTCAGATGGCTAAACAGTTACCACTTTTTCGGGTTTCACGCGTGCGGTAAGCGACTCCATTCCGTCGGTAGTAGCATCACGAAGTTGATTCTCTTATAAAGGAATACGCAATCTACTTGAATCTTCGGCCGCTGGTGCTTTTGGTTAACTGGCGGCCGGCGGTGGCAAGTGGTTGTAACATTCCAAACGCGGCGTCTTGCAAGGGGAGAGAGTTCACCATGCGTCTTCGATCTGTGCCGTCTGTAGGTTGCCTTCGTCACGCGAGCGTTCTGCGATCGGTGGTAACGGGCGTTGTGTTGTTGGTAGCGGTGACGTCGACGGTTGTGACGTCGTCGGTTGTGGCAGCGCGTGGCGTGGAGGCGGTTGGGCCACGCGCGTGCGAGTCAGGCCAGCTGCCGGCGGATGTGCGTCTTGGGCCACTGAAGGATTTGAACGGGTATTTTCCGTTCGCGGTGCCGGCACGCGTTGATTTGTGGCAAACGCGGGCCGCTACGCTACGGCGTCAAGTGCTTGTCTCGCAGGGGCTTTGGCCGATGCCGACAAAACAGCCGCTCAAAGCGACCGTTCACGGGCGGATTGAGCAGGACGACTATACGATCGAAAAGGTCTATTTCGAGAGCATGCCGGGCTTCTTTGTGACTGGCAACCTTTATCGTCCCAAGGGCCGATCGGGCCAGCTTCCGGGGATACTCTGTCCGCATGGACATTGGGAGAAGGGACGCTTTTACGACTGTGGTCTCGAAGCGGTGCGCAAGCAAATAGTGCAGGGAGCCGAACGGTTTGAGGATGGCGGTCGAAGTCCGATGCAATCGCGGTGCGTCCAGCTGGCACGCATGGGCTGTATCGTCTTTCATTATGACATGATTGGTTACGCCGACAGTCAGCAGATCATCAGCGGCCTCATTCACGGCTTCAAGAAGCAACGTCCGGAGATGAATCGTGCAACCAACTGGGGACTGTTTAGTCCGCGTGCCGAATCTCGTTTGCAGTCGACCATGGGGCTGCAGACGTTCAACTCCATTCGGGCGCTCGATTTCCTGCTGAGTTTGCCCAACGTTGATCCGCAGCGGATTGCCGTGACCGGCGCCAGTGGTGGCGGCACGCAGACCTTCGTGCTCAGTGCCATTGACTCGCGCGTTCGGGTGGCTTTCCCGGCCGTCATGGTTTCCACGGCGATGCAGGGTGGATGCACGTGCGAGAACGCTTGTTGTCTGCGCGTTGGTGCGGGCAACGTCGAGTTGGCTGCGCTGTTCGCTCCCAAACCGCTTGGCATGAGCGCGGCCAATGACTGGACGGTACAGATGCCGACGAAAGGGTTGCCCGAGTTGCAACAACTCTTCAAGCGGCTTTCGGTTCCCCACAATGTGGCGCTGACGGCCTTGCCGCAGTTTGGTCACAATTATAATTATGTCAGCCGGGCGGCAATGTATCACTGGATGAATCAGCATCTGCATCTCGGTCTGTAGGAGCCGATTGTCGAAGAGGCTTACCACCGCATGACGCAGCAGCAGTTGACGGTGTGGAACGAAAAACACCCGCAACCCGCAGGTGGGCCAGATTTCGAACGTCGCCTTCTGGCTTGGTGGGACCACGACAGCCAGCAACAGTTGGATGCGCTGGTGCCGAAAGACGGCCCGTCGCTGAAACGTTATCAGAATGTGGTTGGCGAGGGAATTAACGCGATCGTGGCACGGTCCATGCCGGCGCGCAATCAGCTAGAACTGGAGATCTGTGCCGAGCAAACGCGGTCCGGTTATCGTGAGCTCGTTGGCTTGCTTACCTATCGCTTGCCTCCTCGGTTAGCGAGTGCGGCGAATCAAGCAGGCAAGTCAGAAGGTATTCAAGAGCAACTGCCGCTGTTGCTATTGTGCCCGGAAGCGAAGTCGTCGCGCCTGTGCGTGTTGGCCTTGCCCCGGGGCAAGGCAGGTCTGCTGGACCCATCGGGAAAACCCTTGCCGTCGATCCAGCGTTTGCTCGACGCAAGTGTGACCGTCTGTGGTGTCGACCTTCTTTATCAAGGCGAGTTTCTCAAGGAGGGCGAGACACACGCGACGACGCGTCGGGTCGACAATCCACGCGAAGCGGCCGCCTACACCTTCGGCTACAATCCCTCGCTGTTCGCGCATCGAGTGCATGACCTGATGTCGGTCATCGCCTTCTTTGGTCAAGGGGCGTTCAGCGCTGAGCAAATCGATTTGGTCGGCATGGGAGATGCCGGACCGTGGGCAGCTGTGGCATGTGCTCAAGCGCGGCCGCAAGTCACTCGGCTGGCGGCCGACAATGCCGATTTTCGGTTCGCAGCGATTGACGATCTGCACAGCCCGATGTTCTTGCCCGGTGCGGCCAAGTACCATGACCTGCCTGGGGTCCTGGCACTGGCGGCTCCCAGGCCGTTATGGTTGGCCTCGAAGGGCGATCACGTACCTCGTATCCTTGCCGCGGCTTATCAGGCGAGCGGGAAGCGTTCGGCCGTCACGCGATTCAGCGGCCCGGATGCACAGAAACTGGAAGCCGTGGTCGATTGGTTGCTGAAGTGAACGCAGCTTGACGGTTCGCCCCGAGTGCTGACCGGCTGGCGGTTGCGGCGCGGATCCCCGTTGCGGTCGAGTTCGGTCAAAGCGGAATAGGCTCGTTGCCCCCAGAGTACGACGACACTGGGAAGGTCACGCCGTTTGCCGGACGAGCGAAAAGTGCCGCGACGGGCGTGGTCGAGCGAACTGCTTTTGCTCAGCGATCAGATCTTGCAGTTCCTCGGCCATCCAGAAACTGAATTCAAAAAACGGCTCGAGTTCCACAGCGATACGGCCCATGCCTTCATCATCGCAAAGGACGAGTTTGACCTGAGGAGTAGAATCATTGGTCATCGCGACTGCCTCCAGAGTGGAAACCTGTCGCCTATCCCTGCGACATCGTTGCGATGACATCCCGTCCATCGCGTTAATAGTATGATGGTAGCTTGCCAGTTTAAATAGGCGTGAGGCGATCGCCGTTCTGGCAATCTACCTGTCAATCTTCAGACGAATGGGCCTCTTGGTTGGTTCGCGCTAACTTTGGAACATGTAACAAAACTACCGGTGAGTCTGTGCCCTGTTCGCATAATTGCGAGTTAGAGGGCTGTTTTGTTGCAGGTACTCCATTACGGCAAAAACAACCAAGCGGCGGGCCGATTGTGATTGGCCAGCTGAAGCCGGTTCTGTAGCCGGTATTTCTGAGTAATGGCACAACAGCCTGCGACGTCTGCATGATCTATAGCAGCCACGCGCCGTTTGTCACGTTCTGGTGGGTGACACCGTGTCGAAAATCCGTTTGCTAACTGCGACCGAGTTTGGCGGCGACTACAGTTGATTCGCTTCGTGCTCGTGGTTCTTGCGAGAATTGGCGGGCGATGCAGCCAAATCCCCAGCACCCCCCCCAGTCCTCCCAATGTTCGGTTTCTGCAGCCGCCCATGTGCACGACATTGCTAGCACTCGTCCGACAGGACCTCGTGGGTAGCAGTGCGTTGATCGAGCGTTGGCGTTTTTTGCAACCATTTTACTGCTCTTGTCGCCGACTAAGTATTTCCCCTATACTTCCGCGCCGCTCGCATGCGCTCAGTTTGTGCCGATTGATTTGCCCAGGTTGTGACACGGTTTTTCAACGCGAACGGCCAAACCAAGTGTGGTTTGCATACGTAGGGAGAGGTGGCCGTGGGGCGGCCAAGGAGGAGCGTGTCCCAGGTCCAATCACATCCTTTAGCAAATCCCAGCAAGAGGAACGGAATCCTGATCTAGCACGTACGTCGGTGGCAACGATTCCACCGGTGACTCAGTTTGTCAACCATGTTGCGAAAGGGCAACGTTGTGTTGCCCGAAACAGCATGCATGTTCGTGCTGATACGATACGTCACGGTCATTCGGAAAAGATTGCACAGGCGCCATGGGTGTCTGTTAACGGTACAGAAAGTTTCCAAACGAATTAGATCGGCGCGCTGGTGTTCGAGGGCCGATAAGATGGGTGCTTTCGTGATTGCGTTCGCGAATGTCACCCGCCAGCAATGGAAGCATTTCCTCGACACGGAATGCGGCGCCGACGAGAAAGCAATAGCCTATATTTGGGGGACGGATCTGCGGAGATCCTCCCACGCTCTTGTTCTTTTGATGAACACTAGCGAACGAGACTCGTCGGGTGTAATCTTTATCTTATCTGCACGTGCGGGTAACACGCTCGGAGAGTTCGTTTGCCCTCGGGGGAGAGACGAACTATGCAAATCAACGGACTGACACAGGTACATGGCCCACAGCCGATCAATGCGCCTCACCAAGCGCAAGGGCCGCCCAAGGCGGCGCGATCGAGCCAGGCGACGGGAGTCGATCAATTGGACATTTCACGAGAAGCGGACATGGTCAGTCGAGCCCGCGACCTACCGGACATCCGCGCGGACAGGGTGGCGGAGATCCGTGCGGAGATCGCGTCGGGCACCTATGAGACGGCTGACAAGCTGGACGTTGCGCTGGGCAGGTTGTTGGACGAAATCAGTGTGTAGAGTCGATTCGGCCGGTTGCCTCATGCCACTCGCATCTCAATCACAGCGTCTCAATCACAGCGTCTCAATCACAGCGTCTCAATCATGATGTCGGGCCATTGAGGCTCATCGGGCCTGCATAGACGCTGAGCGTGATCGGGGCTACAATAGGCAAGCGACGAACTCGTATATTCGTGCGTGAAACCCAATCCCTTTGTTTTCTATGTGGCGTTCTTGGGGGCTCGCAGTTCACCAGTTCGGCGTTAACGTGTCGTTGTCCCGTCTCAGCCGGTTTTTTGAGCTCCGAATTGGCTCCACCCACCGAATTGGCTCCACCCACATCGCCATGTCCAAGGACACTTCTTTTGATCCCGTTGAAGTATCTCTCACGCCGCTGGAGCGGTTTGAGGAGTACTTGCAAAGTCGTGGGATGCGAAACACGGAACAGCGCCGTGTATTGGTTGAATATGTATTTAGCCAGCACGACCACTTTGACGCTGACGCGTTGATTGACAAACTGCCCCGCAAGGGGGAATCTGGCTATGTCAGTCGCCCCACGGTCTATCGTACTCTGGCCGAGTTTGTAGACGCTGGGCTCTTGCGCAAGTTTGAATTGGCGGGCCGCGCTGTCTATGAACACGACTACGGTTATCCCCAGCATGACCATCTTTATTGCCAGAGCTGCCATAAGCTGATCGAGTTCCAGAGTGCCGAGTTGATCGAGTTGCGCGACCGGGTTGCCAAGAAACACCGTTTTCATATCGCGGGTCACCGGTTGATTATCTCTGGCATCTGCGCGACCTGTCGGCAAGAGCAGCGCAAACGCACTCGCCGCAAGACGGATCGAATCTAGGCTTTGTCTTAAAACGTCTTTTCGCGCGGCAAAGCCATGCCCTATTCAGCAGATTACGCGAAACGCAAGGTGGTAAATACGAGTTTTGAGACGAAGCCAGTACCGTGTCGATGCGGAAATGACTGGTACTTGGCCACCGCACCTTCCACAGAGATTCTCCGTAGCGGCAGCGCTATCCGCCAAATGGGAATTAACGCGGTACTAGACCCGAACGTCTGCGCCGTCGGATTCAAGTTGATCGTGATAGCGTTTCCGGATCGGCTCGACGATTTCTTCCAGAAACTCTTCCACCTGTTGCGGAGCACGACCGACGAACTGATTCGGATCGAGTGCCACATTGAGATCGACGGCGCCAAAGGCATCGTCTTCGGCCAGTCGTTCGAGCAGGTCGTTTTCACGTCCGAGTTGCTTGACGGTGGCGGCCGCTGCCTGGCTATGCTGCCGGATCCGTTCGTGCAAGTCCTGCCGATCTCCGCCTGCCGACACGGCTGCCATCAAGATGTTCTCGGTTGCCATGAACGGCAGTTCTTCACGCAGGTGTTTGGCAATCACTTGCGGGTAGACGACCATACCAGCAACGATGTTGCGATAGAGGATCAGAACCGCATCGATGGCGAGAAACACTTGGGGGAGGACCAAGCGGCGGTTGGCACTATCGTCCAGAGTCCGTTCCATCCATTGCGTTGCCATCGTCTGTGCCGGGCTCGACTGCAGACTCATCACAAAGCGCGCCAACGAGCACATCCGCTCGGAACGCATCGGGTTGCGTTTGTACGCCATCGCCGACGACCCAATTTGCTTATCGCCAAACGGTTCTTCCAGTTCCTTACGACTTGCCAGCAGTCGAACGTCGGTTGCGGCTTTGTGGGCGCTTTGGGCGATTCCCGACAGTGCGTCCGCAATCTGTGCATCGAGCTTACGTGAGTAGGTTTGACCGGTGACGGCACAAAGCTGATCGAACCCCATTTTCTCGGCGACACGCCGTTCCAGTTGCCGTACTTTGTCGTGCGACCCATCAAACAACGCCAAGAAGCTGGCCTGCGTTCCTGTCGTTCCTTTCGTGCTGCGTGCCTTGATCGTCGTCAAGCGGTGTTCGATCTCCTCCAGGTCCATTACCAGGTCGTAGGCCCACAAGCAGGCACGCTTACCAATCGTGGTCGGCTGAGCTGGTTGGAAATGAGTGAATCCAAGGCAGGCCATATTGCGTTGATCCGCAGCAAACCGGCCCAGCAGATCAATGGTGCCGACAAGCCGATTGCGTACCAATTCCAGTGACTCACGCAACAAAATCAAATCGGTGTTATCCGTTACAAAGCAGCTTGTGGCGCCCAGGTGAATGATGGGTCGGGCGGTCGGACATTGATCGCCGAAGGCATGCACGTGTGCCATGACATCGTGCCGAAGTTCCCGTTCGTAACGTTGTGCCACGGCAAAGTCGATCTGCTCGACGTTGCTTCGCATTTCCTCCAACTGGTCTTCGCCAATGTTCAGGCCAAGCTCCTTTTCGGCCTCGGCCAACGCAACCCACAATCGGCGCCACGTACTGTGTTTACGTTGGTCGCCCCAGACGTGAGCCATGGTCGAGGAAGCGTAGCGTGAAATGAGCGGGTTTTCATAGCGTTCGTGTGACATAGATGAGCCATTGATCCGTTGAATGAATGGTGGTATCTGTTTAGTTAAATGGAGGAGACCGCTTGTCGAAGGACCCCCATGGGCTTGTCCCATGGGTGAACGAGTTTCGCAAGCTAAAGCGACATGCAGGCTTTTCCTCCGTCCCTCCCCGCCGCCGAAGGCGGCGGGGAGGGACGGGGCCTTTGGCGTGACATGCCGTTCTTAGCCGAATAAACTTCCTCACCAACGGCACAAGGCCGTCGGGGGCGATCAACCGAAAAAACAGGAACGAGATACAAGTCCTAATGCAGCCAAGCTTAAGCGTTGCGAGTGTTGTTGCTTGCCGCAGGCCAGTCGAGCTCTCGCCAGGGGCAAGCCTTGGGGTGTGGCAGGTTCTATTCGTATTGGAGGGCGGAGTTGTTGTCTACATGTTGGTAGGGTCATCGACGGCACCGCCGATCAGGGTGTCTAGTGCGCGTGCGAGGTCCGCCGTGTGCTGTTCACTTCGGGCATAGATTCGGCAGATCCGCTGGCTGGTTGGTAAGCGTGAAAACAATTCATTAGCCGAGAGCGGGCGGACTTCATCGCGGGCCGAATCGTATAGAAAATTCTGGCCGCCACTTGGACCACGCGTATGGGGACGTTGAATGTGTCGCGCAATATCGACGCGCAGTGGTAGATCACGCAGTTTCGGTGGCAGCAATTCACGGAGTTTCTGCTCGACAAAGCGCGGATCACTGAAGATACTGCTTTGCTCAGCATCCCCTTCGTTAAACACACGGGTTCGCTGCACTTCCATGCTCCACGGAATCTGGCGCTGGAGAAATTTTTGCCAGCGTTTTCCGAGCGCGCGTTTGCTGGGATCGTCGCAGCGGTACCAGCGGGCGACGTCGACCAGAAGCGACCATTCGGTGAATTCCAGGTAACGGTCAAGATGTTCAAGCGGATTACCTGGAAAGATCAGGTCACGGCTCTCGGCAAACAAGTCGGCCAGCGTCAGATCGACGGCACGCACGGTTCGATGGAAATAGATCGAGCGAAACAGCTCGGCACGCACGGCCATGAAACGCATGATCGCGTCCATTCCTCGGTCGTGGATCGTCAAGCCGTGCGTCGTGAAGAAACTGTAGTGGAGTAGGCGATCGAGGTCGAATGAGCGTTGGCTGTAGCCCGACATATAGGCATCGCGCAGTACGAAGTCCATGTTGTCGATTGTATAGATGCCGCTCAACAAACTGCGTAACAGTACGAGCCAGCGGGGGCGGTCCCGTTCATCTCCCACGCCAGGACGCGTAATGAGCCACGCAATCTGCTCGGGATCGAGTGTCTCGTCGTCGCGCAAGCTTCCGCCAGGACACGCCCGCACCTGGCGCAGTTGATCGCCCAACGCATGGACAATGATATGTGCGCCGAGCGTTTCGTGCGTCAGGTCGTGACCACGCAGGAAGTGTTCGTCGAAAAAGTGACCGAAAGGACCATGGCCCACATCATGCAGCAACCCCGCCATGCGCAAGAGCGATTCCACATAACCGCGACTTGGGACGTCGGGGCAAACATCGCGCAGGCTGGGGAAAAGCGCCTCGATGGCGCGGCTGGCCAAGTGCATGGCCCCCAACACATGCTGAAAACGCGTGTGCTCGGCCGTCGGGTAAACCCACCACGCGGTCTGTAGCTGGTGAATCTGACGCAGTCGCTGCAGCCAGGGATTGTCAATGATCTCTCGTTCCGTGATACCATCGGTCGAAACCCCTCTTCCAGCGGAGAAGGGGATGTACCCGTGGACCGGGTCGTGGCTGAGGTTTTCAAGATGGTAGGGTCGCATGGGATCGATTATTGCGGCCGACGCCGAGATCGTCCACTACGCCCCCCTGTAGTAGAGGTGGGAGGCGCGTGTTGAGTAGATTGCGCACCCTATCTGGCTGTGGTTTTCTCGTTTATTATTCCCAGGTTCACACTAACGATGTTGGCAAGGGGTAAGATATTGGCTTTATGCGGCTAAAACATATTGTTCCAAATTGGGAAAGTCGATAAGTACAGGGCTGCTGTATTCAGACTCGATGTGCGTCCATTCGATGCCTGTCCGTCAGCAGACCCAACCCCAGCCTGCCCAGGAGACTTGCTCGTGGCAAAATATTGTAAGTTGTTGCTGTGTCTAGGTGTTCTCGCTGCTGCCGTGCCGGCCACCGCTAATCCTCCGAGCGAGACATTGTTGCCCGATACCACCAAGGGTTATTTGTCGGTGCCGAATGTCGACGAGTTGCGGGACCGTTGGAATGAGACGCAGATTGGGCGCATGGCGAACGATCCGTTGATGAAGCCTTTTGTCGACGACTTGCGCAACCAGATCAAAAAGAAGATGAGCACGACGCGCGTTCGCTTGGGACTGACCTTGGATGATCTGAAAGGTATCTACGGTGGCGAGCTTTGTGTGGCCACGCTCCAGCCGGAGCACAAGGTGACCGAGCATGCCACGGTGCTGTTGGTCGATGTTACGGGCCATCTGGAGCAGGTCAAAGCGATGCTCGCCAAAGTGAATAAGAGTCTGCTTGAGCAAGGCGCGACCAAGAAGACCGCGCAGATTGGCGCTGTTCGCACGACGGTTTTCACGATGCCGAAAAAACGCGAAGACGCTCCGACGGTAAAGGCTTACTACGCCGTTCACAAAGATACGCTGTTAGTCTGTGACAATAAGGCGATTTGTACGCAGATCTTAGCACGTCTCGACGGCAAAGCGGGCAAATCGCTGGCGGACCTCGAGGCATTTCAAGCCATCATGAAGCGGTGTGCCCGGGACGGTGGTGGCATGGTTCCGCATGTTCGCTGGTTCGTCGACCCGTTTGGGTATGCCCAGGCGGTGCGTGCCGCATCGGGTGGACGCCGAAAACGGGGCGCCGATCTTCTAAAGGTGCTGCCCAACCAAGGCTTTGACGCGGTCAAAGGCGTTGGGGGACTCGTTTTCTTGGCCACCGGCGAGCAGGAGATGCTACATCGCACCATGGTTTACGCGCCCTCGATCGACCAGAGTGGCGACGCGGCCGCTAGCCAGAAACCTGACCAGAAATACGTCTTGGCGGCGCGCATGTTGAATTTCCCCAATACGGACACTCTTGTTCCGCAAGACTTTGTGTCACGCGACTTGGGCTCGTATTTCACCTTCAATTGGAAGATGAAGGATGCCTTCGAGTATTCCAAGACCTTGGTGAACGAGCTGCTGGGAGGCGGTAAAGATGATGACCTGATGGAAGAGATCATCGTCGGTTTGGCGAAAGATAAAGACGGTCCCCAAGTCGATTTGCGGAAGGATCTGGTGGCTCATTTCGCGGAACGCGCGTCGATGATCACCGACTGTCGCCGTCCGATCACGCCCGAAAGTGAACGGTTGATGTTCGCCATAGAATTGACCGATCCGGAAGCGGTTGGAGCGGCGATCGACAAGGCGTTTAGCTCCGACCCGGATGCCATCCAACGTGAATTCGAGGGGCATACGATCTGGGAAATCATCAAGGACGATGCTCCGGCTGACGTTCAGGACATCGAGATCGGAGGTAGCGGGTTCGATGTCTTCGATCCCTTCAGTGAAGAGGGTGCTTCTGAGACGATCGATGCGGAGGAAGAGGAGGCCAAGATCCTCCCTAATTCGGCGATCGCGGTGGTCAATGGGCATCTTGTCGTGGCGACGCACGTCGACTTTATTGTCGAAATGCTGCAGCGGCCACTGGGCACCGAACTGTTGTCCGACGCGGCTGACTACCAGCAGGTCCAAGACGCGTTGGCCAAGCTCGGCGCGGGGTCGTCGAGTTTTCGCTTCTTCGCGCGTACGGATGAATCGTACCGGCCAACGTACGAGTTGATTCGTCAGGGTAGAATGCCGGAAGCGAAGACCGTACTGGGCAAACTGCTGAACCGGATGTTTGGTCCCGACGAGAAGGGGATCCTCCGCGAGCAACAGATTGACGGCTCGAAGATGCCTGAATTCGATGCGGTGCGACGCTACCTCGGCCCCTCGGGCGTGTTCGTTCAAAGCGAAGCGAATGGTTGGTACATGGCCGGCTGCCTGCTGAGCAAGGAGCTGCCGTAGCATTCAAGCTCGGCAGCCACGGTCTGCTTCAGATCCTGTCGGTCGAGGGTTACCTTCGTCCGGGCCGACGCCCCATGTTGGGTGTGAACTTCGCCCAGAATGGGTGTTGTCGATCGCCTCGCGTGAGCACATCCCACAGCAGAACTTCATTGCTGGGCGTTGCATCGACACGTTCACGACCGAACGAGATCCGGCGTTCAAAGTCGACGAGGTCAGGTGAGAGCCAGACGGTAACACGTTGCGCCGGTGTCTTGATGCGAATGACGTCTTTTTGCGTAATGCTGACCGTGGTTACGGCGTCTTTTGCTCCCTTTTGTGGCCAATTCGAGGGCAGCACGGTGAAGCGATCGGGAAACCCTTCGAGTTCCACCCACCAGAAGAATTGATCCCAAGGCCGCATCGAGGTCACTTCAAATTCACGCCGTCCAAACTGACGTCGGTAGCGATTCATCCAGTCGAACATGCGCAGGACTTCGCCCAAGAAGTGTTCGTGGCCACGGCCCTTGTACTCGACGTACATTGCGTCATATCCCGCTTTTTCCAGGTAGCGGTCCAGGTCCATCGCATTGTCCGCGATCTTGTTACTGTCAAGCTGGCCAGCCACGAAGTACATGGGCAGCGATTTGCCGTTGCGCCAGTAGCGTGTCACGTATTTGCCTGCGGTGGCTGCAACGGGCAACAGGCCGGCCCACAAGTCGGGATGTGCCAGTCCAATGTCCCACGCAGCGTCTCCGCCCATCGAGTGGCCACTGAGGAAGACGCGGTCGGTATCGATGCTGAAGCGACGGCACGCGTCGCGCAAGGCCCCTAACACTGCCGCATGTTCGCGCAGCGAGTAGTCGTACTTGGTCTGATTGGGTTTGGCCCATGCCGGTGCGATGATGACGTATCCATGCCGTGTCGCTTGTCCCGTGCGTTGGGGCCGGCGCGGATCACTTGCCCCCGCCCACCAGTCGATCTGGTTCAAGGGGCCCATGCGGCTTCCGTGCAATGTGACGACGCACGGATAACGCCGTGACGGATCATACTCTGGAGGCAACTGAATGTAGTACTGAAACTCAGGCTCGTCCCCGATACCCGGAAACGACAATTGCAGCAGGCGAGGGACACCCTCTTGGGGAATCTCGGTTGCGACCGGAGGCTTCATCGTCGCGACGATCTTTGCCACATTGGCCGGCGCGCTCCCTTCCAACGCCGACAATCGATCCAATATCGCGCCTCGTTGTACCTCATTGTCACAAAGCAAGTATTCGCGTACCGCGGCGCGTACCTCGACCAACGACAATGCCTCGGGCAAGTTCTCGATCCCCGCGCCACTGCCCATCAACCAGCCGCTGATGGCCAACGCCAGTTTCTGGTCGGCTCCCAGCTTCTGGTCGTCCGCCAGCCGAAGGTAGTCGGCTAGACGGCCAATGTTATTGATATTCAATTCCGACAGGATCTCAGTGGCGATCGCAACGATCTGCTCCTTCGATCGGTGACCGGCCAGTTCTTTGACGTGCTGTTCGATCAACGTGTGTCCGTGCCGCGCGTCGGCAAAGATCTTGTCGTACTCGCCCAGTAAATCGGCGATCTTCAGCAGCAGTTCGCCCGCCACGCCATCTTCGTCAAAGTTCTTCAGCAAATTGGACGCAAGGTGATATTGCCCAGCGTCTCGACGCAATTCGATTTCGCGGATCATGTCGGTGACCATCAGTTGGTAGAGTCGCGTGCGCTCCTTGCTCAGATCCTTCATGTCGGGAAAGTCTTTGATGATGCGGTCCAATTCCGCTAAGGCATCACCATATCGTTCTGCTTGAATGTACAACTTCACCACGCGCGAGCGATCGTCGGGATTGGTCTGGTCGATCTGTCGTAACAGGATTTTCGTGAGTATGTCGCGCGGAATGGACGCGGTGTTGAGACGCATGTCCCACACGTAGGCGTTCTTAACGAGCAGTCCTTCCACTTTCGTGTAGGTCGGTGTGATTTCCGTGATTCCCTGGACCACGTCGATGCGGCCTTGGCGACCGCGCATGCTGAATATGCGGTTTCCAAATTCATCGAACGGCGTTACCCGCAGGATGTCCCCGACCGAGCCAATGCGCCGGGCACTGCGCGCAACAGGTTTTGAAATGCGGATCTTCACTTGGCTTGTGCCGTCGTCGGCGGCAATGCCGTCGGCACGCACGTTATTGCTCGACACAAAGGTGCGGCGTAGATCATCGTCCACCAGCACAATCTTGCGTACCGCAACATTCCCGCCCCCTTTGAAGTCCAGCAGTGGATTCTGGTTGAGCGATTGGACGCGTGTCAGAGTCCCCTTAAGCTGCATGCCGTTCTTGAGCGTGATAACCTCTGCCCGAGAGGCTGACAGCGGAATCGCGTGTAGAAACCAAATGATCAACAGGCTGGAAATGCCGCGCAGACAAAGCTGTCGAAAACGCTGCATGGAATACCCCTTCCTCGGTTGGTTGGTAAATCGCCACTATGGTCAGTGACGCGATACCTCAATTGTGACGGGCGGACTCGATTAGTCAACGAATCCGAAATCGGTCAGTCGGCTTGCCGCTGGCCGGGCGAGGCGTTACGGATCGTTCCCTATCATGCCAAACTCCGCAGACGCAACGTGTTATTGCTACGCTATTTGCATGGCTCGCGTTCGACTGACCACCTGACTGGCCGTTCGGCCCGAAACGGACCATTGACAGAAGCACTTCAATTCGCGAAATTGGCGCGGTTGGGCAATTTTTAAGGATTACACCATGCTGCGCCGTCTCTTACTGGTACTTGTCTTCTCGCAATTCGTTCTGCTCGTCGCTTTCGCCGTCCTGGTGGGGGGGTATGCACTGGCTGCGGCCACGAGCGACGCCAACGGTGCCGCCGTACTCTGGTGGATGGCGATGGGGTGCCTTATGTTGATTGCCGCCGATGTGCTGTTGTTGGTCGGTGTGTTGGGCGTATCTGCATTGGTTTCTACCGAAGGGACTGACGCTCCGCCCCGATAAGACTCGGGCGTTCCCCCGGCACTAGCCCGGATTATTCACGAAGGGTCAAGACCGGGGTAGAGAATCTCGCATTTATCTTCGATATAAGCCTGTTGCTGTCAGGGCGCAGACTGCCCCCTCCCCCCTTGCGGAGTCGGCAGCGGTTAAGATTTGAGATAAGCGATCACGGCCCTTTGGCCGTGAACGCTTACGCCGTCGTTTCATATCGTTTTTTTGTTCGAGTCCCGAAGGGACGTTCCTATACCAGGGCACGGGTGGAGCGGGCGTGAGCGCAGCGATCGCCGCGCAACCCTGGGGTGTAAGAAACACATCACTGCCAAACCCGGCAGGGGTGGCCCCAAAATAGCTAGGACCGCCCCGTACGGGGCTTTTGGGTTGCGTGAGAAGGCTACCCTGGGTGCAGCCAATGCTCGCAAACCTCGCATTGGCTGCACCCAGGGCTCGTATAGGGCTGTGCCTTCGGCACGTAGCGGACCATAACAAAAATCGAAGCTCGTGAACGGTTACCTCCAAGATTCCCAAACGGCGTAATGTCATTCCGATTCTATTGCTCGCATTGTCAACAACGCTTGAGCGTGTCGTCGCACAAGCGGGGTCTGGATGTCAAGTGCCCGCGTTGCCGGCGCGTGACGCGTGTGCCGGCACAGGCTGAAAGCGATGCGGGCGGCACATCTGCCGGTCCTGCAACCGAAGTTACTTCCTTCCCTGACATGTCACCTGCGGGCGAGTTGGTTTATGCCGACTGTGCCTCGAGCGAGTCAGGTGATCGTAACTCCGGTGCGCAAGACCGTCGAGCAGGTATGCGGCAGTTGGTAACAATTCCGCGTTATGTTCTGTACACGCAAGGATTCTTGCTTGGTGCGGTGGCGTTGGTGTTTTTTGTTTTCGGCATGGTTGTCGGCAGCCGATCGCGTGGCGAAGGCGGGCCCGCAAGCCCCCAGCGCCCCGTAGCGATTTCGGGAACGGTTTTCTATCAGGGGCAGGGCGACTCACGATCGCCGGACGTCGGCAGCGTCGTCATGCTGTTGCCGACGACACAGCGGCCGGACGAAAAGGCTCCGGTTGAGGGCTTGAGGCCGGAAGATCCGATGCCGGAAGAGGACCACCCGGCCGTCGCGATCGTCCGAAGCGTGGGGGGCGACTACGTCCGCGCGGACCGACACGGCCGTTTTCGTGTCCGTGCGACGGTCCCCGGTCGCTACTATTTGCTGGTCATTTCTAAACATCGACGCCGTGCTGCGGATCGTTCTCCAAGAGCCGATGAGCTGGCTCGGCTAGGGCGTTTTGTCCTGCCCGCCACGCAGTTGTTAGGCTCGCAGCAGTATCGATGGAAAGAAGTACTGTTACGCGGCGACCAGCGATTGGACGTGACGTTTTGATGCGTTTGCAGCGTGCTGTTGATGCCTATCGCGTCCAGACATAACGGCGTGCGAGGATGGTGGCGTGCATCTGGTGTTGGGTCGTGTCGATTCGCAACCACGGATTCCCGTCGGCGCCCAATATGCCGCCAGCACAGCTGGCGTCGAAACGCGTTGCATCACGCAAGTAGGCTGACGGGATGGGGCCTGCAACTTGCCAGGAAACCAGTTTGGTCAATCCTTGCTCGATGGCGTGCCGAAACTTCTTGGCGGCGTCGGAATCATCGGTTTGGAGCGCCAGGCTGTAGGCCGAAATCACGCCCTCCAGAGCATACGCCGTGTTGCGCCGGCGCTGGGGCATGTGGTGGACATCGATCATCCAATGGGCCATGTTAATGGCGTATTGCGCATAGGGTTGCGTGGAATCCCAAGCTGAACCGTAAAGCTCCAGAAAAGCCATCGAACCCCATTGATAAAAACCTTTGGTTGTGGCTGAGTCCTGACGCTGCTGGACGGCATCCTTCACGTAATCACGGTACATGGCATCGGCCGATCGAAGGCACTGCTGTTGCAAGTCTTTTCGGTCGGCATAGCACGCTGCTTTGACGAGTGCCAGGAGAATCTCGCCATCAAAGTAGGGCGAGGCTTTGCCCCACCCTTCGCCACTGCGCAGCAAGTACTTACGATGAAAATGCTGGTCCGTGCGTCGCAGCGAAAGCAGGAATTCCAAATACTGTCCAAGCTGAACACGCAGGGCGGCATGCTGGCCGGCCGGTTCGGCACGGAGGAAGTCGATCAGCGTCAGTGCGACCAGTGCCACGACGCCACTGTCTCCGTCTACAGCGCCAGGGTATCTGATAAACCGGCGCTGCTGTGGAGTTACATGCGAGTGTTGTTGGAAGAAGGCGAGTCCGCGCAATATGCCCTCGCGAGTTGCCTTCGTTGGCTGATCTTGGTGAATCAGCGCTAGCCCCCAAAGCGCTCCCGCTTGCCGCACGAGCCCCTGTTCTGGAGCCGTTTCACCGGTGATGAAATTGACGTGATAGCGGAACGTGCCACTGGGTAACTGGCTGGCGAGTAAGAATTTCGTGCCCAACGCCAGCGACTGGTCGAGTAGCGTGCGATTCAACGGCCTTGTCAATGTACTCGAGTCGCCGTCCGTGTTGACACTCGTGTTGACACTCTGGGCGGGGGTCGCTGACGCTGTGCAAGTGCCGACAATTGCCAGGGTGCCAAGCACAAGCAGGGGGAGCACGAAAAAGAAAGTCGGTTGCCCTGCGGCCTCTCTGGGGCGAAGACGCGACGATATTTGCGATGCCGATCGCTTGGAAAGTGTTGGGCGAGAGTGTCGCTCCGTCGCCACCCTTGCGGGCCAGCTTCGTGAGACACAAGTGGGGCCTTGGCGATTGGGCACCACACGCTGTGATGCGACTGGCGATTTCGCTTGGTTGGTAGTTGTAAACGCCGGGTCGGTGTGGCTTAAGAGCAAACCGGGAGGGCGCGATCGCGCAAAGGCAAGGAAGGCCGCGCGCACGACGTTGATGGGGGTGCTCGGCGCGCACATTAAGCGCAGCAATCGAAACACTTGCTGAAACACCCCCGCAGCTACAGAAAGCTCAGCGGGAAAGCAAACGCAGGCGCTTGGATCGTCTTTCCGCTCGCAGCCGTGCGCGTCGCTTAATTTCACTCGGCTTCTCGTAGTACTCACGTCGCCGCATTTCTTTCTTGATGCCGCTCCGCTCGACGAGCTTTCGAAAGCGGCGTACCGCCTCTTGAATCGTTTCGCGGTCCCTTACGATCAGTCGGACCATTGTGTCTCCTTATCTAGGCGCAATCCAGCAACCATATCTTAATCTTACTGCCAGCAACCAACTGTTGATTAACATGCCACAAAGTCTTGTGGGGCAAGTAGTTTAATATACGTGACCAATCACTGTCTAGGCCGTGTAACGAGTTATACGGGGCGTCAACCCTTCTTTCGAGGCGAGGAGGCGCGCGGGACCATCCCGCACGGGGCGCCAAGCCAACGCGAAAGTGAGGCGGACCAGGCTGGTCCATTTCTTAAGTCGAGGTTGCTGCCCTTATTGCGCTGTTTTTCTTTCACTGGCTTCGGCCTGAAGTGCCGGCGCTATGATAGGCTAGGTCGGAGCTCGCCCCAAGGCGGGCGGAGGCCTAGGTGAACCCGCCCACCCCTGCGGCCGAAAAGGCCGCGCTAGCCCGGATTATTCACGAGGGGTAACGAATTGGGTTGAGAATCGCGAATTCGCCCTCGGTGTGATTCGGTTGCTGCCAGTGCGCAGAGTGCCCCCTTTCCCCCAAGCGGCGTCGGCAGCGGTTAAGATGTGTGGGAGACGGACA
>JAJRVM010000023.1 GCA_024277285.1 Planctomycetota bacterium
CCTACTACTGGCGTTGGGCTGGAACCGAAGTCGCTTACGGCGACTGTTAACGGCCGAAGCGGCTTGCGTCGCCCTTTTTGGAGGCGGTATTGGCATCGTCATCGGACTGGGCTATGCCGCCTTGATCTTGGCCGCCCTGCAGAGCAAGACCTGGTGGCTGGGAGCCATTTCAACACCGTTCCTCGAGTTCCATTACCGTGTTCAAAGTTTGCTGATTGGCTACGTGGCGGGCGTATCCGTTTCGCTCTTGACGATTTTCTGGAGCGTCACACGCACGCGTCACGTTACGGCGCGCCAGATGTTGAGTGGCAGCCTGGCCACACCCACTCGGATTCAGACCGCCACGTCGCGATGGCTGCAGAGCGTCCCGTACATACTGGTGATAGGGGCCATTGCTTTGGCAATCGCCGCCACACGATTGAGCGGCCAGGCGCAAGCCGGCGCATTCGTCGGCGCGGGCGCCGCAATTCTGTTTGCCTTGCTGCTGGGGATTTGGCAGGCATTGCGCAATGGCGGTACTCGCCTGGCCCCCGTCACGGGCAACCTGCCAACGTTGCGGTTGGCCGTCCGCAGCGCTGCACGCAATCCAACGCGCAGTACGTTGACGATCGGATTGATTGCAACGGCCAGCTTCCTGATTGTGGCAATGAGCGCCTTTCAACTCAAACCGACCGATACCGGCACGGGCGGGTTCAGTCTTCGCGGTGAATCGTCACAACCGATCTTCGCCGACCTGAATACGGCCGATGGCCGTGATGAGCTCTTGGCCGATACGACCGATCTGCTAGATGGGTGCCAGGTCTACAGCTTTCGCGTGCGTCCCGGGGACGATGCCAGTTGCGGCAACCTGTACAAGGCCAACCAACCACGCATCCTGGGTGTTCCGGACGCATTTGTCAGGCATTTTGACGATACGTCCATGCCGTCGTTTGAGTTTGCGGCATCGGCCGACCGCTCCGTGGCGCAGGAGGCGAACCCGTGGCATGTTCTGAGCACCACTACCACCGCGCCGAGCGAACCGATCCCCGTGGTGATTGACAAGGAAACGGCGATGTACAGCCTGAACCTGTACAAGGGGATCGGCCAGAAGTTCACGTTCACTTACGACAATCGGCCCATCGAATTCCGTGTGGTCGGCTTGCTGTCGATTAGCGTGCTGCACGGAAATCTTCTGATCTCGGAAGCCGACTTCCAACGACTGTTCCCCGACTTGAGCGGCTATCGCTTCACGTTGATTCGCACGCCCGAGGGCCAGGCGCAACAGGTTGCCAAGATGCTGGAGGACAAGCTAAGCGATCAGGGCTTTGACGCGACATCGACCGAGCGGATCCTTAGCAGCTTGATGGCACTGCAAAACACCTACTTGCGCACGTTCCAAACGCTGGGAGCGTTGGGGCTGTTGCTAGGCACATTCGGCTTGGCGGCCACGCAATTGCGCAGCATGCTGGAGCGTCGCGGTGAGATGGGACTGCTGCGAGCTGCGGGGTTCCGTCGCCGCCGTTTAGGGCAAATCGTCTTGTTTGAAAACGTCCTACTGCTGCTAGTTGGGCTTTCGACTGGTGTGCTGGCTGCCCTGCTCGCGGTGTTGCCGCACATGTTTGGCGGCGGTGCCACTATCCCGTTTGCGGAACTTGCCATCATGCTCGGCATTGTCCTGGCAATCGGCTTGGCCGCCGGCCTCCTGGCAGCGCGAGCAACCTTGCGTGTACCGGTATTGGCCGCGTTGCGCGAGGAACGGTAAGCGCGCCGGATCACACTCGCAACTCATATGAGCCCTGGCGCGCCGCCATGCCAAGCAACTCTGGCCCGGAGGGGCGATTTCGCTGCAAGCTTTCTTCCAGCGCGACATGATGCTGCTGGCACTTCAGCTGCGCCCTTGGCGGGCCCAGCTACGAACAATCAGACTACGAACAATCAGACTGTCTGGCCCTTCGGGCTGGGTGCAGTTGGCAAGTCGTGCCGCACTGCAGGGGTTGCGAGTCCGGTCGTCCATACGATAATAACGGTGGCTCCCAGCGAAGAGTCGAACTGCCTTGAAAGATCGTGGCCTGCAATCGGACACTCACCATCATGACGCAAGTTGCTTTTGCCGTTGCTGCTCACCCAGACGATATCGAGTTCTTAATGTCGGGAACGCTCATGTTGCTGGGCGAAGCCGGTTTTGAGCTCCACTACATGAACATCTCCAACGGTTCGCTCGGCACCACGCAATACGACACAACGACGATCGTCGAGATGCGACGGCAGGAGGCGCTGGCGGCGGCGGCAAGCATCAACGCTGTGTATCACCAGAGTATCTGTGCGGACCTGGATATCTTTTACGACCGCCCCACGCTGGCACAACTTGCGTCTGTCATGCGTGACGTGGAGCCCGACATCGTGCTGACCCATGCGCCGGTCGACTATATGGAAGACCACACCAACACGTGTCGACTGGCGGTAACCGCTGCGTTTGCCCGGGGAATGCCCAACTTTCCGGTCACGCCCCCGCAAGCGCCGGTGACGAAGCAAGTGACCGTCTACCACGCGCAGCCCTATTCTCATTACGATCCTCTGCGGCAATTGGTCATCCCGGACTTTTTTGTCGATGTGACCGATCGTGTGGAGCAGAAGGTAGCGATGCTTGCCAAGCATGCCAGCCAGAAACAGTGGTTGGACGAGAGCCAGGGACTCGATTCCTATCTGCAAGCATTGCGGGACCTGGATGCCGCCGCCGGGCGTTTATCCGGACGATATGACTATGCCGAGGGCTGGCGGCGCCATCTGCATCTCGGCTTCTGCAGCCAGGATAGCGACCCGCTTCGCGAAGCACTCGCCGACCGAATCTCTGACGCGGACGACGGCCTCCAAGGACGGACACCATGAACAGCGATGCCGAAGTCGTCACCCAGTTCCGCGAAGCGATTGCTGACTGCAAGAGTCTCTATATCCGTGCGGCCCGCGCCAGCTTGGAAGATTGTCCCGATGCAGACGCCGCAACGCAACGCAACATGATCCGCCGCATGGTCGATTTGCACAAGGGACTGTTGATCAAGATCTACGCCACGGTGGCGACCGCCGACTCGCGTTGGAGTCGCAAAAACACATCCTGGTCTTTTGTCAAACCACTGCCCCTGGCAATCACGAATGACGAAGGTGCCGATTCACCTTCAGAGCACTGCAAGAATGGCTCAGGATGTGCTACACTCGCCACCTCAGGGCGATTGACGGCTGGCGTGGCGGTGCACGAGTCCAGACCCATGTTGAAAGATCATTGACTATGAAAAGTATCCTGCTGATCGCAGCCGGTATCACATTGACGGTTGCGTGCTGGGGCGTGTATGGCCCGGTGCTCCACAAGGGCCAGGAACATCTGGGAGGCAATCGGCTCAAACCATTGATTTGCGTGGGTGCCGCGTATTTGATCGTGGCGATCATTGTGCCGATCGGAATCTTACTTGCGCAAGGTGAGCTGAGTGGCGGCTGGTCGACCGACGGAATTCGTTGGAGCATGCTCGCGGGCTGTGCGGGTGCCTTGGGTGCCATGGGCATCATTCTGGCTCTGACATCGGGAGGAAAAACGATCTACGTCATGCCACTCGTTTTCGGCGTGGCGCCGGTCGTCAATACGTTCCTGTCGATGTACTGGAGCAAGTCGTGGAAAACGGGTGTCAGCCCGATATTCTATGTTGGCTTGGCCCTGGTCATCATCGGCGCAGCCACGGTGCTGATTTATGCCCCCAGGCCCTCGCGCGCCGCCAAGCCTGCCCACGCTGCCAACGGGCAGGAAGATGGTATCGCCACGCCCACACCTTCTTCAGGACCGAACCACTAACGAAAAACCCGTTTACCGCCACGCAGACGTGGACTCCTCCCACTCCTCACCACGCTCCGAACATGCGTATCGCCGAGATTTATCAATCGATTCAAGGTGAAGGATTCCTGACGGGAACCGACAGTGTGTTTGTGCGCACAAGTGGCTGCAACCTGCGCTGCTGGTTTTGCGACACGCCCCACGCATCGTTCGCGCCACAGGGTGACGACATGTCAGTGCATGACATCGTGCGTCGCGTGTGCAAATACGACACGGAGCATGTCGTTCTGACCGGCGGTGAACCGATGCTCTGGGCCGAGCTGTTGCCGTTGACGAAACAGTTGCAGGCGTGTGGCCTCCACATTACGGTGGAAACCGCCGGTACGCTCTACTTGCCCCTGCAGTGCGACTTGATGTCGATCAGCCCCAAAAATTCAAACTCGACACCGCGCGACAAGAAATGGCTGCGCTGGCAGCATCGCCACGAACGCACGCGTTGGGCACCCGAAGTCATCCGACGACTGATCGATCAGTATGCCTATCAGATCAAGTTTGTGGTAGACAACCCGAGCGATCTCGACGAAGTCGAGTCGTACCTTCAGCAGTTCCCCGAAATCGATATCACCTCGGTAATGCTCATGCCTCAGGGGACCACGCAAGATGCACTGGCCGCAACCCAGGCCTGGCTCGAACCGATCTGCCAACAGCGTGGCTTACGGTTCTGCCCGCGCAAGCAGGTCGAATGGTTTGGGCTGGTCCCGGGGACTTGACGGGGAGAGGGGGGGGGGAGATAGGGCGGGAGGGAGAGAGGGAGAGATGAGGAGCAGTTTAGCACTTTGACGACGGGAGTTATCGTTCCATGAGTGACTCGTTTCGCGACATGCTGGAAACCTTCGAGAATCAGTTTCCGGAGCGCAACTACAAGATCGAAATCATTTGCCCCGAATTCACCTCGGTCTGCCCCAAGACGGGGCAACCGGATTTCGGTGAACTGACGATCACTTACACACCCGATCAACTCTGTGTGGAGCTGAAGAGCTTGAAGCTGTACCTCCAGCAATTCCGCAACGAAGGGATCTTCTACGAACATGTGACCAACCGCATTTTGGACGATTTGGTTGCCGCACTTGAGCCGCGACGCATCACGCTAGTCGCCGCGTTCACTCCGCGTGGCGGCATCCGCACCAACGTAACCGCCCGCTATCGCAAACACGCTTAACCGCAAGCCCAAAGCCGCGACGCAGTAAACAGGCGTTTGCCATTCGTTAACGGTTCGAATCAACTTACGCTTCGCCCCACACCCCACACAGCGGCGCCGGGCTGCGCGCTGCACAGTTGAGTGCAAGCCCAAA
>JAJRVM010000275.1 GCA_024277285.1 Planctomycetota bacterium
CCCCCTCGTGCCCAACCGACAGAGGATATTCTGCAACAGCGGTTCGCCCAGGGAGGCCGACTCCCTGGTATTCCCAAACGGCGTCAAATCTACAGATCAGCCAAATTGTCAGACACCTAATCCGGGACAAACTTGGTCAGATAAGTCGGGACCTAGCAGGGAGCCAAGCCGGACGATCATGACAACACCGGCCATTTCTTGGTGGCATTCTGCCATGTTTCGCTCAAAGTATGCGCTGAGGTGCTTGGAAAATGCGTTGGTCGCGACATTGGAAGTGAAATACCGGCTTCCTCTACCAACTCGATTGCCGCACACGCAGCAAGAACTTCGCCACTCCTGCCTAACTTGCACATCTTCCAGTCCGAGCAATTGAATCTCGCCGCAGACCCCACTCAGAGGCACCTCACCGGGAATTGCTGGAGGCCCCTCAGCCTATTGATCGCGCAGCGTCCGCTTCAAGAACTCCACCAACCCCCAGCCAGTGATCATACCGAGCAAATACGTACCGAGGATGACGAAGACCTGCGGTGCCTGAACCGACCAAGTCAGAAACGACACATTGACCGATTCGATGTTCTGCACCGCGAATACCGTGATTGCCACCAACAACAAAACGGCGATCGTGATTTTGACATATCTCACTGTTTATTCTCCAAAGTCTGAGGCGTCTGACCTCTGCAGCCAAGATCGCCTTGGCTGCCACGCTCGATTCGGGGGCACAGTCCCATCCTGCACGTTAACCAGGTATTGGGACGGGTTCTTAAGTTGGATCCGGGCCGTATTGGTTGGGACCGTACGTGCCACGCAAACACCCCAATTCAACAAACGATACCAGTGGCCCCACCAACGGAATGAGATTAATGAACACCCACCAGCCACTCTTGTCACGATCGTGCCACCGCTTGACCTGCAGTGCCACAGAGACCCATAAAAACACGCCGACGATCGGTAGAATCAAGATCCCAACCATGTCTTCAACGCCGCGGGGAGCATCTCCACTTTCAAAGGCACCGAAGATGAAGAGTAGGGCGAAGAAGCAGCAGTAATAGACGGCCGAAGCCGCAAGAATGAGCCCCCAGTAGGTTCGACGAGGAATGCGGCCACTGAATCTAAACAGCGCCCAGACCAGACTGCGGTCATTCTGGGCATCATATGAGGCAAACGGGGACCGATCAGCGATGATTTCTGGCGGCGCCAGGTACGGGTTCGTTATGTCAGCGCCCGGACCTTTTCCAACAGCACCTGAAGGCGACATCACCACCGGCGGGACCTCGACCCTGGGCCGGTTCGACGAAGGCTCCTTGGCTGGAATCATCTTGGCTGGAATTGCCATAGGCTTACGACAACTGGGACATTGTCCCGTCGCCGTCGCCACAACGTCAATACGACAGTTGGGACACGTTCTGATTTCCATGGCAAGACACTCCTAAGGGGACAAAACAAGGACACCTGACCAAGACACTTGCATGCTGGCAAGCCCCATCAAGCGGCGACCGGCGGTTCCATTCTAACAAGTCATGAACGCGAATGCACGGCGACGGCAAGCCTCGTTGAGTGAGTGAGTTTCCCAGGCCGAATGGCTGCAACCCAGACTGACGACGCGCGGAGGAGTGTCGTCCAGCTTGAGTTGCATGTGGCCTGGGATTCCATCCCGGGTGTAGGGCGCTGACGACGCACGGCGAGCCGTCGTCCAGCTTGAGAGTAGCAATGATCCCGCCGTCATCGTAACTCGTCCGTTTTTCCCGGCTGAAGAACCTGCACATCTCCCGCAAACGGATCGGTTTCGCTATCGTAGATAGTGAGCGACGTGGAACGCGTAGCAAAGCCTGCTTGGCATCTTGAATTGCTCGAGTTTGGCACAGTTTGCCTTCAGTTTTGCGACACGTTCTAAGGATCTGTCACACACTCAGCCTGGCCTGCTGAATTGCTGGACATTGGCTATGCCTACCGATGGGGCTGTGCCTACCGATGGTTTTGTGACAGGTTTTAAGCCTGTTTTGCCGTAGTTTTATGGCGTGTCGCATGCCCTCGATCCTGGCTCTTCAGCCAAACAAGAGGGCAGGGCGGTTAGCCGGAAGCTGCCTCCATGCGGCTTGCCAATTTGCGCACCATCACCTGCCACGGAGTACCTGATGACCGACGAACAAGAACCGGGTGTCGAAGACCCACGCCAGGATCCTCGTACCGACACGACGATTCCATTGCGTGAGAACTGCAAGTACA
Source organism: Planctomycetota bacterium (assembly GCA_024277285.1). The sequence continues at coordinate 2,224 of JAJRVM010000275.1, forward strand.
GCCTGCTGATCCCGACGAGCATGGGAATTCGATTGACGCCCGCCAACGGCCAGCCCATGCATTCGGGCGAACCGCTCATGATGCAGGCGACCAGCGCTGAATCGAACGTGGCCAGCATCGCATCGTACCTGGGCCTGCCAGTGAAGGTGCTCACGACGTTCGTCAAAGGAAGCCCGATCGCACGGTTGATTAAAGACAACCTGGCCAGTCGCCACATCGATTTCGAGGGCCCTGAACTTGATCAAGGCGGTCCATGGGGCTATCGGCACCAGATCAACCTGGCCGACAGCGGTTACGGTGCGCGCGGTCCGCGCGTCTTCAATGACCGTGCCGGAGAAGTCGGACGTACGCTAAACGTCAAGGACTTCGACCTGGATCGGATCTTCGCTCAGGAGGGCGTGCAAATCATTCACATGTCGGGGCTGATCGCCGCACTCTCGCCGGAAACCGGCACGTTCTGCCTGGAACTTGCGCGCGCGGCCAAGAAAAACGGGACACGCGTGTCGTTCGATTTGAACTACCGTGACACATTCTGGAAAGGTCGCAAAGAATCGCTCCGCGAGATTTTTACCGAGATCGCCAGCGTGTCAGATATCTTGGTAGGCAACGAGGAAGACTACCAACTTTGCCTGGGTATCCCGGGCCCTGAAGAGGGTGGCAAGGACCTGGCGAAGAAGATCCAGAATTTCAAAGAGATGATTCAAAGAGCACACGAAACGTTTCCTGGCGCAGCAGCCTTTGCCACCACGCTACGACAGGTCGTCAGCGTGAACTGCCACAAATGGGGCGCGATTCTGTACGCCGGCGGTGAGTGGTATGTCGAAAAGCCGCGCGAAATCGTGGTGCTCGACCGAATCGGCGGCGGAGACGGCTTCGTCGGCGGAATGCTCTACGCCGCACTGCGCCGGATGGGACCACAAAACTGGCTTCGCTTTGGCTGGGCCACCGGCGCCTTGGCGACCACCATGCTGACCGACTACGGTCAACCGGCTGACGAGGAACAAGTCTGGAAGATATGGGAGGGCAACTCGCGCGTCGACCGGTAGCTGGTGAAGAAAACGGGCACCATGCGTCTTCGCGAGCCAACAAGACCGTGGCAGCTCGCTACTGCGTTTGGTGACACATGTATGTCATCGCCAACCTACTGAATAGATCCTCTGCGATAACCGTCTCAACCGATCGATACAACGCTCCCGTTCGCACGCAAGGTTCTTGGCCGTATTCTGGTGTGCCTGTGCTCGCCTATTATCTCTATGCGCCGCTGCAACGCATCGACGAAGCGAGCTTGACACACCCTACGGCGGTGCAGCGCATCGCGCCAACCGGGATAGAACCCCGGCGACATGTGGATGTCCAGTCGGACCGACTGGATCTAGAAACGGGGGCGTCAGCCGCCGCTTGGCAGGCAGTCGGCACCACCACTGCCGCGCGTGCTGGCCGCCGGAATGCTGAATTGTTTTTCCAACCGCTTGCTCTGGCACTTGGGGCACTGCGGTGTCTCGTCGCCCCGAACCAGCAATTCCAATTGTGCGCCGCAGTTCTTGCACGTGTATTCGTAAATCGGCATGTTGTGGTCCTCGCTATGTAACATACGGCCTGGCAAACACCACCCACCAGCAGTAGGCAGGGACGGCAACCGAGCTCTTTTTGCCTTGAAAACGCATCAACCTGATTAGATGCGCCATTGGCCACCCTGGTTACAAGGCAAACGGCCCATTTTGTGGGGAATTGGTCGGTTGATTCCCCATCAAGATTGCGCCGCCTGGCGAAACGTAACGAGCTGGTGTGTCCGTTCGTCCCACAAGCTCAAACTCAGGCACTCGAGCACATCACGTGGATGCAGCGTGGTTGTCAACGGGTGCCGCAGCTCGGGAATCGACTGCATCGCTTCTGGCAACCGGTAGAAAGGAATCAACGCATTGAGGTGGTGCACATGGTGGTAACCGATATTGCCGGTCAACCAATTGCCGATCGAACCCAATTTCATATAGCTGGATGAATCGAGCGAGGCATCGAAGTGGGACCACTGCTGTGCCGAGAGAATCTGTATATCCTCGAAGTTATGCTGCGCAAAAAAGAGGTAAGCGCCCAGCGCCGAAGCGATCGACGCGGGAAGCAGGATCGCAAAGAACACCACGGAAAACCCAAAAAACCACCAGAGCGTTACCAACATCCCGATGTGAACCACTAACGCCAGCCCGCCATCCCAGAACTTGCGCGGGTTCTTAAGCGTGGGCACCAGCGTGATGCTAAAGAAGAAGACCGTAATGTAGGCACTCAAAATCGTCAGCCAATGCCGGCTCACACGGTACCAGAGCTTTTGCCCGAACGTCGCTCGTTTCCACATCGAGGCAGTCATCAACGGCATCGCGCCAACATCCGCGGTCAGCAGCGAGAATTCACCTTCTCGTACGGGAATCGGCTTGCTGACGTGAGCATGGTGGTAGTTGTGACTGAAACGCCAATAGCGAGGTGGCGTGACGGCAAGCAAACCAAACGAATAGTACACGACTTTGCCAAGCCACGAATGGCGCAAGATCGCACCATGCATGAAGTCGTGATACAAGACAAAAGCGCGCACCAGCACCAAGCCACCGACAACGCTGAAGAGGAGGCGGATGGGCCACCAGGGTGCAAATGCCGCCACGCCGAGCAGCGTCCCCAAGACCACGAACGTCGAGATCGTATACCACCAGCTCAGCCAATGCGATTCGCGTGCCAACGGTCTTGTAACTTCGTACAGCTCTTTTCTGCGGCGTCCTGTCGACTGTGCTGCTGTGGCCATGAGTGAAAGCACCTGCGTTCGGGCAACCATGTTGCAGCCTGCCACGAAACGCCTCGCAGAGCATCCGACCACCACTCTCTCACGGCCCCATATCGGCATGAACATGAGAGAGACTGATCGCGTGACAACCTGGCCTGGTAACAGGCTCTTTACGTTTCGAGGCGGGCAACGGATACGTGTCCGCGCACGTTCCCCTTACGTCATCTTAACTCTTTAGGCCAGTCAATCAATGCGCATGAGCCATCCTGGACAACCTTTTTGGCAAAGCTCAATGGGTCAAGATGCTGGTGCATGTCGTTGGTATGCAAGATCGCTATCTCGATCTCACTGGCATGTGACGGTGCCGCAATCAGCGCCGCAAGGACGATCAATGCCACACCCGATTGCCTGGTAGCGCCAATCAAGCGTTGGAACAAGGCATTTGCAAATCGACTCATCGGCAACTCCACTTGTGTTGAAACCTCACGTCAACCAGGGCAGCATGGCGTTGGCCAGCGACAGGACCAGCAAGAAACCGCACATATCCGTAATCGTGGTCAGGATCGGTCCCGACGCGAGTGCAGGGTCGCGACCCGCGGCGCGCAACAACAGGGGAACGGTTCCGCCAATGCAGACCGCGATGATCGTGTTCAGGGTCATTGCCACGGCGACGATGAAACCAAGCGCGACAATGCCTTTCCAGAAGAACGCGATTGCCCCCAGAAGAGCTCCGAGCGCGATACCGTTAATTGCACCAACCGCCGCTTCTTTGCGGAGCACACGGAAAAACTCACTCGGCTGCACGACTCCCAACGATAATTCGCGCATACTGACCGCCACAGCCTGATTGCCACTGCAACCACTCATGTCGGAAATGATCGGCAGGAATACCGCCAATGCGATCACCTTGGTCAATGTGTCTTGATACATCACAATGACGCTCGCCGCAACGATATTCAACACAATGTTGATACTCAGCCACGACAACCGCCGCGAGCTGCGCAGACGCAACGGCATGGAACGCAGTTCTTCTCCACCGGAAATGCCGGTCAGCTTCAGCATGTTGCGCCCCGACCGCTCTTCGGCCGCATGCTCAATGTCAGATCGTCGGACCACGCCTAACAGCTTGTCCGAGGGGCCAACGACCGGCACCCCCAGCAACGAGTGCCGATCGAAGAACGGTTCCAGGTCTTCGAGCGGCGCATTGACGTCGACGGACAACGGGTCTCGGATCATCAACGATGCGATCGGGACATCAGGTTCGGCCAACAACAGGTCACGCAATCGGAGCACGCCGACAAGCCGGCCATCGCGTGCCACGACGTAGGCATACTGCACGCCATAGCCGCGATACTCGCTGCCGTGGCGACGCAGATCGGCCAACACATCTTCCACACAGAGACTATCGACGTAAGCGAGATACTCGCTGATCATCAAACCGCCCGCCGAATTCGGCGGATACTGCATCAACCGGCGTGCGTCCTCGGCCTCGTCCGGTTCCATCCGTTCGAGAATCGACTCGGCAGTCGCCTGCGGCAACCGCGTCAGAATATCAGCTTGCTCGTCACTTTCGACTTCGTTCAGAATCTCGGCCGCATCAATCGAGTTGAGTTGCTCGACAATCTGCGCGGCGTGCGCTTCGGGAATCGCCTCCAAGAGGTCGGCAGCCTGCTCTTCCGGCAACATCGCCAGCAGCTGCGATTGCCCCTCGTCGGTCATCCCCAAGAACGCGCGCTTCGACTCGCCCGGCGTCATCCGTTGCAAACAATCGTCAGTAGCCGCAAGATCACGCCCGGCCACAGCGGCACGCAGTTCCTCGCTTAACTGATCAGGTCGAGAGACGTTCATGGATTACTTCCCGAGGGCACTATCGCATTCGGCTTTGCATCGCTTGACGTACATGCCATAGGTGATCAGCAGCGCTACGAACCAAGGCCCAAACTCGATCCAGGTCACGTTGTAATCAAAGAAGAAAGCGCCATTGTAGCGAGTTCCCAAGACGGGTGGGACAGGGTAATGGAAGTCCAGCCAGAAGCGTAGGTAGTACAGAAATACCAACCCGCTCATTATCAACCATACACGCGAGCGCGCAAATGGCAGGAACGGCAAGACCCAAGTCCAGTACCATGGGTTCGCAGTCGGCAAGATTAACCAGAACCAGGCGATCGTGAGAAAAGCCGATTCCAAAAACGCCGTGGCCGTCGCGCGCTTGCCGGCGCGCCACGCGAGCAACAGCGCGGCCACGAAGAACAAGGCCGACGTGATCACGCGCGAAAGCACGAATGGCGTTCGACTCGGTTCGACTCCCGCGATCTTGCCAGTCCATTCTCGCGCGGGCTTGCGCCACGCTTCGGGGACCACCGAAAACCAAGCCACTTCTTGTGGAGGTAGCGCAAACGTGGGACGAATATTCTCCATCAACAATAGAAAAATGAAATCGTTCATTTCCCACTCGCCAAGAAAGGCGCGCAAACTCTCGCTCGGGTCACGTGCTTCCGTGCCAATGTGCGGAGGAGGCAATGGTGGCAAATCGTCAGACACCGAGGAAATACGAAACTCGGGCAACTCGGCGAGCTCGTCCTTGGGGATCATCGGCCACATCACGATCCCTGTTACTGCCAGCAAGACGACCGCCACCCCCAGCGCCGTTCGACCTCCAAGCTGCCGGAACGCCACCATAAGGAAGAGTGGAACCAGGACCAGCGGATAGATCTTGGCGCCGATCGCCAATGCCAATGCCAGCGCCGATGCGAAGACCATCCAGATTGGCCCCGTCGAGGTCCGCGAACCGGCCGAAATCTGTTCCGTCGGTCGATCTTGCTTGGGAAAACAGGCACGGACGGTCAGGTAGCCTGCCAACGCCGTGAAGAACATCGCGACGGCGTCCAAATGCCCACTGTTGGCAACCTCTTTGACCAATAACGGGCACCAACCATAGACAAGCGACCATGCGATCGGCTTGCCCAAGTGCCTTAACAGCAACACGACAAATACGAAGGTCGCCAAATCGAATGCCACAAACCAGGCCTTGAAAATCACCATGCGGTGCAAGACCGTCGCATGCTCCGGAGTCATCAGGCTGGCAAGGGCAAAGACCGCCTGACTGGTCGGCGGATAGATCGTTGGCAACTCCCCGAAGTGGATCCGCTGAATGATCTCCAACATCTCAGGCGACGCGTCGCGCAGCGTCATGAGCATCGCCAAGTCGGGGGACATCGGCGTGGCATCCGACAACGCCAAGACCTGCGCCGGGCTGTAGCGGAACGGATCAACACCGTGCGAACACGCCTGACCATCCCACAAGTAACGATAGATGTCCAACTCGGCAACCGGGTCGGTGAATAGCAGCGTAACTCGAAACAAGATGGCAAAAAGGGCGATCACGTACAGCAAGAGGCGATCTTGCCGCGCATGCAAAGCAACACGCATCGCCGCGAGATACCCGGCAAACGCAACGGCAAAGAGCGCCAGAATGGCAAGCAACGACCAATTGCCCACACCCTCTACGTGCAGACTCTGCCCCGCTAACGCAATCAGCAGATAGGTGAGTGCCGTCCCGATCCCCAACGCGACTAACTTTGAAAGTGCCGTCATTTCATCAAACCTGCCTCACAACATGGGCGCCTCTGGAGCAATACCGCTGTTGCTCCATGTGGTACAAATCGTCGGCCCACACCGGTGCCGTAACGGCCCACGAGAACGAGAGCGCGAACCATGAGGGCGCGAACGGCGCACTCAGGAAGGGAGCCGTGAGTGAGCGCTGATAGATGCGTGCAAAAAAAGTCCCCCGCCGGGCCTGTCCCGGCCTGGGGGCACGACTGGTCAGAGTGCGGAGTTGGAACGCCACACCAAAAAACGTTCGGTTTCTCGGCGGGACGATGCGCGGCGAACTATCGACGTGGAGGAGTGGACTGAGGAGAACCGGTCGCCGGACGGTCGTTCAGGAATACGTAGTCCTTGCCCGCAGCCTTGCGATGGCAGTCGATGCAACTTTGCACTCGGCCTACCATCTCGCGATTGCCATGTTCCGCGGACGTCCGTGCCAGCTTGCCATCGGGTTGGTACATCATCCAATACCAGTCGCCGTTCTTCGGATCGGCCGCCTTGGAACGATACATCACCATGACGTTGCGTATCGTCTTCCCGTCTTCGGCATACTCTTCGCGCACGAACATCGAGCCGTTGGGCACCTGGGCCAGCTTACCGTTTGCAACCTTATTGAGAAACGTCCTGCCGGTCGTACTGTGAGGCGGACTAGCCTGACTCATTTGAGTGGCACCCGGAGACCCCCAGCTACGGTAGGTCGCACCCGGTTTGTGAAGGTACTTCCAAAACGACGCGGCAAACTCGGTGGGAGTTTTTGGACGGGGTGCCGAGGGTACCGCTCGATTGCTGCCGCTTGAACCGCTTGACGAGCGCGGCGGCGAAACACGACTGCTACCCGACCCTTGGCCCATGACATAGTCGCCTACTCCCAACACGATGATAACGGCAGTTGCCCACGTGAGTGAACGTGTGAAATGACGCATGATTTTTCCTCGGTAATACGATGTGACAAGAAACATAGGTGTCTGTTTAGCCGACGGCAGCATCTCATTAGACCAAGACCTGCCACGCATCTCGTGGTTGCGTGAACGAGTTCTGCTAGCTAAAACGCGGATACAGGATGCCCCTCCCTCTACTCACCGCCTCTTAAGGTCGCATGGAGAACTCAGAGCTGCAACCGGCATAGCGTCACACAGAAAGCGGCCGCAGTGAATTGCCCGCAAACCGCACACGCCACACGTCGGGTCGCGGCCGCTGGCCCAGCAAGCCCTCCAGGCGAGATGACAAGCAGGGAAAATGCAGGATCTACCTGCCGTGGCTCAGGATTTGTTACGAAGTGTCCGCGCCACGGTACCTGCGTGCGATGCGTATGGCAGCTGCACCGTACGGAACAATGCCACCCGTTGCACTCGCGGGCGCGCATGCCCAAACGGGAACCACAACAACACGAACAAGCAGAACAGTCCTCTTCGCTGCAACTCGCCTGCTGGCCACAACAAGCGTCCAATAATGGCTGCGAACGCTGCTTGGATTGACACGTGCCGTGGCCTGCGCGAACGCTCGGATTAACCACCAACACTGCTAGTATTATGCAGGTTATGAGCGATTTCACCATTCGTTTCAGAATCAACATACGACTCGCCAAGCGCACCAAAAAATGACCACCGACCCGAGCGCATCATTCTCTGGGGCGTTTTTGCCCATGTCAATGGGGCTCGGTGCAGCCGAACAAGAAGTGTGGCACGCCGCTCCGCGGCGTGAAAACGGCACGGAGTGCCGTACCACTCTCGCTCGGGAAAGATTCCCGAGCCACGTGTAGCCTGGGATTCTATCCCAGGCATGAAAAACGCTCTATCGGCAAGAAGCCCGCTATCGCCAAAACACCAAGACACGCGTATTCAGCAACGCGTCCTGGCTTAATCGCTCGGCAATAGAAATTTGCCTTGAGGGGCAATGTCGTCCATGCTCGGGAAAGATTCCCGAACCACGTGTGGCCTGGGATTCCATCCCAGGCGTGGAGCGGCCGACTCCAGCTACACGCATTGGCCAAATCCGAACACGCGGCGCAATTCACTGGGACTGGTCCGACCTTCGCTCACAACATCAATGCCGCGTTGCCAGCAGGTGACCATACCGTTTTCGACGGCAAGCTGCTGTAGATGATTGGCATCGGCGCGCGAAAGTATCGCATGTCCGAGCTCCGTATGGTCAGCCTGTAGCATTTCGGCCAACACCAACCGGCCAACATAGCCCGTTTGCCGGCAAGCCTCACACCCCACGGCTTCCCACGCCTTCTCTACCGGAACGCCCAGCAGTTTCTCCTCACGCGTGATTTCGCGTGCACACTGGCAAAGCCGTCGCACCAAACGCTGGTTGAGAATGGCAAGTATGCCGCTGCGTAACAAGTACGGCTCGATCCCCATATCGGACAATCGGCTGACGGCCGTCGCCGCGCTGCCGGCATGGAATGTCGTGACAATGATATGGCCAGTCAGAGACGCTTGGAACACAATCTCCGCAGCCTCTCGGTCCCGAATCTCGCCGACCAAGACGGCCTCGGGATCCTGTCGCATCAGGGACCGAAGCCCCACCGCCAAATCAAACCCCGCATGTGCGTTGACCTGCGACTGTGCCACACCGTCGACCGCCACTTCGATCGGGTCTTCGAGCGAGACAACCGACTTGCCACCATGCGTCGCCGCAACAAGGTGGCGGAGGCATGCATACGCGGTGGTTGTCTTACCACTGCCAGCCGGCCCGGAAATGATCAACGCTCCGGACGTCTCACACAACGCCTTCTCCAGCGTCTGCTGAATCCCTGCCGGCAGCCCTAACTCGACAAGCCGCTGAAAACTCTGCTGGGACGCGAACAGCCGCACCACAGCCCGTTCGCCATGCAACGTGGGGAACGTACTCACGCGCATCTCGATCTCACCCTGCTGTTGACGAATGCGTCCCTCCTGCGGCACTTCCGTTCGATAGGTCAGCAGTTCCGCCAATACCTTGAGTCGCGAGACCACGTCGGCCGACTCGCCGCGCGCAAACATGCCAACCGTTTGTAAGACACCATCCAATCGCCAACGCACATCAAGACCATCCCGCGCCGGCTGTAAATGGACATCACTGGCTTTAGCCGACCGCGCCGCTGCCAGCAAGAGTTCGACAAAATCGGTCGCATAGTTCGAATCGGCAACATCCAGCTGGGTGAGCTGTTGGCGAATTTGTGACATATCTGACATCGAACAGGGAGTCCCTCTCGGAGCGCGCGCACTGGACGTTATGCCCAAGGACAATGAAGCTGGTCAACTACTCAATCACATACACTATTCAATTACGTACATCGTTCACGGCCAAGGCAGTCTACTCGCCCATAGCCGTTAACGACGCAACCAAGCAAAACGAGCGCTGTTTCTTCGCGAGAACAATGATATCCTCTGGTTTCTAGCGCCCAAGCGTGTTCACTTGGAGGCTCACTCGTCCTGCCCCGTAGCAACACCGTCTGCGAACGTGAACCTCACACGTGCAACTTGCGACTCCCACTCGCCACAGCCCGATAAGCCTCACCCCATCATTATCACGCGCCCACTAACGGCCCAACTGGACGCGTGCACAGCGGAGCACGTAGTACTGGACAACGCCAACCGCCAACATACTGATCACAAACGGCACAACCTCTTGATACTCGACTCGGGGTAGTTCTGGAGCGTACCACTGGGCGGCGAGAATCAAGCACAGGTACGCAGCGATACAAGCGGCGGTGACCCACCAGACCATGTAGCGATTGAATGAGAGCGCGGCGCTGGCGACCATACAGAAGTAAATCACGACGAGCGGACTGCGTGGTCCGCCGGCCGCAAAGGTCAAGAACAGCGTAAAGACCACGATATCAGTGCCGACCCAAGCGTACAACATCGCCCGTTTGGCGCGTGGACGCATCAACAGCACCTGGAACAGCCATGCGTAACTACAGACCAGTAACACCGTTCCTGTCGCCCACCAATGAAACGCGCCCTGCGAGCCTGGGTTCCCCGTCATATAAGCGACCGCATGATGAACATAAAGCGCTCCCATGGTCACCAACACACTGGCCAATCGCGGCCGGTGCCGCCCCCAGCGTTGCAAACGGCGGCGAAGACTTGCCGGTCGGGCCTGAATCAGCTCGCCATCCAAGTAGCTCTGTAAGTCGCCCCACAACTCCTCCATCGACCCATAGCGATCGGCTGGATCCTTGCTCAGGCACTTCATGCAGATTACGTTCAAGTCACGCGGCACCTGTCGGTTCAGCGTCCGGGGGGGCACGGGATCCTGCTCTAACACGCAGACCAACGCGTCGACCGCCGTGCGAAACGGCGGGTGTCCGGTCAGCAGATGGTACAAGATCGCTCCGAGCGCATAGACATCGGCAGGTATTCCCGCATGCTCGACGTCCCCAGCAGCTTGCTCGGGCGCCATGTACCCGGGTGTACCGAGGATCTGCCCGGGCATCGTCAACTGGCTCGGCTGATCGGTCCGCTTCGCCAGCCCGAAATCGGTGACCAACGGCTTCCCTTCGGGTGAAAGAAGAATATTGCCCGGCTTCAAGTCTCGGTGCACAACTCCATGTTCGTGCGCGTACGCCACCGCATTGGCTAGGTCGCGGATCAAACAAGCCGACTCTTCCATCGAGAACCGGCGGCGGCGCAACTCCTCGGACAAGGTCGGGCCCTCCACAAATCCCATCGCGTAATAATGCTGGCCAGCGTGCGACCCCACATCGTAGACCGGCACGATTCCCGGATGGCTGAGTCCGGCCGCGGTTTCCGCTTCGGCATAGAACCGTTGCACCGCTTCCTTCGAGGCGAGGTTCCGATCGAGGATCATCTTCAACGCAACCGTGCGTTGCAGCTTCGTGTCGTACGCTTTGAAGACAATCCCCATCCCGCCGCGCGCCACCTCTTGCAACAACTGATAGTTGCCGTACTCCCGCCCAATCAAGTCGCTCTCGTCACGGCGCCCCGGACGTGGTCCAGAACCAGGCCCCGATGCCGCCACGCCCGAAGGGCTAGCGCGCGACGATCGCTTTGAAGCCGAGTTCCAAAACCGGTCAATCACGGCGCGCACCTGCTCGATTCGCGATGAGTACCGAGCTGCGTACGAGCTGGTATCGACCGTTTTGCCGCCATCGCAATGGAATTCCAGCTCTGAAAACAATAGCTCCTCAAAGAGCTGGGACCGAAATGGTTCGGTGGTAGAGCCCAAGAAGTCGTCGATACGGGGCGTTTCACCACGGCGCAACGCTTCCTCAAACTGGTCACAGACACGGTCAATCCGTGAAGCCTGGGACTCGCCGCCTGGCAGGAGAGCATCGTTTTTCTGGTCCGCGTTCATGTTTCAAGAACCTGCGACCACTTTTCTCGAATCCGCTGCAGCTTTCGCTCGATACTGCGTGTCGTCAGACTCATCTTGGCCGCGATCTCGTCGTTGGTAAATCCTTCGAGCTTCCAAAGGCAAATCTGTTCGAGCTTCTCGTCTTCCAAAGCCGCCAATAACCGCTGCCCCTCTTCCTCGATGATCGCCATCATCAACGGAGTCGGCAGATCGTCGCTGAACTGCTGCAGGCCCGGCGACGCCTTCCCTTCTGACTTGCGAAAAAACACCGATTCGCCACGCACTTTTCCCGAGCCCCGTTTCTTTCCCGCCAAACGCCGCTGCTGGTCAATCGTCTTGCGTAACGTCATCGTGACGAGCACGCGCCACAAATCGCCTCGATCCTCGATCTCCGCCAACCGCCCACTCTCGGCACCCGCACACAAACAACGAAACACACTGACCGCCACATCCTCTTCATCCGCCACACGACGAGGAGTCGTCCCGAGGCGCTGCCGAGCCAAAACGACCAAGCGATTGAAATAGCGGTCCCAGAGTTCCGCCACCGCCGCTTCGTCGCCAGCCTTCAGTCCATCAATCCACTGAGTGATCGGGTCTTCGTCCATGGCACCAAGTCTTCTGTGTTGAAGTGTACGCGTTTATGGCCTACACGGCGCGATTCGGTTTCCTCTAGCGTTTTCGCGGTCTGCAGTTGGGCCTGCATCGAGGTCTGGTTGCTTGCTGCTCGACCTCCACGGCCAGCTCATTTGCGGCAATCCGCTCAACAAGAACCGGTTCCCAATCACCGTCTTTTTCCTGACCAGAATCCCCGACTGCTACGGTCGATTGTATCACGGGCACGGCGCCAAGGCACCCGGTAATCTCACCCGCGTTCGCACCGTGAGACACACAGCTCCCATAATCGGCACTTGTTGTGTACACTTTCGGCGGTGTGCGGATTTGCCGAGCAAGCTCGTTCGTTTCGTGGCCTAAGCCAACCACGCCGCGCCCGGGAACCGGCACTGAGAGCACGGAGCAGGCACACGTCGTCAGGCTCGAAACGCACGATCACTTGGCAAGAGGCAGGCGAATCGGCAGTCCAATTGCACTTATCCGTACGGCGAAACAAGCTATGCCCGCTATATACCAACACCATCACCAGGTGATCGACAACGAAATCGACGAGCTCCAACACGCCAACAATGCAGCCTATGTGAATTGGATGCAGGAAGCGGCCATCGCCCACAGCACCGCTCAGGGCTGGCCGTCGCAGCGTTACTGGGACGCGTCGCACGCCTGGGTCGCCCGGTCGCACAAGATCGAGTACTTGCAGCCAGCTCACCAAGGCGACCATTTGACGGTGCGCACCTGGGTCGCCGATATGCAACGCGTCAGCTCACTTCGAAAGTACGAGATCGTACGCGAATCGGACGATACACTGATCGCCCGCGCCGAGACTCGCTGGGCCTTCATTAACCTGAAAACACGCCGGCCGATGCGCATACCAGCCGAAGTGCAAAACGATTTCATCATCGTGCCGGACGATTAGGCGCGCAGCGCCCGCTGGCGAAGAAGTAACCGTTCACGGCAGCGCGGACGCAATGGGCACATTTGGGAAGGGACCGCTCATAAACGCGGATGAAGAGGCTCTCCGCCGGGCTTACCCCGGTTGGGAGCACGACTGGTCAGAGGTCAAAACGAGGCTCTCCGCCGGGCTTGTCCCGGCTGGGAGCACGACTGGTCAGCTACCAGCAAGGCGTCTTTCGGCGGTCGAACGATAGGTTTTCTATTAACCGTCGCTTTGCTGAGGCCGAATCAAGACGCAGTTGGCTTCAACATTGGCCATTCGCCTTTCAACCGAGACGCCACTTGAAGTTGGGTAATGGTTCTGAGGGCGTCGTGACGAGGCGGTTGTGGCTTGAACCACGTGAACGGTTACAAAGACGGGTAAAACCATATTCGTGACAACCATCACCATCGTCGATCTAAGCCTGTAGACACACCAGAAGCGTTCACGTCTTCCTTCGGCATTCTGCGGTTCCTTCTTCGATACTCTACGGTTCTCTTCCCTTGTTAGGCCAAAACTGCGCGAACGGTTGCGGGAAGACAGCACGTGGGGAAGACGGAAGCGACCGATCGCCGTTTGTCACCGGGCACCAATTACAACCGCAATCCGTTCGGCTCGCCAAACCGTTTTCACTTCCCCTTCCCAAGCGTACGAAGCAGAAACTCCTCGTATTTGCGGAAGCGGGCGAGCCGTTTCACATCACCGCCAAGCCCGTGGCCGCCGGTCGGGTCGAGAAACAACTCGACCAACGTTTCCTTGTTGGCCTTGAGTAGTTCGCGATAGACGCGGACCGTGTCTTGATACAACACATTGCTGTCTTCCATCCCGTGGACCAACAGCAGTTTGGCTTTGAGATTCTTGGCCAATGGTAGCAGCGAATACTTCTTCAAATCGGTCTGCCCTACGCGACTCGGCCCAATCGTGCCGGTCGTGTACCAGGAATTATAATTCTCCCATTCAGTCGGGCCGGCACCGGCAATGCCCACAGCAAACTCGTCGGGCGCCGTATACAGACACATCTGCGTCTGAAATCCACCAAAACTCCAACCGTGAATGCCAACTCGTTTTGGATCGACACCCTCGTTCTTGATCAGATAGTGAGCTCCATCGACCAAGTCCTCGACTTGCGGTCGGCCTGCCTGTTCAAAATTCGCTTTCTCGAACAGAGCGCCATATCCGGACATGCCTCGAGGATCGATCGTGCAAGTAACATAGCCGTGCACTTTCGCCATGTACCAGGCGAAGAGGAAGGAGTCCGAACTGTAGCTCCCGTCGACGACCATTTTTCGCCGCCCTAACGGACCGCCATAGACGTAGATCAGCAGCGGTCGCTTGTCGGTCTTCTTCCAGCCATCAGGCTTTAACAGGTACCCGTGGATCTCCTGGCCGTGGCGGTTTTCGTAGGTGAAGAACTGCGGCCGTCCCTTGGTCACGAATCGCGCAGTTGCGGGACTGGCATCCGTCAGCTTTTGCATCTTCTTTTTTTGCACATCGATCGCAAACAGGTCCTTCAACGTACCATACCGGACATAGTTGGCGAGCACTCGGCGACCGTTATCGCTGACAGCCACTGTGTCGTACGTGCCGGCGCTCGTCGACAGACGCGTCATCTCGCCACCATCCATCGACACTTGGTAAACTTGATCTTGTGCCGGATTGTCTTTGGTGGACGTGACAAACATCGATCGATGATCCTTCGACACGCGGATCGGATAGACTTCAAATCGGCCATGTGTCAGTGGATTAATGGTCTCGTAGACAGGGTCGATCACGTGCAAGTGACGAAACCCGGTCTGCTCGCTCAACACCACAATGCGACGATTGTCGGCCAGGAACTCGGGTTGCACCATGCGCGGCGTATCAGGCCCTCCGGTATGCAGTTGCCGATGCACAACGCGCGCCAGTCGCTCGACGACTTTCGGACCGCTCTTGCGTGGCGAATCGCTCTTGTCGGACGATGCGTCTTCCAGCTCCTTTTTTGAATCGCCCTCTTCGGCCGCGTCGTCGTCGCTTGCCTTTTTCTCTTCCTTCGCCTTGACGTCCTTTTTCTTCTCGGCGGCGAATGCGATTTCGCGCACGTCCAGCTCGCTACTCTCCTGCGCAAACGTGGCAAAGACAACACGTTTTGAATCGAGTGACCAGTGGGGCGTGCCGACGATGTCGCGTGGGCCGGTCAGCTTGCGACTGAAAATACGAATCAGCTCGCCCTTCTCGTGCAACAGATCCGTGAGGTCGTACAAATAGATAGAGACCGTCTGCTCGATTTTCTTGTCGTCCGCCATGTGACGAGGCACTTCTTTGACTTTGGCAAAACGATCGCGGTAGTTCACGATATTGACCTTTTGCCCAGCCTCCTCACGGCTTCCGCCCCGACGCGTTACCAAAGCAAGTCGCTTGCCATCTTCACTCAGCCGGTAGCTGGTCATCGTCTCGCCACTCGGAAGCGGCGGATCCAATTGCTCGACAAGATGCCCTTTCAACGCAACTCGCATCAGTGCATCGTCCGACAGGTAGGTGAATCCCGACCCATCAGGCAGGTACCGTACGCCCCGCTCGCCCGCTTTGGTTTTGGTGAGACGAGTCGGCTCCTTGCCACCCATTTTCCATTGGTAGATGTCGCCAAGAGATACAAACAACAGCTCGTTCGACTTGGGTGACCATTTGAACGACGAGATACCGCCATAGCGAGGCGCTTTCTTTTCGTCGGCGTCTTTGTCATTTACCCAG
Source organism: Planctomycetota bacterium (assembly GCA_024277285.1). Next base: position 18,174 of record JAJRVM010000275.1, read on the forward strand.
TCGCCGCGACGTTGCTGGTCCGTCAGGCCGTCGTCCTTGGCGTTTTTCTTTTTCGGTGGGTTCTTCGCGCGTACCGCCGCCTTGGCCCTTTTCACTCGGTCGTCCCGCACGCGACGCGTGCTGTCCTGAAACGAGGCCAGCACCGACACGGAGGTGAGACGTTCGTTCTTGCCCGTCTGGAAATCGTAAACCCAAAGATCATATCCGTGCCGGCGCTCCGCATGCGGTCGGTAAAGGTAGGCGGCGTAGCGGCCGTCACGCGAAAAGGCCGTTGCCTGCGCCGTCTTGCCGAAAAGCCCCTTCTCGGGAAACAGCTTCTTCAGAGTCAGGGCATCCTTCGATGGCTTCTTCTCTGCCGCTTTGCCGACGTTCAACGAACTGACCAACGAACAAAACAGCAACAGCGCAACCATCCGATAACCCGTTCGACACATTCGACACACGAGAACGACCTCCCCAATCCAGTATCCATCAACCGGTGACAACCAATGACACCGACAACCAATGACACCGACACCCAATGACACCGACACCCAGAATGCCTTACCACGCTTTCCCATCTTAACCACACCCACACATAGAGGAACCCTGTGAGGGAGAACCAGGGGCCAGAAACCGAGAAAATCACCGGAAAACCGAATCCATACTGCCAGTGAAGCGGTATAATTCGACGTTGGGTGTTTCGTGATGCGATGGTTCCAAGTGCGACGTGGTGCAAAGCCCATCCAGACACAGCCTGCCTACCAAAGTTCTCAGACTCCGCCACCAGCGACACCAGGTGTTGGCTCGCTCGGCGCACGACGCGCCGGCTTCATGATGCGATTCGCATCATAGCGCACACATCGTCGTGCGTTTGGGGGAAGCTGCGGAGTCCCGTAACCTCAGCATCGGTAACACACTACCGGATAGTCACGCTAATACCGAACGAGATAGTGCGTCGAGCAGGTATTGTCACGCGCTTTTCGAGTTTTCCGATAATGGATTGTGAGAGTAGCCAATGGGCGCTAAGTCAAATAACCCTGATTCCTTGTTTACACTGCCCGTGGCGATCGGCGTGATCGTCGTGTTGGGCGCTATTGCTGCGTTGGTGATGTCGGGGTTGTTTGTTTATCGAGCCCATGCGGTAAACGCCCAGACCGAACGGATCAAGGCTCAACTTGAAGCCGAACGCGCGCGGGAAGCGGCAACTCGCGACAAGATGGCCGAAGGGCAGGGGAGCGAACTTCCGCCCACGTCCACCAGCACTTCGCCAAGCCAAATGGTGCCGGATGGATCCGAACCGACCGCACCCACTTCGGTCGTGACCGCCAAAGCGGCGCTCAAGCCAGGCATCCGCCTGCGCGCCCAGCGCCCGGCGCATTGGGACCAGGCCGAGGTGATCGACGTGTTGGAGGACGAGCGGGTCAAAGTCCGCTGGCTCAGCGGCGAACCGGGCGAAGCGGTCATTGCCGCCGACCTGGTACGCGGCGAAGACCTCTAGAAAAGCGCTACGGACCGTGACGCGCGGTGTCCGTGTGTGCCACTGCATGCGCAAACGAACTCGCGCTCCCAATCGATCTGGCACCGCCGCCCCACCTAGCCACCACACCGCCGCTCCGCGCACGCAGTGTGAACCGCCCACCCGGTTTCCAATGGGACGTGTGTGCCACTGCATGCGCAAACGAACTCGCACTCCCGATCGA
>JAJRVM010000004.1 GCA_024277285.1 Planctomycetota bacterium
AATATCGTCTTCTTCGGAGCCTTCGGCGTCGTGCTGCAAGGCATTGTCCAGCCAGTTAGCCGAAAGAAGATTCTGGGTCGCTGCCTTGTGAAAGGAATCGAAGTCATCCTTTGACCGCGCCTTCAATATATTTGTCTGCCCTCGGAACCTCCTCGGGCAGAATCGCGTCGTCAAACCAACTTAATTGTTCTAGCGCTGTTGCGACTTCCGGTCGCATTTTCCATTGCCAGTGTTCGCTTGTTCGCGTATCTGGACTGTCCGCCAGTACATAGCTCCACATTGGAGTTCCGTCCTTATTTCTTTGGGAAGGCGTATAGGACAACGCCGTACAGAGCCGTCTTGCGAGAAGGCCGTATTGCAGCACGGCGCCATTCCAGTTCTTGTAGCCGGCGACGTTTGCGAGCCGTTCTATTGTGGTCGTTCGGTCAGGATCGCGATATTGAGCCTCAAGCATGTTCCGATGTGCCGGGGTAAGCTTGTTCTCGATTGCTTGAAATGCCACGCGATACTGTGTTGCGGTGGGAGTTTTTTTCACAAGAAAACTCTCGATGTTTTCAGCAATGACGTTGCCTTGGGGGCGATCCGTCGCCATCAGATTGCGGCAGAAATGTTGGTTTGGACAGCTTTGCCACGACCGGCCGATCGCAAATGTCGTGTCCATGAATTCTTCAGCATCCCGGCCGGTTCACCTTTGATCTCAATGCCAGATCCTTGTAAGCCTCGCCAGTTGAATGGAACCTCGGCTTCAAGTTGCTCTCGAGGCAGGATCTCGCCCAGGTTCAGAATCACGTCGAACTGTATGGGAACATAAAGGGCGCGGTTTCCTGATGAACCCCAATGTTCTTCCGAGAAGGTATCCCCGTCAATGTATCCCGACGCGACGATGCCGTGGTTCCGTCCGACCCGGTAGAGATAGACTCGCTGGCCGATTTCGTAGTTCTTTCTAATCCCACAACTCCAGCTGCCCGCAACCGCCTCGCCTTTTTTCGTCATTCGAGCATCAGTGGCTAGCGTGTCCCAATTCCAGAGTTCTGGATTCCAGATCTGAATGTAAGCGGCCATTAGTTGTGTTGTCCTTCCTTATCAAGAGGGCACGTGTTTGGGACCGTACGGTCAGGATCGCGTGCTGGTTCGAGAGTTCTCTGCAGTGGGGCAAATTGCCGCGCGCGAGGGTGGCTGGCTGGGAGCAAGCGGCCGTCGTTTGGTGCCAAGCGAATGGACAGTACCAGCGAGCGTTGGAAGCGTCAGAAGATCATGTCTTCGTCCGGCCTGCAGAGTTTTTTTGTGTTCTGGTCACGCCGATCTGCCGTACCACAGGTGATTTCGGTCTATTCGTCATCGATATGGGGAAACCTGATGCCGTGCACGACGGTCGTGCTGACCGGGCCACAGGCCATGCCGTGTGAAGTAAAGGCGAACAGAATGGCATTGTCGGGGAATAGTTGCTGAAACTCCTCGTCGAATGGACACGACTCGAGCTCGTCAGTCCTTTCGGACTCCTCGACCATTCGTTGGATTTCGGGGCAAGGATTGTAGTACTCACCGACCTCGTTGATCCACGAGAACAGGACGTGTTCGCATGGCTTGTCGGCGAACTCTCCATCTTCCGAGCAAACTTCTTGCCCGCAGGCCGGGCAGCAGAACTTGGTGGTACGCCATGCATCTTCGATTTCAATGTACTGGGCCATGATAGGGTCCTTTCGTAAGCGTTAATAATCGAGACAATTGTGACAGGTGATTGCTTGAGATCCGGTCAAAACTTCGTTAAGCGGGCGTCGTGGCCGTGGCCAGCAGGTTCTGGATACGCTCCGTCTGATCTTCGAATGTGGTTCGCAGCTTTTCGGCCTTTTTGACGATCTTCTCGCCGTTGTTCTTGACGGTTGTGGCCATCCTCTGGATCTCACTGAGAATATCCGCGTCACGCAGGATTGTGTTGACAGCGGATTCCATTTCCGCCAGGTCGGCCGCATCGCCATTCTTGACGGGCAAGTAACTGCTCGAGCTCGCCGTCTCGCGCCACCAATCTGCTGAGTCGCTGTGGCAGCTCGCCGTCGTTGGGATCAAAGTACTTGCGCAACGAGCCGGAGATGTCCCTCACCGTTTTGGTCGCGTGCGTGTTCAGCAATTCACCGACCGATTGCAGCAGCCGTTCGCCTTCGTGGCGTACCACATCGCCGTCCAGGAGGCCGTTTGCCTGTCGCATCGCCAGCACGCCAAGTCGCAAAGCGGAGGAGGCGAACATGTCCCGCTCTTCACCTGTGTCGTACTTCACCAATTCGCTGACGACCTCGGGGTCGGTGACGGTCAGTTGAAGTTTGATGCAGTCAGGTCGCCGGTGACCGTTGATGTTTTCGAGGCGTGTGTGCGTCATTCGTCAGTTCCTAACAAGAGCAGAGGTCCAGGATTTGCGTTACCGATGTGAGTACAACGCAACACGCGTGCCAGAACGCTAATGCAATCGCCGGGATATCTGTATCTTGTTATTGCGTATGGGGTTGCGGTTTGCGAGTTTGCTTGAGGCGGGCAAGAGACAGCCGATTGGGAGAGAGTGAGGTACAATTAATGCTGTCTGATACACAAATGGAGATATGGTTATGGTGGCCAAGCGAGTTATGGTGGCGTGGATTGGACACAACGACCTGCTGAGTATGGCATTTGATCTGCCCGGCACGCAGCAGAAAAAGGTTGTGACGTTGATCAATCGCGGCTTGCCGGAAGCAAGACAGAAAGGCCCTATTCGCACGCTCGCCGAGAGGGACTCTTTCGGTGAAATTCACCTGTTGAGCACATATCCAGACTGGGTGAACGGGGCGTACGCCAGTTGGCTTGGCCAGGAGGTCCGGTTCCACAATGTGAAAATAGCCAAGCCAACGGACTACCCGTCCATCTTTTCGGCCGCAAATGGAGTGTTGGCGCAGGTCACCGGTGGCAGAAAGTTATCGCGAGAATCGCTCTGCCTACACCTGAGCCCTGGCACACCGGCAATGGCGGCGATTTGGGTTCTGTTGGGCAAGAGTCGTTATCCGGCGACCTTTTATCAGTCATACGCTGGGACTGCTTGGGAAACGGATATCCCTTTTGATTTGGTTGTGGACTTCGTTCCTGAGTTATTGCGAGCGCCAGACCGCAGTTTGCAGAATCTTGCGTCACAGAGCCCTCAAGAAGTTGAGGGATTTGAAGATATTATCGGGCAAAGCCAGGCGATCCGTTTAGCGGTAGGGCGAGCCCAGAAAGCTGCCGTACGGGATGTTCCCGTGTTGATATTGGGTGAAACGGGAACAGGAAAGGAGATGTTTGCGCGGGCCATCCATGCAGCCAGTCATCGGAAAGAAGGCCCATTCCTGCCGATCAACTGTGCGGCGATGCCAAAGGACCTGTTGGAATCGCAGCTGTTTGGGCACGCGAAAGGTGCGTTCACGGGCGCTGACAAAGCACGAGAAGGTGCATTCGAAGCAGCCAACGGAGGGACACTTTTCTTAGACGAGGTCGGTGAATGCGGTCCCGAAATGCAAGCGAAGCTGCTGCGCGCGTTGCAGCCGCCTCCGGGCGAAGGTCCGTGTCATCGCGTCTTTCAACGACTGGGCGAAACGAAGGACCGGTTCAGCGATGTCCGAATCGTAGCGGCCACGAATCGAAACTTGCGCAAGGAAGTCAATGCAAACGCGTTTCGTGAAGATCTTTACTATCGTCTTGCCGTGATATCGCTGAAACTCCCACCTCTGCGTGAACGGAGAACAGACTTGCCGCTTCTCGCAAAGTCCTTGCTCAATCAGATCAACGAGCAATTTGCACTCACTGAACCGGGGTACGAGCCCAAGACCTTGTCAAGGTCGGCGTTTTCGTTCATGAAACGACATGCGTGGCGCGGAAATGTCCGGCAGCTCCACAACGCCCTGGTACAAGCGGCAGTTATGTGTGACGGCGACGTGCTGAAATCGGGTGACTTACTCACGGCAACTGCGGACTACGAAGAGGACGAAGCGGCCGCTGCCGCCAACGTATCACTTTGTGATGGCTTTTCGGTCGACAAACACCTCGATGAGATCCAGCGACAGTTGTTAATTCGGGCGATGGACGAAAGCGATGGCGTGCTTGCAAAGGCCTCGCATTTGCTGGGTATCGAGAACTATCAGACCTTTGATGCCCGTCTCAAGCGGCTGGGTGTGGACAAACGACGTTGGAAGAAGTGATCGATACATCTCTGGCCGTATCGCACGTGTCCAGGACGGTATCGAGTTGCCGATTCTACTCTAGCTCAAGATCTCGCGAGTCACGTTCCAGCGCGTCGCCGTTTTGGGTGGTCGTCCATGCGACGTGACGGGCATTCCGTCGGGTGTGATGACCGGTACTTCAATCGCGTCCTCAGTATTTCCACCGGGTAGGCCGACTCGTTGGCATCGCACCTCGTCGGCGATTTCTCCAGCATTACATCCCAGGCGGTTGCCATCGAGTTATGCGAAAGCTAGAAATAGCGTCGAGCCGAAGGAAGTGGATTAGTAACCGTTCACGGCTTTTGGCCGTGAACTTTGTTTTTCAGGCCCATAGGGCCGGCATATCCCTAGCCGGTGGTGTCAACCACCGGATGCAGTGGAGCATCTGCCAGTAGGCCCGGGGGGCCGACACAACAGTCGCTGTCGTTTTGTGCCGGCCCTCCGGGCCTAGAGTCAATAGATGCCCCGAATCCGGTGCCTCACGGCACCGGCAATGGTTGTGCCAGCCCTCCGGGCTTGTTGGTGTATCAACGATAGGTTGACGCCTGTGGCTTTACTGCGTGCGCGGCATCCGCCGCGGCTCTCATCGATTTCTGGCGTGTCTGCTTCTATCGTGCCAGCTGTGTCGGAGCGACAACCCGTGAACGGCTACGTGGATCATTTACTCGTTCGGAAAATGTCAATCTTTGTTTCCAGGCACTTTCGCATCGAGAGATCGTTCGCTCCAATGTCGTAGTAACTATTCGGCTTCTGGTAGAAGTCGAGGCCGCGACCGATCTTGATGGTCCAACCGTTGTCGATGCGGATTTCTCGATCGTGCATGTTGGGGTTCAGCTTGACGTCAAGCTCGATGTCAACTTCCAGTAAGCTTTGCACGAGGTCATCGAGCATTTCCGCTGTCTTCTTGAACGCTTCGGCATCGTCACAACTGGTAATCAACTTGATCTTCTTGACGTTGGATGTCTTTGCGATCGCCTCACAAAGCCGCACGAAATTGTGCACTTGGTGCGTCAGGCGGATGTAGGGATCTTCAACGACAACTTCCTTTGCAGCGTCCAGATAAGGGCTGAACAAGGACTCGAAAGTGTGGCCACGGTCGCCGTAGAAAACCGTGAAGTGTTGTTCTTTTGGCTCGGGTTTCGCGGACGGTTCATCTGCGCCGGTGAGTGTCGCACTCACTTCGGCCGAGGGGGCGACGGTTTTCGCGGTGGGCGCCGTTGCTGTTGGCGCTTTCGATGGTTTACCCTTTCTTGTTTGCCCCACGTCCGTCAGTTCGAGTGACCGTCGTTCTGGGTCGAGCGTTGCCATGGCACCTATCGATTCCGGGCAGTTTACGACGACCTCTTTTCCTGCAGAATCGAGATACGAGAGGTCGATCAGCGCGAATTCGTCGTCGGGCTTTCGCTTGTTCATTTGCTCTTTGACTCGGCGGCGCCCTTCCAAAGCGTATTCCAAGTACTCGTTAAACTCTTGTTCGTCAGGTGTGCCATCGGGGTGAAGGAGTTTCACGAGCGCACAGACCGTTTTCTTAATGCCCTTTTCGTCGCGTCCTTCGACTGCCGAGCCAAACGTGATGCGGCGGCTGACTTCTTCGTAACGATTTGTGTGTTTGAATTGGTAGTGGAAGGCTTCCGCGATGTAGTCCGTGATAAAGCCGTAATTGTTCGTCAGAAACTCCGAACTGTTCTTCGGCATTTCCCAACCAGGTAGGTAATAGGCGAACCGATCCATTACCGCCAAGTCGAATTCTTTGGGTAACGGGACAAAGAGATCAAACTTTGTGGAATTAACGAGCTGTTGGATGGAATGGTCGATATTTCCAACGAACGCCATACTCGCATCGGCAATGACTTCGACGCCTCTCGAGAAGCGACCGTTGGCCAGGAAGTCTTTCATGATCTGGATCGTGTCCGGGTCCTTGATCTTGATGCCGGCGACTTCGTCGAATGCGATCGTGTCCCAGAAACCAACGAGTCCGACCCGTCTGCGGGCGTTGTTGTAAAACAGTGATGCTTTCGTGGCTTGCCCACCACTGATGAGTGTCGAGTAAGGGGAGAATTCGCTGTAGAAATACGACTTGCCCGTGCCGCGTGGGCCGAGCTCGATAAAGTTGTAGTTGGGTTCAACCAAGGGCGCAAGTCGAGCCATGAAGTGGAATTTCTGGCGTTGTTCGAGTTTGCTTGGCTCCAGGCCGACAGATCGCAGTACAACATCCAACCACTCGTTACGAGTAAACTTCGTGCGGCCTTCCTGGTAAGCGTCGAAATTAAATCTGCTCAGCTGAATCGGGCGCATGTCTTCGACGTAGAACGCATAATCGTCGTCATCGACTTCGTTTGCAACCAGCGTCACCTCCGCCCATATGCCGCCTTCCAGGATTCGGTCGTTGTCACGGTAGAATTTTTCACCGACCGCGATGCGTTGCGAATTGAAATTTTCGAGGGCAGCCCAATGTCGTTTTTCTTTTTCCACGTATCGTACGTGAATCTTGTCGATGAAGCGATGTTTGCCTTTCGTTGCGACGCGCGACTGTGCCGCATTGGCTTCGTCGGGGCGAACGTAGTTGTCCTGCAAGGTCGCCAAGACGGCTTCGATACCCGCTTGGATTTCGGCATCATCGTCGCTGGCACAGTACCGGGCGAGCAGGAACTCCAGAACAAATGTCGGAACGTTCGTTCCTTTCTTGACGCGGTGAAGTAAGTCCTTGCGAACCACCTTGCCAGAGAACTCTTCATTTAGTTTCTTATCGAGCGTGTCCATGGTCTTACAGATAGTCCGTTTCCAGATTAAGTTTGCCGTACGTGTTCAAAGTTACGGGGTCGAGGGCCTTCAATGTGAACTTGCCTTCAAAGTCTTCATCCATTCGGATCGCGACTCGCAAGCCTTTGCCCGTTGGCAAGTGGAGCGTGCCGGTCGCCGGATCGACGGAGCCGCCAGGTTTTGCTTGCCCGACCACGTTCGCGTTCTTGTCGTGCGCCTCGATCAACACTTCCACCTCGGCCTGCATGAACTCTAGCATTCCGTCCTTTTCGGGGATCGCGATGTCGATAACGGGAATTTGAGTTGTGATCTTCTTCGATTTGTAGCTGATTTCCACCTTGAATTTCTCTGCTTTTTCCTTCGACGGGTTCCGTAGCTGAACGGAGATCACGGGAACGATACACTCCTGCAGCGATGCCCCGCCATGAAAATAAGAAATACCCGCACTGTACGTCACCATCCCTTTTGGGCCGGCGAATAGGCCAAAGTCGCCACGGATGCCGACGTGCTGCGCTGGAACCGCAAAGTTCCGCACATCTGCATCGCCTTCGCCGATCAGGCTTCGGTCGTGGAAGGTAATCCAATGGCCATGCGGCTTGCTGCCAACGTCACCGGGGCCTGCATGAGCGTTGATAAAGAACCCATGGTCCGTGGCGATGACCACGTCGTCGAAGCCTAGTTCACGCAATTTGTGCACTGCCACACGGAGTCGCTTGAGTTGCGTGGCAACGTCCGACAAACCGGCCTCGAGCGAGGATTCGAACCGTTCGTCGATATCGTTCGTGCGGACGGCAAGCAATTCGACCGACTTATCGATTTTGTAGCGGGGCTTAATGAGTTCGTTTAGCTTGGCCTCGCCAAAGCGAGCTCCATAGCGGTCCTTCAGCACTGCGATCCGGTTTGATACGTTTTTTAGCTTCGCCTCGCCGAGCATGACGACGTAGTCATTGCCTTGTTTGTCTATCCGCAAGTCACTCTCGGCACCCGGCAGTAGGCTGGCCATACCCACCGGCGTCACGCTCGGAAGTTGAGCACACACCGCCTGCATTTCCACCTGGCCGTCATCACGCAGTTGCTTTTCCAAAGCCACTCCCAATTCGTATCGCAATGCATCGACCAGGATGTAAGCGATACGGCGGCCGCTTTCTCTTAGCATCGGTGCGACCAGTCGGTCGAACGTATTGGCGTTGGACGGCATGCCGGTGGCTGGCCAGCCGCTGGTTTCCAAGTGTTTCGCAAACATGCTCTGGACGCGTTCGATCAGCTTTTGGTAGGCCTTCTGTGCGGCGTCGACGATCTCTTGCATGACCTCAGTCGAGAGCAACCAGTCGGGCGCCGATTGCTCGAATTCTCGCTGCAAGCGGTCGACTTCGCGAAGACTGGCGATGTAGAAGTCGATCAGAGACTGTTGAGTCTTGCAATGCTCGGCCAATTGACGGTCGGCATCGTCACACGCTTCGATCAGGCTGAGTGCCGAGCGGAGTAGTTGCCATTGAGCCTGGCTTTCGCCCTTGCCGATCCAGACGCTGTAGGAATGGCGATCGAGAATTCCGCGGACATGGTCAACGGCGTCGCGTTTCAAAGCGTCAACAGCCAAAGCAAAGAAGGAACGCTCCTCGAAGGCAAACGTGTCTCGTTTGCCGAGGTCCTTGATTTCCGTACAGATGGTTGGCAACTGCAGGTCGGCTTCGATCTGTTCGGCGCGTTCGATGTAGACGCTTTGTGTGCGACGATCGTTTCTGAGGCGTTCACACAGATCTTCGATCACAGGTCGAGCTTCTTCGGCTGCGCGAGGTACATCGCCCAAAACTTCGGGCAAGTCCGTGGGCAGGTCAAAAACGAATTCACTGTACAGTACGAATCGCCAAAGCTCGTCAGCGATGGCATTCCAGGTCTTGCCGCGCGTGATCAGCTTCAATCCAAGCGAACTGGCCAGCAGCTCTTTGGCTTCCGCCACCCACGCGGCGCTCTCTTTCAGCCTTTTCTTCTTATTCTCTGACGGAGCGAGTAGATGAAAGAGCAAGTCACGAGCCGATTCAGCGTCAAGCGCGGCCTGGAGTTGTGGCCATCCGGCGCCACCGCCGATGGCGTCAATGACTTCGAAACTAGGGCTTGGGTTCTCACGGAACACCTGGCGTATCTGTGTGGTGTAATCGGCCTTGGCCTTTAAGCAGATGCTTTGGAGTTCGTCGCCATCGCCGCTGGGAAAGATTTCGCCGACGGTGCCGTAGATAGAGAACGGATCGCGTTGTCGATCTTCGTCCGTCAGTGGAGCGGCGGCCGGGACGTA
>JAJRVM010000276.1 GCA_024277285.1 Planctomycetota bacterium
GACTCACTTCCTGATTTCCTGAACAGACCCATGGCGAATCACCTTGACTTCCGCATTCCGCATTCCCTATTCCGCATTCCCTATTCGGCACCTCACACCCGCTTCCCACCCAGCCCCGAACAGTTCACCGCCCCAGTGCGCAGTGTTTTGGGCAATATGCGCGTAAGCCGCTGCAGCTTCCATGGTTACACTGATATCGGAAACACGCGTGAATAATCCGGGTTAAGAAACTGACCAAGCCGGTCGTATCCCCCCTGACTGCCGCCGTAGAGGGGGGGCCTTCTGCAGAATTGAGCGCGCGTGTATCTTTGACCCTTTGCTTGGTGTCCCCTTCTTCGCCGCGCTGGCGAGAGTAATCTGGTCCAAGTCTTTCAACGTGAAAGGACGTTCGAATGCAAGTTAAGGTTGATGAAACGCTCTGCACCGGGTGTGAAGTCTGTGTCGATGTTTGTCCCGAAGTGTTTGAGATGGGCGACGACTGCGTAGTGGCGAAGGTAAGCGCCGTGCCCGAAGAGCACGAAGAAGCAGTTCAGGAAGCCGTGGACGGCTGCCCCTGCGAAGCGATCATCGTCGAGTAGTTAGGCACTCCGAGCGGCGTTCAAAACCGCAATTGCACCGATCACCGCCATGGTCAGCCAGTACTCGGATAACGGGTGCTTTCTTGACCTTTGAGCAGATTGGCCTGACGTAACATACTTATTGCAGCTCCGTACTGGATCGAGATCCGGTGCGGAGTTTTTTTTGTATGCGTTCAAGAAAGTCAGTTGCCGCGCACAAATCTCTCGGAGTGCGCCGCTCTGCCAGCAATCTTCAACTCGCCGTTCAGGCGGTGCCCAGGCCCATCATGCGCCGCCAAGCGCTCACTTGGCCAAGATGTACCATAAAGTGACCACTGGCATAGAACGCGTGCATGGCACCGAGGGTTGGAAACAGTTCGGCAAGGCGACCTTCCATGGGGTTCGGTTGCAGAAATGCGCCGTCGTCCGTGTCGCGCAGGATCTGTTCCGCGGCGCGGTAGCTGCTAAAGAACTTGGCGACCACGGTGTCCATGTTCGGGTAGATCGTCCTGTCGGGATCGTCCTGGCAAGTGGCCGATTTCGAGAAAATGCATTGAAAACTCTCGGGGGGGCGGATGTTGGTCACATCACCACTCAAGTCCTCGACGATACGCACTCCATAAAGGCTGAGGTGCCCGAATGTGAACGCGGGATGGTTCGACTCGACCGTTTGACCGCCGGGTCTGGCGAACCGCGCGAAGTCGGCAACGGCGACATCGCGCAACAGTCGCTCCGCGTAGCTGATGCCCAACGAACATGAAGCGGCAATCATCGTGCCAATGTTCTGTGTCCCAATGTTCTGTGTCATGGTATTCTGCCTTTCATTGCTTATGGTTTGGAGTGGCGTCACCTTGGTTGCGTACCCTCCCGTGGTTTGCAATCGTGTTTCCGGGCGGATACCGTAATACCATGGTAACCGTTCACGCGGTTCAAGCCACAACCGACTCGTCACGCCGATTGCGGAACCAATACCCCGCCTCAAGCGGCGTCTCGGTTGAAAGGCGCGCGGCCAATGTTGAAGCCAACCGCGTCTTGATTCGGCCTCAGCTAAGCGACGGTTAATAGAAAACCTTCCGTTCGACCGACGGAAGACGAAGGGCGCGTTGCTGGTAGCCGACCAGTCGTGCTCCCAGCCGGGGCAAGCTCGGCGGAGAGCCTCTTCATCAGCGTCTATCTGCGTTTATGAGCGGTCCCTTCCCAAATGTGCCGATCGCGTCCGCGCTGCCGTCAACTGTTACGTTTATTGACCGCCGCTATCCAGAATCAACTGCGCCATACACTGGATGTGTGTGGTGTCGGTGCCACAACAACCGCCCAAAATGCTCATGCCACATTGTTTGCCGATCTGAGTTACATGGTGAGCGAACGGACCAGGCGGTTCGGTTTGCAGCTGCTCGATCCCGTCCAATTCAGCGGGATCGAGTGCCGATGTGTTTGCCTGAAAGCCGATGAATCGTGTACGCAGCGACTCGGCTTGACCTGAATCGAGTGCTTGCGCAACGACAGTCGGGTGAACGCAGTTCAAGAAGTATCCGAGTGGCGGTCGTCGTACAGCTGAATCGATCTCAGCAACCGCCTGATCGATCGTGGATCCATCGAGTAGTGTTCCGTGTGGAGCAATCACGAAGCTCAAGATATAAGGGCACTCGGTTTCTGCCATGATGATGCCGATTCCCTTCGCTTCGGAAAGCGCCGGCAACGTGGCGGCGAAAAGACAATCGATGTCGACGCTGCTCAATTCCGTGATTTGTTCTCGATGAAACTCGATCGCGGCCTCGGTCGCGAGTGCCTCTTGCGGTCGATAGGCGTCACCTCGGCAGCCGGTCAAGCCGGCAACAAAGACGGCCGGTCGCTCCCGCCCATAGCCGTTGCGGATGCCACACAGGAGCTCGGCATTCGTTCGATTGACCGGCTGACCGGCCAGCGGCGAACGTGCGATGCGCTCCGGATTGGCGCGCCAGGTGTCGGTGAATGTCAGTATTGGCAGCTGATGCCTGGCAGCCACATCGCAGTAGGCGCGGTGAGTGGATTCCAGAACATGCCGTGCCGCTGGATCGAACACCAGCGCCGCATGCGCCAGCTGGGGATCAAACTGGACGTCTGGCGATCGCCGGAGCAATTCGTAAACGGAGCCTTCCGCCAGTATCGGCCGGTGATCGGAAAGGTAATTGGATAGCAGAGACGAAATTGACATGGTGTGTGGGTTTTGATCGCCAGGTGGGTGAATGCGGGCCGTGAACCGTTACATTATGATGGAGAGTACCCAGTCACGGCAAGGATGCCGCGAACCACTATGCCTGATTCTCGAACAAGAGGGAAGATTCCCCGATGAATTCAAAGTACGCCGGCACAGCGATCATGTCACGATTCTCTCGGTTCCTGCTGCACATCTGCTTCTTGACGCCCGCGTTCACCGCGTATGCCGCCGGGCCCGGCACATCTGATTTACCTCGGTTCTTGCCCAATGGCGGAAATAGCCTCTATGAGGTGAAGGGATTGCTGCGCAACTGGCCGGATGGCGGGCCGAAAGAACTGTGGCGCGCCGAGGTCGGTTGGGGCAAGAGCGCGGTGGTCGAATCGAATGGGTTGGCGTTCACGGCGACGGAAACGGACGAGAAGCAGTTTGCAATCTGCCTTGATCCCCAAACGGGCGACGTGCTTTGGAAGAAATTGCTGTTTCCCAAACCGAATCGTCACTTTGCCTGGGGGCCCTCCACGTCGCCCATCGTCGATGGCGATCGCGTCTACTTTATCCCGTATGTCATTTTCGAGAAGGATGTATGGGAGATGCGCTGTCCCGTCGTCTGTTTCAAGACGGACGGTACTGAACTGTGGCGCGCCGATACCGAAGTGTGGGCCACCGAGGCTTCCACGCCGCTGATCGAAGGCGACATTCTGTATGTGGCCGCTGATAATCCACAACGAGCTGTGCTGATGGCGCGGGATAAGTACACCGGAAAGCTATTGTGGTCGACGATCGCCAAGTCCGACAAGAAACGCGAACTTGGTGCGCCCGCTTCGCTGACCTACCAGCAGGTTGATGGGATTCCACAGGTGATCGTCGGCACGTATGGAACGCGCGAGTTGTTGGGAGTTCACGCTACGTCGGGAGAAATTATGTGGCGCTATGCCTATCCAGCCGATATCATCATCGGACTGATTAGCACGCCGGTCGCGATCGGATCGCAGTTGTTCGTTTGTGGCGGTGAAGGGAAAAAGCGAGACTTTTCCGTGTTGCTTCAAATGAAAGCCGTCGATGGCAAAGTCGTTTACGACGAAGTTTATCGAAGCACCGAGTTACAGAACAACGCATACAATACGGTTGCCATCCACCAAGGTACCGTCTTCGGGTTCGGCGGCAACGACCGAGCTGGGTTCTTGCACGCAACCAATTTTATCGATGGAAAACTGCTCTGGAAACAAGCAGGTCGACAATGGACGCGCGAACAGAACCTGGTAGTGGCTGACGGTCTGTTGTTTGCGATCGACAAGAACAACGATCTGGTGATGGCCCAGGCGAGTCGTACCGGGTACCACGAACTTGGTCGCGTGAAGATTCCGGTGGAAATGGGGCGCCCGCAGCAGCCGACGATCGCCAACGGACGTCTGTACCTGCGCGGCAAGAACGCCGTGATCTGTTACCAAGTAGGAGCAACTCGTAGCAAATGATGAGGTGCGAACAGGACAGGCCCCTCACTTGCGCAAGTTCACCTCATCAAGGGACCAGGTGCCGCAGCGGTGCTGCCCGCCGCCGGCGCTTCGTAGGCGCGAAACTCGGCCCAAACGGGAAGGTGGTCGGAAACGGCCAAGGCCTGTTCGCGGCTCAGCTTGAATGTGGATTCCAAATCGTAGACTCCCCACCTGCCAGTGAATTCCGCCGTCCGATTGCGATCGAATAGGATGTTGTCATACATTTTCGAGTGGCGGGTGTTGGTGGTCGTGCCATGCACGGCCCAAGTGATTGCCGGGATCTTGCCAAGACGTCCGAATTGACGATCACTGGCGTTCAAGTCACCCAACAGAATCACATCATCTTCGTCGGCCCGTGCCTGTTGCATGACCACGAATACATCAGCTAGTGCATCGACTTCGGTGGGAACTTCGTCCGGATCGGTGTGAATATTGATCATCCAGAACGTGAAAGCACGGTTCGGGTTTGGCGTTCGCGCGCGAAAACGAGTGACAAACGGCTCGCGGTGCATCAGGTCTTTGGGATCTTGGATCGTGCCAGATGACGATGCATCTACTTCAATGCGAAGCGTATCGTAGATAAAGACATATTGCTCCTTACTAACGCTGCGGCCAAGTCGCGGGCCGATAACATAGTTGTAGCGACTTCCATCCGCGTTCACGGCCGCCACGAATTGCGGAATAATGTGGTCTTTCTTGCTGCGAATCTCCTGGACTGCCACAACGTCAAATTGGCGTACGACTTTCGCCAGAATATCGATGACCCAGGTTTTGGCAAGCTTGCTCTCGCCAAAGACCTGGATATTGAAGCTGGCAATTGTGATCGTCCCAGCCGGTTTATGTGAAACGGCGGCGCTGGCGGGAAGTGCGGTGTTGGTTGCCGGGATCGCCGTGTTGGGAGTGCCTAGGGCGTCCCTCGCGCGGTCCTTCAGTTTGGCCAGGCTATCGCCCAAGGCTCCCTCAGGCGTCAGCGATCCGCCACCTTCCCTGTTCTTGACCTGGCTGACGATGCGTTGTACCAACGGGCCGATCACCGGTAGATCCGGGGCCGCCCACCCCGCAATGCCCCCGCCCGTGACAAGTATCCAAATCACGCCGGCAAGACGCGAGAATAGTGAAGATCGTTTTGACTTCTTTGATCGCGAAGACTTGCTTGCCATGACGCGGCCTCCATGCCAGGAACGTCACCATCCGTGGTGAGGTTATGTTGAGTTGTTCGCGTCGGGATCACGCATCACACGCAGCCAAAGCCTGTGTGGCGAGCCGAGCAAGTCGCGGTTCGGATTCCTTGCTCGCTTCTCGTAACACATCAAGTGCCGCCGCCGATGTCGCACCGATCCTGCCAAGTGCTGCGGCCGCGCGCTCGCGTACGGACAAGTACGGCGACGAAGAAACCGCAGCGACCAAGGCAGGCTCCGCGTCTTGTGCGGCCGGCCCGAGGCGGCCCAATAACGTGACCGCCCAATACGATACCGATTCGTTCGTATCGGCCACGAACGTGGCGAGTTCTGCAGCAGCGTCTTCGAGTGGCGGGCCAAGCTCCTCCAACGCGCCAACTGCCCATTGGCTGACCGATTCCTCGTCACCGGTCGCCTTGACCAGTGCCGACGCCGCTTCCCGCGCTCCCTCGCCCATTTGACACAGTTGTTCGGCCGCTGCCGCACGCGTTGCGACTTGGTTGTCCTGTAATTGCTGTGCTAACGCCGCAATATCTGCCATTGTTGCCCTTTCACCCATCTCCGTCGGTTCTTTCCCTCTTTGGTAGCGAGTGGGGAAATAGTCGATTTGCGGTTGGCTGGCAAGGGTGATTTCGGCTTGTAGCTTGGGATTCCATCCCGAGCATGAACAGGCTCACCCCCTCCATAAGGCCATCTATTGCCACCGATCCAGCAGCAACGTCTAGAACCTCTATCTAGAACCAGACAGTCTGATTCCGACGTGATTCCGACGCAGTGTGGCACGGCACTCCGTGCCGTGAAGCAGCAGCACACGATATTCCAACCCCAGTATCGCTCCCTCCTGGGGCTTATGGGGTTTGCGTTGTCAGGTTCCGGGGTCTAACGACCCCGGCAGGGGTTATATTGGCCCTCCGGGCCATTTTCGGTACGCAACCCCTACTCCACCTCAGACAGTCTGATTTTGAGTTGACCCGGCAGGTCCCGTCTGCCGGCCGAGATCTTGACCCGGCGAAACGTGTTGGTCCGCAGGGGCACGTTTGGCAAGCGGGGGGGATTCCTGGCCAGCCAGTGCCCGAGAACCAGAGCGGAACGCGATTTCACGCGACCGGGCTGGCATGTGGTCTGTGGCGGGCGATAATACGGCCTTTCGGAGGGCGCGCCTTAGCCTCGTGAATGATGACGTTTTCTTCAGCCCTGATTGGAGCCGGTGCCATGTCCCCAAGTTGCAAGCTGCAAGTCTCCATACTGCTAGCGGTATTGCTGCTCACCGGCGAAACCTGTGTGATTGCACAGCAGTCAGGCTTTCCCGGCAAGCAGTGGCCAACTGCGACGCCATCGGACGTGGGCTTAGATGCGGAACCGCTGCGTGCGGCGCGAGACTATGCGCTGACCGGTGGCGGATCGGGCTACATTACTCGCCATGGCAAGCTGGTGATGACCTGGGGTGATCTTGACCGGCGTTACGATCTGAAATCGACCACGAAATCGATAGGTGTGACGGCCTTGGGGTTGGCGATTGCCGATCACAAGATGAGCTTGAGCGACAAGGCGGTGAAGCATCAGCCAGGGTTTGCCGTGCCACCCAAGTCGAATCGAGCCACCGGTTGGATCGAGCGTATTTCGATTCGGCACTTGGCCACACAAACGGCTGGGTTCGAAAAGCCAGGTGGCTATACCAAGTTGATCTACAAGCCGGGAACGAAGTGGGCCTACAGCGATGGCGGCCCCAATTGGTTGGCCGAGTGCATTACGTTGGCCTATCAGCGTGACCTACAAGACTTGATGTTCCAACGCGTTTTCACTCCGCTTGGAATCCAACGCGACGATCTAGTATGGCGGAAGAACGCCTATCGTGACGCGCGTATCGATGGCGTGATGCGGCGTGAGTTTGGTTCGGGAATCAGTGCCAATGTCGACGCGCTTGCGCGCATCGGATATCTCTATCTACGTAATGGTCAATGGAAGGGCAAGCAGATTATTCCACGCGCCTTTGTCGCGATGGTCGGAACAACGGTTGCGAGTGTAAAAGGCTTGCCAGAAGTCGATCCGGACAACTATGGTAACGCATCGGACCACTACGGGTTGCTGTGGTGGAACAACGCCGACGGCACTTTGCCACATGTGCCTCGGGATGCTTATTGGTCGTGGGGTTTGTACGACAGTTTGATCGTCGTTATCCCCAGCCTCGATATGGTCATTGCGCGCGCGGGCAAGTCATGGGATCGCAAGTGGAGTGGGCATTATGACGTGTTGCAACCGTTTCTCGATCCCATTGTCGCGGCGGCGCGATTATCTGGATCAGTATCGTCCGACCGCGCTGCGGCGACATCCGCCGACAGCTCCCCCTACCCTCGCAGCCGTGTGATTTTTGGGATTCATTGGGCGCCAGCCGACACCATCGTGCGCCGTGCTCCCGGAGGTGACAACTGGCCGATCACTTGGGCCGATGATGATCAGCTTTATACGGCCTACGGGGATGGGCGCGGGTTCAAGCCGCTGGTGCCGCGTAAGTTGAGTATGGGCTTGGTTCGTGTCACGGGGAGTCCGAACGATTTCCAAGGTGTGAACTTGCGCAGCGAGTCATTTGAGCGCACCGGGGATGGACGTAAGGGGCCGAAAGCAAGCAGTCTGTTGATGGTCAATCGTGTGCTCTACGGGCTGGTCCGCAACGCGCGCAACTCCCAGTTGGTCTGGTCCAAGGATCACGGCCGCAACTGGACGTGGAGTGCGTGGACATTCGAAACAAGTTTTGGGTATCCGGTTTTTCTGAACTACGGTCGGAACTACGCGGGAGCTCGGGATCATTTCGTCTATATCTACTCGCACGATTCGGATAGTGCCTATGATCGAGCGGATCGCATGGTGTTGGCGCGTGTCTCTGCTGAGGAAATCACGGCAAAAGGAGCTTATGAGTATTTCGTGCGTCTGGACGAAAAAGGCGCGCCCGAGTGGACGTCCGATGTGAGCCGACGTGGGGCAGTCTTCAAGCATGCCGGGCACTGTTACCGCAGTTCCGTCAGCTATAACGCGCCGTTGCGACGGTATCTTTGGTGTCAGACCGGACTAGGTGAGGAGACACGCCGCGCGGGAGGGTTTGCCATCTACGACGCTGCCGAGCCTTGGGGCCCTTGGACAACCGTCTTCTTCACACCGCAATGGGATGTGGGCCCCGGCGAGACGTCGTGCCTGCCAACGAAGTGGATGAGCGCCGATGGACGCACCATCCACTTGGTGTTTTCTGGCGACGATAGCTTCTCCGTCCGTCGTGCCGTGTTGCAGTGAGCCTGTGAGAGGGAGTGATGGGGAGAGGGAGTGATGGGGCGTTTAATCGTGATGTTGCTATCGTAGGAGACGCTGCTTCGTGACGACCGTTTATGCAGTTTGCCACCACCTTTTCGTGAACGGTTTCAGATCGAATGTGAGGAGGCCTCCTCTCCCTTACTCCCCACTCCCCTTCCCCACACGCCCCCTCTCTCCCTCTCTCCCTCGCTCCACTCCCTCTCACGCCTTCAGCCCCTTCAGGTTAGGATCAAGTTTTTCGTTCGCGGCAAGCAGCTCGCTCCATTGCACGATTTCGCCTCGGTAGGCGGCGGTGCGGCCGAGGATGGTGGTCAAAGTACTGCGCACGCTGGGAGCAACCGTTGTGTTGGTTGTGTCGCCCGCCAGAATACTGGCGTGGAACGTGGCGATATTGGTCACTGCGCCATCCGTATAGATGCGCGGCGACGATCCGCCCTTGTAGAAGCTGTCTTCCTTGCCCTGCACCGTGCGAATGAGCACGCGTCCGCCATATTCGGTTTCCAGAACGCCTTCGGTGCCGAACATTCGGTTTCGAATTCCATCCGGTTTCGAGCCACAGCCGTCGAACTGGCGCGAGCTGAACGCGATGCCAACGTTGTCGGGGTATTGGAACGTCACGGTGAACGTGTCCCAGCAATTGCCATAGTCGCGCACCTTGCGACCTCCGGTTCCGAACGCACAGACCGGCGTCTGGCCCATGATCCAGCTGGCCACATCGATCGTATGGACATTCTGTTCCGTGATGATGTCACCCGAGAGGATCTGATCCAGCCCCCAAGCGCGCAGACGTGCTTCTGGATTGGTGGCCGCTTGCCTGGCGTATTCGATTTGCCGCTTCCAAGGGACACCGGCATGGTAAGTTGATTCGCCAAACGCGAACTTGCCGATCGCGCCGGCATGCACGCGCCGCAGCGCTTCGATGTAGAAGGGATCGGCACGCGTTTGGAAATCGACCAGAAAACAGAGCCCCTTGTCGGTAGCACTCTTGCCACTCTGCTCGATTGTCTTGCAACCTGGTACGTCGACCGCAATTGGCTTGGCCACGTAGACGTGTTTGCCGGCGGCAACTCCAGCTGCGGCGTGAATCGGGTGAAAGTAAGGTGGCGATTCGACAACAATCGCTTCGAGTGGTTGTTCCAGCAGGCGCTGGTAGCCGTTGAGGCCGGTGAACCGCGCATCGGCCTTCACGCCAAGTTGGTCGCCGAAGCTGTTGACGCGATCTTCGAAGTAGTCAGCGGCCGCCACAATGTTATAACCTCCATGCTTTTGAAATAGCTTGGCGATCCAAGTGCCCCGTCCGCCACAGCCGACAAAACCAATGTTGATTTGTTGGTTGGTGGTAGCGCCGCGGACTGCTTCTGGACGAACCAATGACATGCCCACGGCGGTAGCGCCGGCGCCAGCCATAAAACCGCGTCGTGATACGGTCCCGGTGGAGCTTTTCTTGCCGTCAGCGAAGTTGGTATCTTGCATAGTGTGAATTCTCCATGGAAATGCGGTTGGGCGGGAAATCGCGAAGTGCGGCATCAGGATCAAGACGATGTTTCAAGAAGCCGGTAGCTCAAGACGGTATCTCAAGGCTGTGGCTTGCCGAATACTTCGACTTCAACATAGTGATTCAGTGAGTTGTTGGTGTTGCCTCGGCTGTAGAGTCTCACGTACCGGGCCTTGACGCCTTTGGCATCAATTCGCAACCCTTGATTGGTTTCGATATAGGGCCGGTTCTTGCCGATTCCCAGCTTGGCTGCGGCCTCGGTATCATTGTTGTAGATTGTTCTTACCTTACCCTTGGCAAAGCTCTTGTCATCGGAAACCTGCACGATCACGGATCGATATCCACGTGCTTCGCGGAAATAGTGCCAGATATATACCGCATAGATATTCGTGGTCGCTTCCAGATCGATTTGAACCCATTGCAAATTGGGTGACAGCTCGACAAAGGCCTCTTCACTTCCATTCTTGACGCCGTCAGTGACAAAGCTGAGTTTCCCCAGAATCGGATCCGACTCGCTGGACGTTACCTGCTTCTTCAGCGCCACGTTGACGGTCCCCTTGGGGACCAGCAGCGGAGGCAGGTCGGTTGGCAGCAGGTGAAGCTCGGGGTAGAGTCGCGCGAGCACGTCGGGAGGCGTGCCGGCAAGAACTTCTTCCGGGATAGTGGTCTTCAACGCTTCCTTCGTGTCAGCGCAGACACAAGTGGTTGTCACGCACAGGAGGATCAGGAATATCGGTGTCATTCGAAGCATACAGCTACCTCGTTTTCAGTTGAAATTAGTCATGGTTGAAGTCACGCCGCCAAATGTGACTGCGAACTCGAATGGGCGTAGCTCCGACGCGTTCGATCGGTCGATCTCGCTCAGTCCATTTTCTCTGCACTCCCTCGTTCATTCAATCGCCGTCGGATGCGCCACAGGTCGCGAATGATTTTGCCCCCTTCACGGTGCATCTTCAGCCGGCTGCCCGGTTGGTCGGACCAGTTGATTGGCACCTCCGCGACACGGTACCCACTGCGTTGGGCCAACACCAGGAGTTCCAAATCAAACAGGTAACCGGTCTCTTCCGAGAGCTCAAACAGTCGCTTTCCGGGCTCGGAACTCAGCATCTTGAAACCGCACTGCGTGTCGCGAACCGGGGTTTTTAGCAGCATGTGGGCCACGGCGGCAAATGTCCTTCCAATCAGCGCGCGTTGCCACGTGCGGTTTCGTTGGACGTCGCTGTCGCGCACCAGCCGCGAGCCGACGGCCAAATCAGCACCTGCTTCGATGGCCTCACGCAGCTTTCGTTCCTCACTAATCGGTGTGGCGCCGTCGGCATCGGCGTACAGCAATCGGACACCGTGCGCCGCCAGGATTCCCGTGCGCACCGCCGCTCCTTTGCCCCGGTTCCGCTCATGGCGGATCGTTCGCAGGAGTGGCCAGTTTGCGGCCAATTCCGTTAGTATTGTGGCCATTTGGTCGGTGCTGCCGTCGTCGACGACGATCACTTCGCAGTTATCATTATACTCGTGTCTGATGTAATCGCGGATCGATTCAAGGTAAGGTGGAAGTCGCTGGGATTCGTTGTATGCCGGAATGATCAACGAAAGGGCTAATGGCTGGTCACGATGAGGCATATCGAATTAGTCCAAAGGCGATGCGGCGTAGAGCGGCTTTCAAGCCATTCGTAACGGGTCTGCAATTTGAATTGTAAGAGTCTCTAGTCCCATAAACTGCTTCCTCTGCCTGGCAAGCAGGCATGGGGCGCCGCGTTGCCAGAGTCCCTTGAGCACTTACCTTGTTTCTAAATTGAACTCACACTGACCACGGTTGCGTTTCTAGTCCAGTCGGCAGACCCTCACTCCTGGAGCTCGCACTGCGTGAATCGTATCAAGTACTACCAGCTCCTCATCCTCGTGGCCATCGGTGTGGCCGCGTTACTACGTTTGCCTCAGTTGGATCTTCGGCCGATGCACGCGGACGAAGCGGTGCAGGCGGCCCGGTTTCGCGACCTGTGGCAGCAGGGGCGGTATGTTTACGACCCGAACGAGTTTCACGGGCCAACGTTAATGTATGCCACGTTGCCGTCTGTGGTGCTTTCCGGCGCAAAGGACTTTGGCAGCACAACCGAGGCCACATATCGTCTCGTTCCGGCGTTATTTGGCATCGGTGTCGTGGTGTTACTGCTGGCGTTGTTGGACGCGTTGGGAACCAGAGCGACGTTGCTCGCAGCGTTGTTTGTTGCGGTCTCACCCGCGATGGTGTTTTACAGTCGGTATTATATCCACGAAATGCTGCTTGTCTTTTTCTCACTTGCCGCCATCGCATTCGGTTGGCGTTATTCGGTCAGCCGCAAATTGGTCTGGTGCCTCTTGGCCGGTGCCTGTGTGGGCTTGATGCAGGCGACCAAGGAGACAGCCGCGATATCGTATCTTGCCGCTGGGTTCGCGACGCTGGCCGTCGTGTTGGATATGTGGCGCATGCGGCGTCTGCAGCCAGCGGAGCTTGGGGCGCCGGCCGGCGCTGGACGCGAGCCCTGGCCTTGGTGGCACCTGGTGGCAGGTGGTGCGGTTGCGGTTCTGGTTGCTGTCGTTTTCCTATCGTCAATGTTCACGAATATGCGTGGTCCTGTCGATGGTCTGCTGACGTACGCGGTGTGGTTGAATCGAGCCGGCGGCGAATCGCCGCACGTCTACCCTTGGTCGTTCTATCTGCAACGGCTCGTCTGGTGGCGTGTCGGGCAAGGCCCCGTGTTCTCCGAGGGGCTGGTCGTTTTTTTGGCGGCAATAGGTGTGGTGCGTGTAATCACGGTAAGGCGTGGCACTGTGACCGACGGTCAAATTAATTTCATGCGTTGGCTGGCCTGTTACACGCTTGCCGTTGCGATCATTTACTGCGTGATTCCATACAAGACACCGTGGTGTTTGCTCCAGTTCCTGATAGGAATGCTCCTGTTGGCTGGAATCGGCGCGTCCCGCTTGTTGCCCTCCTCTCGACCTGCCACGTCACGCGCTATTATAGCAACTCTATTGGTTGCCGGGGGCATCGCGGCCGGGATCGGGCATCTGGGCTGGCAGGCGTACCGTGCCAGTCGGGTGTTGTGTGCCGATCCTGCGAATCCGTACGTCTACGCACATACCTCGCCCGATACGCTACGGATGATCGAACGCGTGCAGGGTTTGGCGGAAACGAGCCCATCGAGTTGGAATACGCCTGTGAAAGTCATTTGGACCGATGCCTACTATTGGCCATTGCCCTGGTATCTGCGCCGTCTTGAAAACGCTGAGTACTGGCAGAGTATGCCGGAAGACCCGGCCGCTCCGATCGTGATCGCCGTACCTCAATACGATCAGGAACTAACCGCCAAGCTGGGTGACGACTATATCATGACCGGCTATTATGAGCTTCGCCCCGCAGTGCTAATGCAGCTGTGGGTCAAATACGATCTGTGGGTCGCGTACCTGAAACGCATTGGGCGGATTTGAATTGAACCATGTTTGAATTGAACCATGCTGGCCAAATAGCCGGTTTCCGTTGCGCATGTTCCGGCGGAACCACAACGGGTGAGCAACGGTCCGAACAACACCTCGCGTTGGTCGCCAGGATCGGTGGTCTTCTGTTCGACGCGTGTCAAAAAGGATCGTCGAGTGCCTTACGCGGTGGCGCACGGGCTGCGAGAGTGGATACTATCTTGTGAGCGCATGGCGGCGATAGTAGGCTGTCAGAGAAGGTTGTCCGTTCCACGCTCGGCCCAAAGATGCGAATCGCAGCGGAAATCGAACAACACAACACACAACGCAACTTCTGGAGAAACAACAATGATCGCGTCTCACGTTTTCTGCAGGACGGTGGTTCGGCCTTGCCTGTTCTTGGCATTCGGGTTCCTGCTTGTCGCGGGGACCGCTCAGGCGGGTGAACGTTGGAGTGTCGAGCAGACGCGGCAATGGTACGCCAAGCAACCCTGGCTGGTCGGATGCAACTATACGCCAAGCACGGCGATCAATCAGCTGGAAATGTGGCAGGCCGATACGTTCGATCCCGAAACGATCGATCGCGAACTTGGTTGGGCTTCCGATCTGGGATTCACCAGTGTTCGCGTGTTCTTGCACAATCTGGTGTGGGATCAGGATCGAGAGGGTTTCTTAAAGCGGATCGATCAGTTCCTTGCCATCGCGGACAAGCACGATATTGGTGTCATGATGGTGCCGTTGGATGCGGTATGGGATCCCAATCCTGTGGCAGGCAAGCAACGCGCGCCCAAGCCACACGTTCACAACTCGGGCTGGGTGCAAGCACCTGGCGCGGAAATCTTGGGGGATCCGAAACGGCACGACGAACTGAAGCCGTATATTCAGGGGCTCATTCGCCACTTCCGCGCCGACCGGCGTATTCAAGTGTGGGACCTGTTCAACGAGCCGGACAATCCCAATCGCAACGCGTATGGAGTGGATGGGGCGAAAACCGAGTTGCCCGAATCCAAAAAGGAAGCGATGGCTACGCTGCTGTTGGCCAAGCTGTTTGCATGGGCACGCGAAGTTAACCCGACCCAACCACTCACCGTCGGTGTGTGGCGCGGTGATTGGTCAGATCCAAGCAAGTTGACGCCCTACAACAAAGTGATGCTGGAGCAATCGGATATCATCACGTTTCATTGCTACGGCCATCCGGAACAGATGAACAAGTTGGTCGAACAGTTGAAGGTCTATCAACGCCCGTTGCTCTGCACCGAGTTCATGTCGCGTGGCAGTGGCAGTCTGTTCAATCCCATTTTGGAACAGCTGAAGAAGCAGAAAGTGGGCGCGTACAATTGGGGGTTGGTCGATGGGAAGACCCAGACGATCTATCCCTGGGAGACTTGGCAGAAGCAATACACCGCTCGACCTAAACTCTGGTTCCACGAGATCTTCCACGCCGATGGTAAGCCGTACAGCCAAGAGGAAGTGGACTACATCAAACGCGTGACGCACTGTGGCACGGCACTCCGTGCCGTAGGAAGATAGTGGCACGGCACTCCGTGCCGTAGGAAAGAATAACGGCACAGCACTCCGAGGCTGTCATTGTTTCCAAAACCGCACGATAATGACGTTTTCTTCAAGGCACGAAATGCAAGTCTTGGTTCGGTGTTTAGGGACTGAATACATGACTTGGCATTCGATGGTCGGCGCGGCGATGGCAGAAAACGGACGTCTTCTCCGCGTCGTTTGCTTTGCCAATCAGTTGTGTTAGCCAGTTGGATGTGGAACTAGCCACAGGTTGTATTCACGGCACGGTTCGATGATCCCCATCCGTCGTGCGCAGTATGACGCGCTGGTGGCCCGGTTTGGATTGGAGAATGAGTGAGTTGGTCTTACCAGACAGTTAACACCAGCGTTGCAGAAAAGCAGCTCGACTCGCATCGGAACGATCCTGCTCCCATGATTCTCCGTGCCCTTTGAGATTGCTGTGGCTAGTCTTCTTGGGCCACGTCTTTCTTCGGCCTCGTCTTTTTTCGGCCACGGAGACCGCTGAGATCCCAACGCGGCAGAGCCGCAATCAAATCACGGTTTGTTTGCGAGCGAGCAGCGCCTCAGTCAAATCAGTTCTTCATCACTCTGCCAATCTTTTTTCGCAGCCGTTCACGGCCCAATGCCGAATCTCGCCAAGTCCCGGAAGAAGAACCGCTAATCGGCGCTAATGAACGCTAACAAATGAGAAGACGCAAACCCGAGATTAGATCCATTGATCGCACAAGACTCGTGAGAGGATCCTTAAGTGGTTGCCTTTTTCGGTCTCCATTTGTTCCTTACATTAGCGGTCAATTACTTCGGAGATCGTGAACGGTTACGCTAAATTGGACTATCCCATGATACTGCATGTTGACATGGACGCGTTCTACGCTTCGGTCGAGGAGCGCGATCGACCGGAACTGGTCGGCCGACCGGTGATTGTGGGTGGCACACCAGAGGGGCGAGGTGTGGTGGCGGCGGCAAATTACGTGGTGCGCGAATTCGGCGTCCACAGCGCGATGCCGGCCGCAACGGCCAAGCGACTCTGCCCACATGCCGTGTTCCTGCGACCGCGGATGAGCCATTATGCGGCGATCTCGGAACAGATCCGGGCAGTATTCGAGCAATACACGCCGCTGGTCGAGCCGCTTGCATTGGACGAGGCGTTTCTTGATGTGACCAACAGCCGGTTGCTGTACGGCGAGGCGCTGGACATCGCCAAGCGGATCAAACA
>JAJRVM010000277.1 GCA_024277285.1 Planctomycetota bacterium
CCACCGACGATTGCACGTTCTGTGTTTGCGTCTTCAGCATGACCGCCTGGGGCAACGAACAGCTGCAATCGCAATTGCATGTCAGGGAATCCTCGAACGTCGCCAGGCCATCCATCACCGCCCGGTCGCCATAACCGGCGACC
This sequence comes from Planctomycetota bacterium, assembly GCA_024277285.1. The sequence continues at coordinate 144 of JAJRVM010000277.1, forward strand.
AGCGAATCGAGGTCCAACTCGAACGGCGCGTCGGTCAGCGACGTGGCCAGGATCAGCACGCCCGCATCGTTGCTGTTGAACCCGCCGTCCGTGTTCTGGTAGCTGAATCCGAACAGGCCGGTGTAACCGGAGGGCAGGTCAAACGTGAATTGCCCATCTTCGGCGACGGAAACGGAGATGCTGGGATCGTTGGGCCACACCACGGTATCAAGATCAACCGTTAGGCCGGTCTTGGCCGTGGGTTGATCGGGATCCCGATCGTTGTCCAGCACATTCCCCGTGGCGGTCCCACCGACGGGAACCACATAGATCCCGTCGTCCACGGCATACGGCACGCGATGTACGTTTAATGTGACGGTGCCGGTCGCGGTCGAGCCAAACCCATCATCGGCGATGTACGTAAATGAATCGTTACCGATGAACTTGGCGTTGGGCGTATACTGAAAATTCCCATCCGAGCTGAAGCTATCCATTGTGCCATACTGGGGCGCGGTGGAAAGCGATGCCGTGAGTCCCCAGGACGGCGTATCGTTGGCCAACACACTTCGGCCCGGCGTGGAAAGCGAATTGAACTGCGTGTTCATCGGCACTATCGGCCAGATCGCTATAACTTCATCGTATACTGTCTCGCCACTCCACCGTCCCAGTCCGGCTCGCGCCCCGTGTCTCCTCGCAGCCCTACTCGCTTCCCTTCTTGGCCGTCAAACCGCTATCCCTTGGAACATGAGCCTGTTGACTGAGTTTCTCCGCCTGTTTCAGGATGATCCTGTCGCGCGGATCGATGATAGGGTCTTGCTCATTGGTCCCCACTAGCAGCTATTTGTCGGAGACGATAGGCCAATACAGTAACGGTTTAGCCATCTGAAGTGGGACGTGCACTCGAGTTCATTTTCCATCGGTCGACCCCCACCGCCTTGTGCGGTGGGTGAAGATGATTGGTAGGCTACCCGTGACGTCCCATCTCCCCCCATATCCACGGCCCCCTTTCCTCCCCGCCGCCTTCGGCGGCGGGGAGGAAAGAGGGGGAGTAGCTGGCATCGCGGGTAGCTCACCAGCCGTTTTCACCCATGGGACAAGCCCATGGGAGTCTCTGGAAAGCGACATTACTCCATTCGGCTAAACTGTTACGGATTCGTCAGTTGCTTTACGGCAAGCGTTGGAATGTCCATCGAGCACTGTTCACAATAACCGAGGAAAGCGATCGAGTACTCCATTTCCGTCATGCGGCGCGCAAGACTATGGCAGCGGAAGAATTGGAAGATGACATATCATAGTCATCGCACTTCGATCTCAAATCGACTTTTTCCGTTCCCAAATGTCTGTGTCGCTCAGGAAATTTGCCCCAACCGTGCGCAGCTAAATTGCCCCACTGCTTGGAAACAAGAATCGTGGTAGGTGTGATGCCAGCCTCGTATCTGCCCGTAGAATGCCCGATTTCGCCTGCTAGCTACCTGCCTATGCGCCCCACATCGACCGCTGGCGCGCGGAACAAAAACGGGATAAACAGAATCACCACAGCTCAGCAAGCTCTTGACGGCCCACATGCCGCCTCGATTCCCCCACGCTCTGACTCCCCCACCCCCCCGGACTCCCCCTACCTCTTTCGCATGGTAAACTAGTGGGTCTGCGTGCTTTGAAGTCTTAGCTGTATCGCGCTTCTTTGCAGGCTGAAATACCAAGTGATTCTCAACAGTGGAGCGACACCATGAACCTCACGCGCTATCTCTTTCTGACGCTCGTTTGCGTCTTCATCGCGGCGGCCGGCTACGGTCAGGACAGCGACACGAAAAAGGACGCTTCGCCGGGCCTGAACAGCGCGCTGGTGTCGGCCCTGAATCTGCGTGGGATTGGGCCGGCATTCATGTCGGGGCGGATTGCAGATATTGCGATCGACCCCGAGGACCGGAATACATGGTACGTGGCAGCGGCTTCGGGAGGTGTGTGGAAGACGGAGAACGCGGGCACGACCTGGAACGCGATATTCGACCATTACGGATCGTATTCGATCGGCTGCATTACGGTCGACCTGCGCAACCGGCACGTGGTGTGGGTCGGTACGGGCGAGAACAACAGCCAACGTAGCGTCGGGTATGGTGACGGCGTTTACAAGTCACTTGATGGCGGCAAGAGTTTCACCCGCGTCGGCTTGGAGCATTCCGAGCACATTGGCAAAGTACTGATCGACCCTCGCGATTCCAATATTGTCTACGTGGCCGCTCAAGGTCCGCTCTGGGCACCGGGAGGCGACCGTGGGTTGTACAAGACGACGGATGGTGGCACGACATGGAATTTGATTTTGAACATCAGCAAGGACACGGGGGTATCGGACGTCCTGCAAGACCCTCGCGATCCTGACACCTTGTATGCGATTGCCTACCAACGTCGTCGCCACATGTGGACGTTAATCAACGGCGGACCGGAGGCGGCGATCCACAAATCGACTGACGGTGGTAAGACCTGGCGCAAGATCACGCGTGGCTTGCCAGGTGGTGACCTTGGCCGCATTGGAATGGCTATTTCGCCGATCAAGCCGGATGTGGTTTACGCGTTGGTCGAAGCGCTTGATGGACAGGGCGGTTTCTATCGTTCCACAAACCGTGGCGAAACGTGGAGCAAGCGGAGCGGCTATACAACTCAGAGCGCCCAGTACTACCAGGAGCTGGTGGCTTGTCCGCATGTCTTTGACCGAGTCTATTCGCTCGACACGCGGATGCACGTTACGGAGGATGGTGGCACCACGTTCAAGCCTCTGGGTGAGCGTTGGAAGCACGTTGACAATCACGCTCTGGTGATCGATCCGCAGAATGAAAACCACCTGTTAATCGGTTGTGACGGCGGGTTGTACGAGACCTGGGACCGTGGCCAGAACTACCAATTCAAACCCAACTTGCCGCTCACCCAATTCTACAAGATCGCCATCGACAACGATGTTCCTTTCTACAATATCTATGGAGGAACTCAGGACAACGCCACGCAAGGTGGTCCGATTCGCACCAATCGCGTCAATGGGATCATCAATAGCGACTGGTTCATCACGGTTTTCGGTGATGGGTTCGACCCCGCAGTCGATCCGGAAGACCCGAACATCGTCTATTCCCAATGGCAATATGGTGGCTTGGTTCGATTCGATCGTCGTACCGGCGAGCGGATGGATATCAAACCACGTGAAGAGAAGGGCGGTCCCGCGTTGCGTTGGAATTGGGATTCGCCGATCCTGATCAGCCCGCACAGCCACACGCGGCTCTACTACGCAGCTCAGATTCTGTTTCGCAGTGACGACCGGGGTAACTCGTGGCAGGCGATCAGCCCCGACCTGAGCCGCAACATTGATCGCAACAAGCTGAAGGTGATGGGCCGCGTTTGGGGAGTCGACACGGTTGCCAAGAACGCTTCGACCTCATTCTATGGCAGTATCGTCACGATCGCGGAATCGCCTGTGGTTGAAGGCTTGCTCTATGTTGGCACCGATGATGGGCTGGTCCAAGTCAGTGAGGATGGCGGGAAGACCTGGCGCAAGATCGAAGATTTCCCGTCCCTCGATATACCCGAGTTTGCATTCGTCAGTGATATCGAAGCTTCGTTGCACGATCCCGATACGGTCTATGTCGTGCTGTACAACTACAAACGGGGCGATTTCAAGCCGTATGTGGTCAAGAGTACCGATCGCGGCAAGACCTGGTCGTCGATCGCGGGGAACTTGCCCGAGCAGGGGCCGACATACACAATCGTGCAAGATCACAAGAACGCCGACCTGTTGTTTGTCGGGACCGAATTCGGGCTCTTCTTTACGCTCGATGGCGGTGTCAAATGGATTCAGCTGAAGAACGGCCTGCCAACGATACCGGTCCGCGATCTGGAAATCCAACGGCGTGAAAACGACCTGGCTGTGGGTACGTTTGGCCGTGGTTTCTACATCCTGGACGACTACACACCGCTACGGGAATTGACCGCCGACCTGCTCAAGAAAGATGCTCACATCTTCCCGATCAAGAAGGCGCGGATGTATATTCAAACCAATCCCATGGGGGGCGGTGGCAAGGGGTTTCAAGGAGCAAGTTTCTTCACGGCGCCAAATCCGCCCTTCGGTGCCACGTTCACGTACTATGTCAAGAAGACGTTGAAGACGAAGAAAAGCACGCGGCAGACCAAGGACCGAGCGCTCAGTAAACAGAACAAGGACGTTTCCTATCCAAGCTGGGAGGAGTTGAAGGCCGAGGATCGTGAGGAAGCTCCCACGGCATTGTTGACGATCCGTGACAGCGAAGGGCAAATCGTACGTCAGGTTCCCATCGCGCCGACGCAAGGTATGCACCGCGCCACCTGGGATTTTCGCTATGCGGGCTATACGCCCCTGCAACTCAGTGGCGCCAGCTATGGACCGTTGGCCATGCCCGGCACCTACACGGTTAGCTTGTCGACCCGGGTCGATGGTACACTGACCGAGCTGATTGCACCGACGGAGTTCGAGGTCGAGACGCTTGGGTTGGCGGCAATGAGCGAAAAAGATCGCAACGCGAGCCTCGAATTCCAAAAGAAAACCGGCGCGTTGCAGCGTGCGGTTATGGGGGCCTATCGTGTCGCTCAGGAAACGGACGAGCAACTGAAGTACATCAAGAAGACGATCGAAGTGGTTCCCGGCATCGATCCTAAGCTGGCTGTCGAGGCCCGCAAGTTGGAGCTACAGCTGCAAGATATCTTGGAGCGTTTCAGAGGTGATCCGACCAAGCCGCGGCGCAACGAGCCGGCGGCGCCAGGGATCGTGAGCCGTGTGCAGACGGTCGTGTACGGCCATTGGTCGACCACCCAGGCCCCGACCGCAACGCATCGCAAGAGTTACGACATCGCGGCCGATGAATTCTCGCTGGTGCTGCGCGATCTGCGCAAGCTGGTTGACAAGGACGTGGTGGGGCTGAGCCGCAAGTTGGACGCCGCCAACGCTCCCTGGACGCCGGGCCGCGGGATTCCGAAGTGGAAAAAAGGGTGATGCGAGATCGCACTCAGAACGTATTTTTGAATTCGCGGAGGAGCGGCTCGGAGCCGAAGATCGCTTGGTTTTGCTCCAGAGAGAGATTGAAATCGAACTGATTGTGCGTTGGAAACCGTTTTCAAAACACGTTCTCAGGGCGACAGACGTGCTCGAACACAACCGATAGACTATCCATCATGGAGACCGATGATGCACTCGTACACGTTCGCATGGCGTTGGGCTTTGGCCAGCACCTTCGCGCTTTCACTGTTCTGCCAGGTCGTCGTGTCAGCGCAGAGTGCGCAACCGAAACGGCGTAATGTGATCTTCATTCTGAGTGATGATCATCGGTACGATTTCATGAGCTGCGTGGACGGGTGCCCCAAGTTTCTCAAGACGCCCAACATGGACCGAATGGCTCGTGAAGGTGCGCACCTGGTCAATGCGTTCGTCAGCACGTCACTCTGCAGTCCCAGCCGTGCGTCGATCCTGACCGGCCAGTACATGCACCATCATCGCGTCGTCGACAATCAACGCACCGTGCCGAAGGGGACGAAGTTTTTTCCTCAGTACTTGCAGAAAGCGGGTTACAAGACGGCTTTCGTCGGCAAGTGGCACATGGGCCATGACGACGATTCTCCCCGCCCCGGGTTCGACCACTGGGCCAGCTTCCGCGGGCAAGGTACCTATTTCGATCCCGAGTTGAATATCAATGGCCAGCACAAGACTTTCCGCGGCTACACGGCCGATGTCCTTACCGATCAGGCGATCCAATGGATTAGTAAACGTCGCGACCGACGTGAACCGTTCTTTCTTTACCTGTCGTACAAATCGGTCCACTACCCCTTTCAACCGGCTAAACGGCATCGCGGTCGATACGCTGACGAGCCGATCGATTATCCCGAGACGATGGCCAATACGCAGCGCAATTACCAGACACAACCGCATTGGGTGCGCGAACGCCGTTACAGTATCCATGGCATCGATCACATGGAGACAGGCCCGTTTGACAAAGATCCGGTGCCGAGTTTCGATGACCTGTATCACCGCTATTGCGAGACGGTACATGGTCTAGACGAGAATGTGGGACGTGTCCTGAGCTACATTGATCAGCACCACTTGGGCGATGATACGGTGGTCATCTATATGGGTGACAACGGCTTTGAACTTGGCGAGCACGGTTTCTACGACAAACGGGATGCGTTCGAGCATTCTATTCGCGTGCCGATGTTGGCCTACGCGCCAGGGTTGATCAAGCCGGGAACAAAAGTGGAGCAACTGGTGCAGAATATCGACATCGCGCCCACGATTCTGGCGGCGTGTGGTGTGGACGTTCCCGCGGCGGCGAAGATGGATGGTCAATCGATGCTGCCGTTGCTGCGCGGCGAGTCGCCTCAGTGGCGCGACCATATCTTGTACGAATACCACTGGGAGTGGAACTTCCCGGCAACGCCAACGACGTTCGCGATTCGCGGCGCGCGTTATAAGTACATCTTCTATCACGGACACTGGGATCTGAATGGATTATATGACCTGGAAACAGATCCTCTCGAGCGACACAACTTGATCAAGGTGCCCGCCTTTCAAGAGCGGGCTCAACAGTTGCAGAAGCAACTATTCGATGAACTGGAAGCTTCCGGTGGTTTGACGATCCCCGTGCGGCGGCCCGCTGGCGACCGGTTGGATCAGCGCAA
>JAJRVM010000278.1 GCA_024277285.1 Planctomycetota bacterium
CTCCTTGGCAGACTTCACGTTTGCTCAAGGAGGGCCCTGTTTTGTTCCATGGAATTCGATCTATATCTCAACGGTTTCGCCTGCTCCTCGCGTCGTTTCAGCAGAAGGATTATCTTTCCTTTTCCGGCATGCTAACACAAGAGCAGACTCAATCGGCCTGTGATCAGCACGGCGTTGCGCCGGGCCACAAATATCAGGTCTTTACGCCTTCGCTTACCTGTGCCGGGCTGAATTGCGGTCGTACTTTCGACCGAATTATGACGGTATGGATTTGGGGGGGGAAAAACGCGGTTGTACCGAATTGCTGAGAAGTTTGGAGCAGTCGCCGTCGACGGCGGCGCTCTGCTGGCTGTTGATATCAGCGCAGTATCCGATGTCGCACCGATCGTTTTTGATGTTAGAAGATCGGTGCGAGAAGTTTGCTACTCGAATTAGCACGACCGACTTGGCCCGCTAAACGTTGGATGTGTGATGTTCGCGGTGGCTCCTTAACCACTGTTCGAGCACTTCGACGGCCGAGGGGAAGTCGTAACCGAGCGTCATCAGCAAGTCGATGTTGTTGAAGTTTCGGCCGCAACTGAAGCAGTGCGCCAGATTGTTGCGCGGGTTCACTGTGGCGCGAAACTCGCCGCACTCGATACAGATAAACCGGAAGTCGCCTTCGAACTGCTTGGACACGCACACCCTGTCGTCCAAGTTGGGCAATGGTGACTTGCATCGGCAGTTTGTTCCAAGAACAAGAATAGGCGATGAACCCGATCGTGTGCCCCTGGCCTGGAGTGGAGCCACGTCTTGATGCGGCCTCGGCAGCGTGGCGATGTGGTGGAACGTTGTGCGCTCGGCCGTGTTTGTGATGGTGTGTGTCACCCAGGGTTCCGCTCGCCTTCGGCGACCTCCACCCTGGGCTTCCTTAGCAGCGGCCCTTCGGGCCGCACGCGTCAAGCCGCACTGGCATGTGACGCCGAGATGTCAGCGCCCAGTGATTCGGTGTTGCAGCGGGCGGCTCTGAAAAGGGCCGCACGCGTCAGGCCGCATCGACATGGAATGCGGCGCATGTGACACACGCCGGTCACACGGGCGATGTTGCGAGTCAGCGGCGTTGTGACGCGGGGTACGGCAGGCTGCAAGCGGCAGGCGAGGAGCGAGCAATGGTCAATTTATGGGTATAGTAAAAATACCGAACTTCAACGACAATTCGGTAGAACTCACGCCAAAAGTACGATCAGAGTCAAGCACGTAACACCTTATCGCTTCTGGAGCCAGATGAAGTCGACGCCGATGCGCGGTGGATTGCCGTCGAAGTCCGTGCCTTCCGCCGGACGAAGCACTAGCGTGTGTGCGCCTTTGCTCAGTTCTATGGGACGGCTGCTGAAGTTGCGCAATAAGACTCGATAGTCGGTATGCAAGTCGATCGCGTCGCCACCGAGTTGCAACGGATTGCCATCCAATAACGCGACAATCTTCGCCGATCTGGGACCCGTGGCGGCGGTGACATGCAACACATATTTTCCGGCTGCCTGCACGGGGATGTCCATGGCCAGCTCGCTGGCCGCGTCTGTCGGCGACCAAATCAACAACTTGCCTGCCGCCCAGCGATCGCTTTCGAGCAGCTTGAACGAGTCTTTGTCGGTAACCAGATCCTCTGCCTGGAAAAAGACACTGCCCTTCGCTCCGGCCCGCGCGGCCGGTTGCCAGTTGGCAGGGTATTTTAAAGAGCGCACATCCTCGTCGGTCACGCCGACGGAATCGTCGCGCAAGCCTGGCCGACCGTAGTGAAAGGCGATCCTCGCATAGCTGAAGTGGGGCGTACGCTCGTGGCTGAACAGCTCCATGTAAAATGCGATGCGTTTCTCGAACGGCAAGGTATCGATGATGTGCCAACGGTGGTTGACCACTAAACCGCGATTGGCCGGGCCATCATTGCGAGGTTGTCCGCAATAGGGATACAGGAAGATATCGGGCGAGGACCAAGAATAGTTGAAATAGTCCTCGGAGCCGGTGCCAAACGTGGACGGCTGCATGTCGTCATCAACGAAAATCTTCTCGTCTCCTTCGCCCCACCAATTCCCATACGGTGTGGGAACTGGGTTCGGATTCAACAACATAATGGCGGTGCCTACGTAGACCCCTTTTCCGTTGGCGATCAGGAAAGGCATATCCTGCGCCCCTTCGCCCCCGTCCGCGATCAGGTCGTGGTCGACTCGCCAACGCGCTCGAAAATGCATCGATCTCAGCGGATCCCAGGTCCATGCCAGAGGGCGGAGCATGCCCGTTACCGAGACGGACTGTTGGCCGCGATTGACCACTTTGATAGTGCACGATCTTTCGAACGGCATTACAAACCGGCAGGTCATTGTGCCGTCCGGCTCAACGGTGAACGGCACTTGGTTGTACGGGTTGATCCCGGGAGCGGCGCCAAAAAAGTCACCGATCGGGCATTCTACCTGATCCGGACTATAGCCATCGTAAGTGATGTGCAAAATCGTCTGCCGCAGTGCCAGATCCAAGTCATTCGCCGTTACTTTCAACGTTAGACTCTCGATGGCCTGGCCGCCATCCAACGTGAGTAGCTCGACGGTCTGTCCTGGTTCGACTTTGCCATCCACGCCTAACAGGTCTTGCTTCGAATGGTATGGCCAAAGGCCGAGCGGATCGGCCAACACGTCAGCGACCTGTTGGATTGTCGTGCCGAGTTCCTTGATTTGCGGTTTCGTCAACGTGACGACGTTCGTGCCGGCCGTATAGCGACGTATTTGTACTTCGTAGAAATGAATCCGTTTGTGAGTGCCCTTCCATTCGATTCGACAGTGGCGTGCGAATGGTATCGGAAAATAACAGGCATCGCGCTGCCGGTACGTTTGCACATACTGCTCGGGAGAAAGTCCGGCCTGCTCGACCAATGCCTGCAATCCCGCTTGCAGGAAGAGGCTTGCGGGGCCTTCGTAGATCGGCTCATCGGCATCGTCCAGCACTACGCGGATCGTGCCCTCGATCGCGGCTGACCAGGTTCGCACGATCGCCCCCGGTCCTTCGACGTCACAGATCAAGTAACGCCCCGGCTTGTCGTCGCTCGGTGCTTCCAAGACTTTCTCGAAATTCGGGATCGGTTCGTTCCCGAAACCGTCCGAGTTGGCGAACCATCCCGGCCCTTCAGGGATCGAACTGCGGCGGTCGTACGACGAGAACTGGACCGTCTTATAGGCCGGTTGCGGAAACTGCCCCAAGCGGACCGTATCGATCATCTCGTGCAAGAGCGATTCGGTCGATACCGAATCGTCACCAGCCACACCGGTCGCACCGAAAACCAAGCAACCTAAAATGCCGATAACGACGCAAACCATCAGTCGCGAACGCACGTTACGGGAGGTCATACGAAATGGCGGCAATACGAGGCGCATTAGTTGCTTCTCCAAAACGGTCATGACGTTGGCCCGAGTAAAGACCAAACGAAACGCGAGCGGACCGGTTCAACTCGCAGAATAGTTCTAATTTGGTTTGGGACCGGCCCAAATGCATCTCTTGCCCCGCGCAGGCATGGGTGACAAAACGACCGGCAGGCTTGTCATCACCGAGTGGTAACAGGTACCGAGTCGGCGACGCTGTAGGTTTGGCATAACACCCTTATTATGCCCCTTGAGTCCTCAAGGCGAAACCGGACTCGCACGCTTCAGGACTCCCCGGCACCTTCACTTCCGAGCTCGAACGGGGAGTAGTAGAATTCCGGTGCCGGAACGAGCCAGAGGCGAGCGGAGGGCTTGGGACGTAGCCCGGAAGGCCACAACAGGAACTGCCAGGGGCGTCAGGCTACGGAATTGTTGGCGAACGCATTGCGAGGCCTGAAAGGCCTTGCGTGTTTTGTCTAACCACCACCGAAGCTTCACGGCTCCGGCAAAGGCTGTATCGGTCCTCCGGGCCGAATCGTGCGGCCATGGGGAATCACGGATATCGATGCGAATGACGCGCGCGTGGCACTCTCGACGCCGATCAGACCAACGAGCGCCAGCCTGTGTTGCGGGTTCCCCAGGCATCCTTGTGTCTCGGATGGCCCAGTGTGATGGTCCAGTGCGGTCGCCGCAACGCGTGAGTCCATGCGCACGTGCCCATAGCGCCTTGGCGGCCAAACAAGGTTATAATCGTTTCCGATCGTAATGCGGCAGAGATGTCCGTCGGTGTACTGGCACACAGCCGATAAGCTGCCTCGCGACACGCAGTCTACCCGCTCGTCTTGCACCTCGGGAGGATGTAACGTCTCACACGCAAACCGAATTCGCCCTACCATACTGAGACCCAACCTATGAAATACTTGAAACTTGCTGCAAGATCACAAGCAAATCGCCCGTCACGCGCTCGGTTCCCCCGCGCGAGCCGGCGTGGTGACGCGATTGTGGCGAACTCGAAGCCACTTGTCATCAACATTGCAGTTGCCCTCATGTTCACGTCCGTTTTTCTTCTCGTGGTCGCGGACGCGGAGCACGCGGCAGCTGGTCAATACGAAGCGACACTCACGCCGTTGGGCAGCGTGGTCGATCTTGACCTTGGCCAATCGACAACGGTCACGTTGAGCGACGGCAATAAGGCGACGATCGAACTGGTCAGTGTGGCTGAACACCGGGACTCGTTCCGCAACGCCGTACGCGAAGCGGTCGTCACGGTCAACGTCAACGGTGCGGAGGTGAAACTGGTTTCCACCACCTATCACTTACCACGAGTCGTTGGCGGTGTTCAAGTCGACTGTCCGGTGACGCATGGTTACGTGGACTCTTCGTCGAAAGACAATCCGTGGGGCCTGAAGAAAGCGGCGCGTCTTCGGTTATGGCCGGCCGGTTCGCCTTGGATCCGGCCCGATTCTTTCGCCTATCCGGTCAAGCAGCGATGGTTTGCAACGCAAACGCAAATGGCCAATGTTCCCTGTTACGTTGATGGCGGCGATGATCCTTCCAATAAGCGAATCTACTACCACTACGGGCTCGATTTTGGTGGCGCCGAGGCGATGGTGGACGTGACCGCAGCGACTGACGGGCTGGTCGTTTCGGCGCGCGGCGAGACGTTGCCGGGACAACTGGATGATACGCCAGTGCAACCGCGTGGCGATGTGGTTTATGTATTGGATCGGCGTGGTTGGTACTACCGATACAGTCATCTGAACCAAATTGACACGACGATTCAGATTGGCAAAGAGATCAAGTTGGGCGACCGCATTGGTCTGCTCGGAAAAGAGGGGGCCAGCGGCGGTTGGTCGCATCTTCATTTTGGTATCGACAGCCGACAGCCGTCCGGAGACTGGGGGGCGGTGGATGGCTATGCGTTTATCTGGCAAGCCTATGTGCGGCAGTTCCATCCACCGGTGTTGGCCGTGGCTCGACCACACCACCTGGTGGCGGTTGGCCAATCGGTAACGCTCGATGGTAGCAAATCGTGGGCCGCCAATGGCAAGATCACCAGCTACACATGGCTGTTGGGATCGCGACGCGTGATCGGCTCGCACTTGAAGCGGACCTATTCCCGGCCAGGAACCTTCAACGAGACACTTTGCGTGCGTGATTTTGCCGGCAACATGGCATTCGATTTCGCGGAAGTCCAGGTCGTCGATCCCGCTCGTCTCGATCAGCTCCCACCGACGATTCATCCCACTTTTTGGCCAACGACTGGAATCCGACCGAACGATCGCGTTACGTTCAAGGTGCGTTCCTTCCGATCAGGGTCTCAGCCTACTGAGACATGGGATTTTGGCGATGGGACGCCGCCGGTGGATGTCCATTCGGACGGTAACGCAAGGTCTTTGGCCAAGGATGGTTACGCGATCACTCAACACACATATAGCAAGCCGGGTGACTACATTGTTTCGGTGCGCACCACAAACCCATACGGTTTTACGGCGGAAGGCAAGCTGCACGTGCACGTTGCTTCGGCCAGTGAGAAGTAACGCCCTGGAATGATAGCGGACATGGCACGCCGATTGCATCGCTGGACGCGTAATGCAGGTGAAGACGTTTCTTGTGGTTATTCCCATCGCATCACCGTGCCGCTCGTGCATAGCTCGACTCCGGTCCCGGTTTCGACAATCAACGCCCCGTTGGCGTCGATGCCCTGGCAGACACCATGCGTCGTGCGCGAACCGGCGGTCACTTCGATAGTCTTGCCGGTCAGCATGCAATAGGTTCCCCATTGGCGTTCGAGTCGGCTGGGATCGCATCGCAACAGATCAAGGTGTGAAGCGAGTTGCTGCAAGATCGCGACCAGCACGTCCACCAGGCTGAAAGAATAGCCCGCCTCGTCGACCAGTGAAGTGACCGATTCGCGGATCGGCCGTGGGGCGGTATCCAACGCATTGTTGACATTCACACCGACGCCGATCACGATGTGCTGCGCCGGTTGTGGTGGGACCTCGACCAGGATACCGCAAATCTTGCGAGCGCTGACGTAGACGTCATTCGGCCATTTCAACGCTGGGTTGAGCCGCGGACAGAGCTGATGCAAGGCTTCGCAAACAGCCATCCCGGTTGTCAAAGCCACGCCAGGCCACCCCGTTCGGTGGAGATGGGTTGGCTGGCTGACGACCAGGGAAAACGTGAGCGCGCCCGGCGCGGACCACCATGCGTTTACTCCCCGGCCTCGCCCGGCCGTTTGCCGGTCAGTCAATACCAGTAATGGAATTCGAGTGTCTGGGACTTCAGTCATACGCAGCGCATGACTGTTGGTTGACGCCAGCGACGTGTGATGCTCCACGTCGCGGGCAAACGTCGTGCGCGTCAACCGCTGGATATCCTCCACGCTGAACCGATGACATCGATTTGCGGAACTCACTGCCAAACGACTCCATGCGGTTTTGGAAAACGAAGTTGGTAAGCCGCCCATAGCGACGAGTATAACTTACCAAACATTTTGGCGACGTTGCCCGATAAACAGGACAATTCTACGCTTCGAGCAGATCTTGCGAGCGGTTCTTGGTTATAATGCTCGATGGACAGCTTGTTTTGGTCCAGTTGCAAGAGAGTAAGCCCTTTGCGCGAGCGCGGGAGAGTGATGATGTTGCAGTTCAATCGACGAACCTTGCTAAGGGGCAGCTTAGTGGGGGCCGGTAGTGCAATGCTACCGCGAAGTGGTCGCGCGGCGGTACCGGAAATCGAAAGGCTTGAAACCAAAGTGATCAGTTGGCAGCCACACCTTTACAAAGGTTGGCCAACAATCGCGCGACGCGGTAGCGGTGAATTGCTGGTTGTGTGGTCGGGCGGGCGTGAGACGCATGTCTGCCCGTTTGGCCAGGTCAAGATGATGCGGTCGTACGATGACGGCCAGTCGTGGACGTGGCCCAACGTGATCCTGGACGGTCCCATTGATGACCGCGACGCTGGCGTTCTGGAGACGGTTAAGCAGACGCTGCTGGTCACCTCCTTCTCGTCGCTCGCATACCAAGGGGCGTTGGAGCGTGCCGAGAAAATCAAGCCTGGGGCAAAAGACGCCTGGGACGGGGCGCGACTGACGCGTTGGCAAGCGGCGCATCGTCGTGTGTCGCCGCAACAGCGCCAAGCGGCGTTGGGTGTCTGGATGACTCGTTCGACCGATGGCGGCTTGACGTGGTCACCGCGCTATGATTGCCTCGTAAGTAGCCCGCACGGGCCCATTCAATTGCGCAATGGTTGGCTGTTGTACGCTGGTAAACAACTATGGTCGAAACCGGCTCGCGTCGGTGTGTGTCTTTCAAAAGACGATGGACGGTCGTGGCAATGGCTGTCTGAAATCCCACTTCGCGATGGCGATTCGTACACGGGCTACCATGAACTGCACGCGGTCGATGTCGGTAAAGGTCACATCGTATTGCAGATTCGCAACCATAACAAACGAAACGTCGGCGAAACGCTCCAGTGCGAGTCGAACAACGGTGGAAAGTCCTGGTCGACGCCTCACGCCATTGGCGTCTGGGGACTCCCTTCCCACCTGTTGCGGCTTGGTGATGGCCGTTTGCTCATGACGTTTGGACATCGCCGCGCGCCGCTTGGCAATCAGGCGCGAATTAGTAAGGACCAGGGACGCACCTGGTCGGAATCGATTCGAATCTCGGAGGATGCCGTTTCGGGCGATCTTGGGTATCCATCGACCGTCCAGCTTGACGATGGGACGTTGTTGAGTGTCTGGTACGAAACGATGCGCGGTTCCCCCAAGGCCGTGTTGCGTCAAGCACATTGGAAACTCGCCTGATTCAGTAATTCTCATCCCTCCTTGACGCTCTTTTTAGGGGTGTCCAAAAGACTCGAAGGCAACGTATACTGGCTCATGATCGTGTTGCGAGTCCAGAGTTGAGAGTGACGCTCGAAACACCAAGTGGGCGCGCCGCTGGAATGGTGCGGGGCGCGGAAGTTTGATTGTGACGATCGAGGTGACGGATGAAGGGACCATACGAACGGTTGAAGTACGTAATGCGCCGGGTGTGGGAATGCCCTGTTTGCCAGCATCGCGAGCGAACCGAGGGGGATGCCACATTTCATTTTTGTCGTTGCCAGAAGGACGTTCCCGCTCCGAAAAGAGTTTGCATGAAGCTGGTCAAAGATGGCGTGCGACGGACTGCTCGCGCCAGCACTCCGCCCGCCACGGCCGGTAGCAACTAGGATTTGAGCAATTAGGATTTGTCTGAAAACGTCCGTTTACGCGGGCAAGTGCCAGGTTATTCCGCCAGTGACACGCACGGGGTATCGAATTTGGGCATTGTTTGGGCATTCGGTATTTCGTCATGCGTCAATAGCCAGGCTCCGATAGAGTGGCAAAGTGGCGTTGTGCTGGTGATACTCGGTTCCGAGTGCAATAGGGGGGCGAGTGTTCGCAGGCGGATCTTGTAAACGGGGCGCACGCCGGGCGGAGCTTGTCGGGCGCGCCGGGGCCACGGCCGCCGACCGAGGGCATTTTATTCAAAACAAAGGACGATAAGCTATGCGGCAGGTAAAGATCTTCAAGAGCATCGAGAGCGAACTGTGGGCGATGGAAAAAGAGATCAACGTGTGGATTGAAGAGAGTGGCGCGCAGCTTGTTAGCGTCACGGGCAATATCGCGCCGCAAACCGGCACCGGCCCGGCTCATCAATTCTCGGCGTCGGACGTGTTGGTGATCGTGGTCTACGAACCGGCGGCCTGAGGCAGGAGACGCTGTCGATAGACAGCATGTCGACTGGTAAACGCTGTCGATTAGTAAGCGTCGTCGCGTGAGAGCACGACCAGGACGGTTTGCAGCAAGATTCTCACGTCCATCCAAACCGACCATTCGCGAATATAGCGATGATCGAATTCGATGCGACGCTGCATTTTGTCGAGTGTATCTGTTTCGCCGCGGCAGCCATTGACTTGTGCCAAACCGGTGATTCCGGGACGCACCTTGTGACGTAACATGTAGCCTTGAATCAAAGCCCGATAGTGTTCGTTGTGGGCGGTGGCATGGGGCCGGGGCCCGACCAACGACATGCCGCCGCCGAGGACGTTGAATAGCTGGGGGATCTCATCGAGCGACGATGTGCGTAAGAAAGCGCCGATTCGTGTCACGCGCGTGTCGTGTTTCTTGGCTTGCGTGACGCTATCACCATCCTCGCATACCGTCATGGAACGGAACTTCCAAACGTGAATTTCCCGACCGTCCAGTCCGTAGCGACGCTGGCGGAAGAAGACGGGGCCGGGTGAGGTTCTCTTGATGAGCACGGCGATAAAGGCCATCGGCAGCGCGAACAGCAGCAAACCGAACGCCGCTAACACGATGTCCATCACACGCTTAACTGCGCCATCGACACCGTAGAACGGCTTCTCAAAGATGCTCACCGCTGGCAAGCCACCGATGTTGGTCCACCGCGAATGGAGCAGTTCAAAGACAAAAAAGTCGGGAACCAGATAGACGGTTGCCGTGGAATCACTCAGTCGATTCAAAACCGCGCGGATTCGATCCTCCGCTCGCATTGGAAACGTAATGAAGATCTGTTCGATCTCGCGGTTGCGCGCCGCTTCCACTAATTGGTCCAAGTCGCCGACGCGACCACTCATTTTGTCCGGTACCGCCGGCGTGCGAGAAGACGGCCGATCGTCGTAAAAGCCATGCAGGCTCAGTCCCATTTCGGGGGAGCTATCGATGTTTTCAACAAGCTGAAAGGCGAGTTCTGTGATCCCGACAATGGCGTATTGGCGCGAGTTTAGCCCATGTTTGCGTACCATTCGCTGCATGGCGCGAATGATAATTCGGTTTGATGCAATGAAAGCTGCCGTAAAGACGAACCAATAGACGGTGGTCGAACGCGCGATCTGGTCTGGCAACGAGGTGGCGTAGCCGAGCCCCAACAACGCAACAAAGGTGAAGAACCATGTTGTCAGGCCACACATGGCTTCACGCTCGACGGCCGCGCCACGCCAATTTCGGTACATCCCGCAAAAACCGCTGATGATGTTGAACAACACGGCACCGACCGCGCCGACCAACCAGAAAAACTCGTTCGGCATCGTTTCGGTCGCATAGACGGCCAAGCGTAACGCTGCGAAAATGCAGGCCGCATCGATGATGCGAAAAACCGTGTCGTTCAGCGATTGGCTCGGCTCGATCGTGGCTTTACTTCCAAGCATGCCTGTGGCTTTCCGAAGGGAGGAGCGCAATTTGTCGTGGAATAGGTGAATCGGGTTGACCGAATTAATCAAGGATAGGCCATACTCAAGGGGCAAGGGGCCTGGCGAGTCGTTGTGGTGTCGAGCAGGTTGGATATTCGTCAAAATTGGCGCCGGCAGCACGCTTTCGCGGAAACTTGTCGTAACCGTTCGCGGAAACGAGGACGCGATCGGCACATTCTGGACGGGGACCGCTAATAAACGCGGATAGACGCTGATGAAAAAGCGCTCCGCTGGGCTTGCTCCAGCAAGAGGCGCGACGGGTCTGCTACCGGTAACGCGACTATCGTCTTTCGTCGGTCGAACGAAGAAGTGTCGATGTTTGACTAAGTCAGAGACCCATACGGGCTTGCCCCGTAGGTGAACGAGTTTTGCCAGCTGAGACGCCGATACCAATAACTCCCACCCCTCTCCCCCACCGCACAAGGCGGTGGGGGGAGATCCATAGCCAATCAAACCTCGCTGCACGGCCCACTTCTTTCGGCTAAACTGTTACGAAAATTGCAATACAGTTGCTCCGTCGCAAATCGGTAACAAACGATGACTCGCGTTGACTCACTCTTTCATCAGGATCCGGCTACCGGTATCTATATTCCCGCCGGTCGCGTCGCGCCGAGTGATGCGCAATACGATCCGCGGCAATTCCAGTTTCTGTTGAAGATGCAAGAGCAACACTTTTGGTACCTGGGGCGGCATCGTTTCTTGTTGCGCGCGCTCACGGATGCCTTATCCGACGCGCGGCAAGAGCACCATCTTGGCATCGATCTAGGAGGTGGGTGTGGCGGATGGATTCGTTACCTGCAGCGGTGCCAGCCCGGATTGTTTCAAGAATTGGCGTTGGGGGATTCGTCGCTCGATAGTCTCCAGATGGCGGCCAATGTGGTGGAAACGTCCGTCTGCCGCTACCAACTCGACATTCGCGAGCTCCCCGCCTGCTGGCGAAATCGATGGGACGTTACGTTTCTGCTCGATGTGCTCGAACACCTGGAGGACGATGTGCAGGTCATGCGCCAGATCGGTTCGATTCTACGGCCAGGCGGATTCTTACTGGTGACCACCCCGGCACTCGACTTCTTCTGGAGCAGTAACGATGCGTTGGTCCATCACGTGCGTCGCTACCGGCGCGCGGATTTTGCGAAGCTGGCAGACCAATCGGGGCTCGAGTTGATACGCACACGTTATTTCATGTTTTGGTTGAGCCCACTGCTAGTGCTGCGCCGGCTGAAGCGAATCGATGTGCAACGGTTGAGTGAAGAAGAACGACATGCTCTGCTCGAGCGCGAACATCGCATCCAGCCACCTTGGCTTAACCGAACGCTTGCCACCATCTTCGCGGCGGAAACTCCGCTGGGTTTGCGCATCCCCTTTCCATGGGGCACTTCCGTGCTCGCTCTATTTCAAAAACGACACTGATCTGGCATCGTTGTGCCATAAGGCGTTACTGCAGGCAGGTGAAGCAGTTTGGCGGGCCAACGCTTTCCTGCCAATAAACGGAAGGCCGAGCAAGCAGGTCACGACCACGCCGCCGCCGGGCCGAGGCCGCATCGGTGCATGGCCTAGCACTTGGCCCGCGTTAGCCCGCTTCGATATCGTGCAACTTATAGATCAGTGCACGGCGGCTGATCCCCAGTTTCTTGGCGGTCTGTGTCTTGTTGTTTTTGCATTCTTCCAAGGTTGCCAAAATGGTGGCGCGTTCCACCTGTGAAAGGCGACCGTCGTTACGATCGGGACCGGGGCGTTGTGGAACGATGGCGGAGATTTTCGGCGGCAGATGGTCGGGCAAAATTACGTCGCCTCGACAGAGCAAGCAGGCACGTTGGATCGCGTTGCGCAATTCACGGACATTGCCGGGCCATTGATATACGACCAGGCACTGCGCCGCTTGGGGGGAGAGCCGAACCGGGCCGCCGGCAAAGTGCTGCGCGTAATGGCGCGCCAATGGCAAGATATCTTCACAACGCCGACGCAGTGGCTCCAAGGCCAGTTCCACCACATTGATTCGGTAGTACAGATCCTCGCGAAAACGTTTTTCGCGAATCTCCTCTTCCAGATCGCGATTGGTGGCCACGACCAAACGCGTGTCGATAATACAGGGCGTGTCGCTACCGACCGGAGTCACCTGGTTCGTTTCCATCGCGCGGAGCAGTTTGGGTTGCAGCGTGATCGGCAACTCACCAATTTCATCCAAGAACAGCGTCCCGCCACTCGCCGTACGAAAGACGCCGTCGCGTGCATGTGACGCGCCGGTGAACGCTCCTTGCGTATGCCCGAACAACTCGCTCTCAAACAACGCGTCAGGCATGGCGGCGCAATTGGCGGCTACCATTGGGCCATCCGCGCGCTGGCTCCACGCGTGGACTAGTCGCGCAACGACTTCTTTGCCCGTGCCCGTCTCGCCGCGAATCAATACCGGCGCGTCGGACGGCGCGAGGATGGCGATCTGTTCGAGCAGTCGGCGTGCGGCGGGGCTGTGGAAGATGAACCCTTCCGGTACCGGTGGAAGATCGGTTTGCGCCTCCGGCGAATCATCCTGTGGCAAATGCAGCGCATCGCAGATCGCGGCGCGTAATTCTTCTAAATCGACCGGTTTGGCAAGGTAGTCATCCGCCCCGCTCTTCATCGCCACCACGGCTTGGCGAAGGTCGGCATAGGCCGTAATCAACAACACGGGAACAGTCGGATTCAGCTTCCTGACCCGTTCGAGTGTCTCGATGCCGTTGATCCCTGGCAGGCGCACGTCGAGCAATACCATCGCGATGGAGCCGGATTGCAATTGTGCGAGTGCCGCTTCGCCCGAATCGACGGCGCAAGCGGCACAGCCAAGCGATTCCACGAACCCCGTCATCAAAGATCGCTGCCGTGGTTCGTCATCGACAATCAGAATCGTTCGGCTAGTTTGTGACATGCATGTTACCAATTTCGAAAATCGCCCCTCCGTCCGCCCGTGCGCGGTACGTGACTTCCCAATCGTGTAGCGTAGCGATATGACGCACGATCGCCAAGCCAAGTCCCGTCCCATCGGGCCGCGTCGTGAAATAGGGCGTGAATAAGGACTCCACTTCCTCCTTCTTAACGCCCGGTCCGCGGTCGGCAATCTGCAAAACGGCCCGTTGCGTGCCGCGGCGCTTGACCATCACATCGATCGTCCCACTCTTGGGCGAAAAGTAAACGGCATTTTGTAACAGATTGAATACGACCTGTCTGAGTAATTCGGAATCTGCCTGCAGTCTGCCGATCTCAGCGGTAACGTGACACTCGATGGCCAGCTGGCGTGTTTCCAAATCGGGCTGTAGGATCACCGTTAACTCATCTAAGAGCTGCGCGATGTCGACCGATGTGATCTCCGGGGCATGAGGACGTGCGAACGCCAGAAATTGGTTGATCCGTGCCGTCACACGATCGCATTCTTCCACAATCGCGCGCCAGTGCTCTTGCTGCTCGGCTTCCGGCAAGGATGTTTCGGCCAAACGCTGAGTCCATCCGCGAATCAGCCCCAGCGGGTTTCGTGTTTCATGGGCCAAACCAGCAGCCGCCTGACTCAGTTCGCGCAAATGTCGCGTTTCCGCCTCGAACACCCGCGTTTGGCCTTTGGCTTCCGCCAGGTTCATCGTCGTGCGCCAAAGCAGTCCGATCGATAAAGCAACCACTCCCGCCGCGACGACCACCCAAGCGTGTGACCATGCCATCCGTACGGTCAACTGGTCCGCTCGGCTCCGATCGAGGACCAATTCTGCCGTGAACTCGTCGCCCATCCCCAACGGACCTGGCCGCATCGATCCGGCGCCGTCCGACCAGCGGCGCGAACCGAGGCCCATGCCACGTCCCATACCACCCCCGCCCATACCACCCCCGCCCATACCACCACGCCCCGGGCCGCCTCCACCCCCCCCCATGCCATGAGGACCACCCGGCGGCCCGCTCAATTTGAATGACCGTACTTGGCGGTAATAGTTGGTACCGGCCGGATCATGTGACGGTCTGCGGCTGTCGGCACTATCGTATTGTGACGAGTGCGCGTCACCCGCTGAGAGGAAATCTTCACCTTGCGAGGTGCGAATCGCGACAAATACGACGTCGTCCGACTTGACCAGTTCGTCCAGCATCCCCTGCAGCTGGTCCTCAAAGAATTGACCAAGTCGGCGGTGAGAGGCGAGGCCACCTACCAATGCCGTCATGATCGAACGAGACTGCTGTCGCAACGACGCTTCGATCAAGTACGCTTGTTGCTGATAGTTGCGATACTGCCACAGCGCAAACGCTATCCATGCGAGCGTCAAACCTGCGTAAATGATCGTTCGTAAATGTCGCATTGGAGTCTCGTGTGCCGATGCCCGTGTGCCGATGCCCGTGTGCCGATGGATGACGCGTATTGCGCTATCCTCTGGGCGTTGCACAAACCGTTTGATGACCGGTTGCTTCAGAGCAGCCTACCATATTCCGAAGAGTCATATTCCGAAGAATCATCGAATCTCGCGTACGTCCGGGGACGCGTGATCTGGCGTGGCGTGTGAAAAAAAAACAGGCCCCGCCAGCCAAGACGGGACCTGCGTCACTGCTTCTAGGTCGATGCTGAGTTTCAGTTGCCTTTCGGTCCGCCAGGTCCGTACCCGTTGCCCTGTCCCATGCCGCGACCCTGTCCCATACCACGACCCTGTCCCATACCACGACCCTGTCCCATGCCACGACCCTGTCCCATGCCACGGCCCTGTCCCATGCCATGACCGGGCCCTTTGCCCATGCCGGCGCCATGCCCACGACCTTGGGCGGCACTCTTGGAATTGCCGAACGGGCAATTCCCATCTTGGCAGCTGCCCCCTTGGCAGTTTCCGCATTGCCCCTTGCCCATGCCACCTTTTCCTTTACCCCCTTTGCCTTTGCCCATACTACCTTTGCCCATACCAGCCTGGCAGTTGCCGCCCTGACAGTTGCCTTGACCCTGGCCGCGCCCCTTACCTGCTTGGGGGCCTCGTCCGGCCGGCCCACCTGCCATGCCGCAGTTTCCGCCTTGACAACCGCCACGTCCCTGAGCAAAGGCTGCCATTGGACCGCCTGTTCCCATCGGACCACCCGCTTTGCGCATTTGGGTACGCAGCTTACCGAGCTTCTTGGTCAGGTTGTCGATCTTCTTCTGGTCCGGCTCGTCCGCACTCCGAGCGACGATCAACTGAGCCATGGTGCGATGGAGATCGGCTTGCAGCTTGGCGGTCTTCTTGCTGTCCATCTGTTTGACCTTGGCTTTGCCCTTGGCCTTCGCTTTGTCTTTCGCCTTGTCTTTGGCTGAGTCCTGGGCGGTGCCCACTTGGACCAACGCCACGATCAGGGCCAACCCGCAGAGAGTGCTTACGACAGTCTTCATCTTCTTTTCCTTCACTAGAGAGTCTTTCACGGTTCCACAGTTACAATAACTTTCACAGCCGGTCCTTCACCGCACCAGGCTCCAACACCCTGGTAGTTGCGATCGTTGGCCTCCAGGCAAAGGGGGCTTGGACATGGCAGTGGAGACTACGCAATCACCGTACCAAAGCCGGAAAAACCGATAATCAGGCACAAAACCAACTGACATTGCAGAGTCTCCGACGGGGAGAATCGCTGGAATCTGGATGATCCGTGCAAATGCTGCGTGGAGCGGCCACTTGGGGTGTGCAAGTTTTGCGCACTGCGACGGGCACTGGAATCGGCGGTCCGTGCGGTCTTGCGGCCGTTCCGCCCCTCGGAATTCAGCCTGATTTCGATTAGGCTAGGGCGTGTACAAACGATGTTCGGCACATCTTCCAAACACAGGAAATGCGAAAGATACGGACATGCCGATCAGGTTGTATTGCAGGTTCATATGTCCATGACGCGCCGTCTTCGGACCACTGGAATGAGCGATCCCGGTGGTTGGTGGACTGCCGAGACCCTTTGGAACGCCAATTTGGATGAAGCCATGAAGATCCGATTCAGTAAATTGTCGATATGCGCTAGTTTGTTGAGCTTGCTGCTGGTTTTCTGGGTGGCTCGAAGCGATGCCCAAGAGCTACAATATCCGGTCTCGGCGGTCGCTGCGGCTGATGGGACGATTTATATCGCCGACATTGATGCACCGGCAATCTGGAAACTGAAGGACGGCAAGCTCGAAAAATTCTTCGCGGCATCGAAGAAATTCCGCACGCCGGTAAATCGCCCTCGTTGTCTGGCCATTGACCAAAAGGGCAAATTATTGGTCGGCGACAGCTCCACGCGCGAAGTCTACCGGTTCGACGATGCCGGCAAGCCGGTGCCTTTGACCAAGGGTGGCATCGGCATTCCGCGTGCTATTGTCGTCCTGCCCAGTGGCGAGTTGATGGTTTCCGACCAGGAGCTTCATTGCATCTGGAAAGTCCCGGCCGCAGGCGGCACTCCGGCAAAATTCGTGGCCGTCCCAGGTGTGATCGCCATGTGCGCTGACAACGACGGCAACCTGTGGGTTACTTCGGCACCGAAACACGACCTGCGGAAGATTAGTCCTGATGGAAAAATTGAAAATGTGATCACCGATGGGCCGCTCCAGTTTCCGCAGGAGGTTGCCGTGGATGACGCGAAGACGGTCTATATCGCGGACAACTATTCCAAGGCGATCTGGAAAGTGCCATTGGGACAGAAGCCTGAAAAAATGGCCGAAGGCGCTCCTTTGGTTAGTCCTTCAGGAGTCACTCGTTCGGGCGACAAACTGATTGTGACCGATCCGCACGCGAAAGCCATTTTCCAAGTCGACGCGGCAGGCAAGGTAACGAAACTGTGGCCAGCATCGTGACGAGAGACAAGAGACGAGGCACTTGGCTGTTGGTGGCGCGCCTGCTTGAGGGGATGAGGCGTTGTGGGGGAGTTCGCTGGTGAGATTTATTCATGCGGCTGACCTGCATATCGACAGCCC
Source organism: Planctomycetota bacterium (assembly GCA_024277285.1). The sequence goes on from JAJRVM010000278.1 coordinate 17,515, forward strand.
ATTGCGAGGATTGGAAGCATACGACGGGGCGCCGTTGGATCAGCTTCGCGGTGCCACACGCGACGCTTTTCAGAATCTAACTACGTTGGCGATCCAGCGCGCGGTCGATTTCGTCGTCATTGCCGGTGATCTGTTTGATGGCAAGTGGCAGGACATGCGTACCGGTCTCTGGACGGCAACCCAACTGCGCGAACTTGACCGTGCTGGGATACGCGTGTTCCTGCTGCAAGGGAACCATGACGCGGCGAGCAAAGTGCGTCAGGCGGTCCGCTGGCCGGACAACGTGCATCTCTTCTCGGTGAAGAAGCCCGAGACCGTTCGATTGGATGATTTAGGGGTTGCCATTCACGGTCAGGGATTCGCGCGCGAGAAGGTGATGTCCGATCTGGCCGCTGACTACCCACCGGCGATCGAGAACCACTTCAATATTGGCGTGTTGCACACCAGCCTTACCGGCAGCACCGACCACGATACGTACGCTCCGACCACACTTTCCACACTGCTCAATCGTGGTTACGACTATTGGGCGTTGGGGCACATTCACGCGCGTAGCGAGCCTCCGTTGAGCCAGGAGCCTTATGTTGGCTATTGCGGGAATCTGCAGGGGCGGCACATCAAGGAGACGGGCGCCAAGGGCTGTTTGCTGGTCGCCGTCGACGATGGCGAGTTGCAGCAGGTCGAATTCGTTCCGACCGATACACTACGGTGGCAGCGAGTTGAAGTGCCGCTGCAAGGGAGTGATGGCCGCAGTGAGATGCTGGCTGCGGTGGAAGAGCGTTTGTCGGCAGCACGCGAGGCCGCAGAGGGGCGTCTGGTCGCTGTGCGACTGATCATTCATGGTGCGTGTGAGCTCCATCGCGAGGTGGCCAATGAGAACCAACGCGCGGAGGTTGTGGCGGAGATCCGCAACTTGGCGAACGACCTGGCAGACGATCTCTGGGTCGAGAAAATCAAGCTCAACACGACCGCGCCGGTGGACCTCGCGGCATTGCGTGAGGGCAAAGATCTGTTTGGGGAATTGTTGCGTTCCTTGCATGCTGCTCGTGACGATGTGGACGCGCTTGCCGAACTGGCGAATTGTCTCGAACCGCTCCAGAAAAAAGCGGCGGCGGAACTGAGCGAGGCGGGCATCCACCTGGAGGACCACGCGCAGCTTGTGCAATGGCTTCGCGACGCTGAGGCGATTCTGGTGGCGCGTCTGACGGAGTCCGAATCATGAGAATCCGTGCACTTGCGATCGAACAATACGGAATCTTTTCAGGGCACGAGTTCGCGTTCCCAGGCGAATCGCTGCACATCATTTACGGCCCAAACGAGGCCGGTAAATCGACCCTTTTACAGCTGATCCGCGAAGTCCTTTTCGGGTTCCCGGTGCGCAATCGGTACGTGTTTGCGGACCACACGTCCGAAATGGCGGCGACGGCGACACTCGAAATGGCAGACGGTCAGCGGGTCCGTTTTCGTCGTCGCAAAGGTCGGCGCGATCCGGTCGTCGGTGAATATGAGGGGAGCGGCCTGGCAGTGAACCAGGAGTCCTTGCATCGGCTGTTGGGCAACGCCAGCGCCGAGTTGTTTCAGAATGTGTTCGGCTTTTCACTGGCCGAATTGGCTGCCGGCCAACAGAGCTTGGAGCAGGCTAAGTTGAGCGAGGCGTTGTACGGCGGCGCGCTGGGTGGCTTGGCCGGGTTCCGGCAAGTGCTTGACGGATTGGAGAAGGAACACGAGTCACTTTTTTCTCCGACCGCGACGAAACGCGAAATCAACCAGCTGTTGATCCAGCTGCGCAAGCAAGCCAAAGAGCTGCGTGCGGCCCAGATCCGACCACGGGAATATGGCCAGCTAGAGAAAGAGGCGGCTGATCTGGATGTTCGGCTACAGCAAGTGCGTCAAGAACGGGACCGCATCCATCGTCAACAAGAACGCGACAAGAAATTGGTGAAGGCGGTCGAGCTTTGGAACCAGCGCCGGTTGTTGGTGGAAGAGCTGAGTGAGCTAGATGTTCCTGCGGAGTTTCCTCGAGACGGCTTGATTCATTTTAAATCGTACCGGAAGAACCGCGATCAGGTGGCTCGAGAACTGGACGAAATTCAACACGATTTGAACGACGTCAATGCTCAGCTCGAAACACTGGCACCGCAAGTCGAGATCATTGATTGTGCGCCTCGGATCCAGCAAGTGGCTCAGCAACTTGGCGTGATTCGCAGTTGTCGCACCGACATTCCGAAGCTGGAGCAGAAGTCCAAGACGGAGAAAGTCGGCGTCCTGGCCAAATTGCGTGAACTCGACCCAAGCTGGACGTTGGACCAACTCGGTCAGTTTCAGGTTGGCATAGCTCGTGTCGCATCGGTGACGGCCCTGGAGGAAGAATGGGATGACCTGAGCCAGCAACGACGCGACCTGCAGACAAGACACACCGCATTGGTGGCCGATATTGCCGACATCACTCACCGTTTGGAGCTGGTTCCCGCTGATTCGATTGCGGCCCCTCTGGCCGATCTTGTTGAATTGGCTGCGGAATACGCGACGCGAGTCAAGAAAATTGAAGAGTACGAACAGGAGCACCGCCAGCAGTACGCGCGGCGCGAAGCGCTCGAACAGAAATTGAGTGCTCCGTTTGACGGTCACGTTGACAATGGCGAACAGTTGTCTGTGCCGTTGAAGGAGACCGTTGTCCAATTTCAGTTACATCACGATGAACTGATGCAGCAACTACGGGAGTGTCAATCGGACGAGCGTCGTGCGAAAGAGGATCTGGATCAGCACCAACAAGATCTTGCGATGCGGCATGCCAGAGATCGAGTGCCAGACCGCAAGGAGCTGGAAAAAAGTCGCACCCATCGCGAGAACGGCTGGAAACTGCTGCGCCGCAAGTACATCGAAGGTGAAGCGGTTCGTGAACATCTAATCGAACAATGGTCCATCGACCCGTCCGTGACGCTGCCTGATGCGTACGAAATTAGCGTGCAACAAGCGGACCAGATTGCCGATCAACGTCAGCAGCATGCTGAAACCGTGGCTCGCTTGGACCAACTTACTCAGGAAATCGCCAACGCACAACAACGTCGCGAGCGTGCTCGGCAGGCACACGTTGCCTGTGCCGAAGCAATCGACGTCTGGGAACAGGAATGGTCCGAATTGTGGGAACCGTGTCGTTTGACACCAAAAACGCCCAAAGCGATGCTCGATTGGCTTGCTTTGCAGCATCAACTGGTGGACTTGGTTGCGCAAATACAGACGGTTCAGGGCCATCAGGACGCACATCGCGAGTGGGTCGAACTGTACCTGAAGCGACTTTCGGCGGCGTTGGACGACTCGTCAGCGGCACCGACGACACAAATCTCCGAAGCACGGTATCGCGTTCAACAGGCGCGCGAGGCAGCGGCAGAGCGAAAGTCATTTGCAGGCCAGCTTCCACCCAAAAAGCAGCAACGGCAAATGCTCGAACGGGAGTTGGAACAGCTCGAGCGGCAAATCGAGCAATGGCATACTCACTGGCATGTGTTGATGGAAGAACTTGGGTTTCCGCCTTCATGGGATGTCCACACAACGACGACGGTGTTGGCCGGTCTGCGTGAAGCACGTCAACAGCAAGAAAAGGCGGAAGAGTTTGATGCACGCGTTCAAGCTATGCAAGAACAGCTTACGCAACTCGAGCACGATGTCGGCGTGCTTTGCGAGGCCATCGCACCGCACTTGGGCCAACTGCCGGCAGAAAATGCCGTCGAAGAGCTTGTCGCTTTGCTCGAGCAGACGCGCGAAGATCTGAATACTCAGAAATCGCAGTTGCAGCAACGCGCAAAACTTGACAGGCAATGCAAGAACAAGCAACAACAAAAAGAAAAAGAACAATCCGCCATTGATAAATTGGTCAGGTTGGCCGAAGTGCAACGGGAAGAAGCCATTCCTGAGCTGGCGCGGCGTGTAACAAAGTGGCATGAAAAACAGGACGCGTTGCACGGGATCGAGCAGGAGTTGCGCGTTATTCGCAGCGAGGAAGATAAGACCGACTTCGAGAAGGCCCTGGCCGAGGCGGACGAGGCGGAGCTTGAATCGCAACAGGCGATCCTTGCCAACCAGTTCGAATTGGCGGATCAGCAATTCAACGATGCGTTGCGAGCGCAGGGAGTCGCCGCGCAGAAGCTGCGAGATCTGGATCAGGTCAGTCAGGCAGCCGCGTTGGCGCAAGAGCTCGAAAGTACTCGAAGCCAATTCGTGGAGACGGTCGATCGCTGGGCGCCGCTGGTCTTGGCGCGTGCGTCCATGCAGCGCGCGACGGAGCGGTTTCAACGTGAACACCAGTCGCAGATGCTGGTCGATGTCGCTCGGTTGCTGCAACGTATGACTCTCGGGCGATACACCAGGATCTCGCGAAAGCTGGACCAGCAAGGATCTCTGCTCGTCCATCAGGCTGACGGCAACGTAAAGGAACCTGGCCAGCTGAGTACGGGGACACGCGAACAGCTCTACCTGGCGATCCGTTTGGCCTATGTGCTGCACTATTGTCGCGAAGCGGAACCACTGCCGATCGTGATGGATGACGTGCTCGTCAATTTCGATGATCGTCGTGCAGAAGCAACGCTCGACGCACTGACAGAACTGAGTCAACACGCACAACTGATCCTGTTAACCTGTCACCAGCACACGGTCGATCTGGCGTCTGCACGTTCGCCGGGCCTGAAACCGATCCAGTTGGGTACGTAGCGTCTGTCGGGCGCGCCGGTCGGAAATTGGAAAGCGTCCAAAAGACGTGGACGCTTACGCCGTCGTTTCATGTCGGTGTCTTGTTCCAGTCCCGAAGGGAACAAGCCAATACCGACCTGGATGTGAGATGCAACATGGAGGCTGCGACATTGCGTTGACCCGTCAACGGCAATTTGTCCCATTACCATCACAACTGGCCGCTCTTGCCAACCACGGAACCAAGATATAGTTTCAAGTGGCGTCCGAGTTGAAAGGCGGGCGGCCAACGTTGAAGCCAACCGCGTCTTGATTCGGTCTCAGCAAAGCGACGATTGCTGGAAAACTTGTAACAGTCTAGCCGAATGAAGTAATGTCGCTTTCCAGCGACTCCCATGGGCTTGTCCCATGGGTGAAAACGGCTGGTGAGCTACCCGCGATGC
>JAJRVM010000279.1 GCA_024277285.1 Planctomycetota bacterium
AACCAGTACAACGGTCGCCGCTATAATGACTCGTGGAACCAGATCTTCACGGGCACACGTCCTGGTGAACGTTGGCCAGATGGTCGCCCCTACTTTGCGGGCTTCAATACGGTTCTTCCTCCGAACGGTCCCTCCTGCATGATTGCGCAAGGTGACTGGCAGGACGGCGTCTTCGCCGCGAGTAGCCGTCACCCGACGATCGTCAACATCCTGTTGGCAGACGGTTCGGTTCGTCAGATTGGCAACAGCGTTGATCTGCGTACTTGGTGGGGACTAGGAACTCGCGCCCAGGGCGAAACGCTCGGCGAATTCTAAGCATCGTTCCCAACAATTGCTGAAGAACAGACAGCTTGCTGAAGAACAGACGGGGGCAGCGCGGCAACGTGCTGCCCCTGTTTTATTGAACACGCGCTGGATTTCGGCATGGACGCGTACCTGACGAGCGAACGCCAGCGTCGCAGGGCGAATCAATCCACATCCTCATTGCCACGCCAGCCCCATTGCCGGATGGCCTCGTAAGCTGCCACAGCAACGGCGTTCGAGAGATTCAAGCTACGTACTTGCGGTCCGATGGGGATCCGCAATTGCTGATCCGGGTACTGTTCGAGCAACGAACGTGGCAGCCCGCGCGTTTCTGCGCCAAAGACCAACACATCGCCCGGTTCGTACACCACGTCGCTAAAGAGGGTCGTCGCGGTCTTGGTAAACAACCACAGTCGCTCTGCGGAGACTTGGCGTGGAATCTCCTCCCATCGCGACACGACTTCCCAATCGAGGTGTTGCCAATAGTCCAGGCCCGCTCGGCGAAGGTGTTTGGCATCCAGGCAAAACCCCAACGGCTGGACCAGCCAGAGCTTAGCGGAGAGCGCGACGCACGTCCGACCGATATTCCCGGTATTCTGCGGAATCTCTGGCTCGTGCAAGACAATATGTAACGGGGGTATCGGTTTCACAAACTTCAAATATCAGTTGGAACGACTCGCGTCAAGAGTGCGTGAGCACGGCGCCGCGACCCAGACCACGTCCGCACGCCACCATCTGTGAGTCGCTACGATGAATCTCAGCGTGGCCGGAATACGTAAGTCGGCACCCCATCCGTGTCGTTTCGCGAGCCCACAATGGGTGCCTTGCGAACACATTCTGTGTAAGATGCCAGGAAATCGTGATGGCGAGGCAATTGAGCAGCTTCCACGAACGGAGAAGATTCGACATGGAGATTCAGCGTAATCCAACTCGCAGCGTGCCAATCGGTTCCATGGTCATCGGCAACGGCCAGCAAATCGCGGTCCAAAGTATGACGGCCACCAGCACGCAGGACGTGGAAGCAACAGTCGAGCAGGTGAACCAACTGGTTGGTGCGGGTGCCGACTTGGTGCGTATCGCGGTGGACAGCAAGGGCGACGCGACGGCGTTGGCAAGCGTCCGGCAGCGCACCGAGGCCAATCTATCGGTCGATTTGCAGGAGAATTATCGTCTTGCCGAGCTGGTCGCGCCCCACGTGGACAAGATTCGCTACAACCCGGGGCATCTGTATCACCACCAGCACGATAAGCCTTGGCAAGAGAAAGTATGTTTCCTGGCGGATGTCGCCAAGGCGAACGAATGCGCTATCCGAATCGGAGTGAATTGCGGCAGTGTGGATCCTGCCAAACGTGCGAAGTACGATCCGGCTGATTCGATAACCCCCATGCTCGAAAGTGCTCTCGAGCACTGCGCACTACTCGATTCGGTAGGATTCACGCGCTACTGCGTGTCGCTTAAAGACTCGGATCCAGCCAACGTCATCGCGGTGAATCGGCGTTTTGCCGAAGCGCGCCCCGACGTGCCACTCCATTTGGGTGTTACCGAAGCCGGACTTCCTCCCGACGGCATCCTCAAGACTCGCATCGCACTCGAACCCCTGCTAGTTCGTGGCATCGGCGACACGTTGCGCGTTTCACTGACCGTCCCAAACGACCAGAAGATTCACGAAATCAAGGCCGGTCAACAGATCATTGACGACGTTTACGCAGGACGGCTACTCAATGCCGCCGCGTTAAAACAGAATCCACTGGCCAACAAGAAGTTGAACATCATTTCATGCCCAAGTTGTTCGCGCGTGGAGAACCAAGCGTTCGTCGAGCTTGCTCAGCAAGTAAAGCAGATGACCGAGTACGCTCAAGACTACGCCATTACGATTGCCGTGATGGGTTGCCGCGTCAATGGACCGGGAGAGACGGATGACGCGGACCTAGGGCTGTGGTGTGGGCCCAGCTATGTCAATCTGAAGCGTCGTGGCGAACATGTGGGAGCATGGCCGTACGATGAAGTACTGGGACGCCTTAAACAGGAACTCGACCGACTGATTGCCGGCCAAAGCGCGACCTGAGCCGGTTTTCCTGAGCCGGTTTTCCTGGGCCGAGCGCGGACCGAGACTCGACCTTTCGACGTCAGGCACGCTACCGGCAGGAAGAGAGGGCAAAAGAATATTGTGGGCAAGAGAAAAACGTTCAAAATGACTCGCTACGTTCGCGTACCGGTAGACCGTTGCCTCGTCGCAACAGTAGTCCATCGAGCGCTATTTTTTGCCCGTCATCTTCTTTGCCCTCCAAGGAGAGCTACCTGAACGCCGTCCACGCCTCGGCAGGAAACCCAGGGCAAAAGAGTATTTTGGGCAAGATGAAAACACTCGGTGGAGGGTGCGTCCACCAATAGCAAGATGGTCCCAAATAACCGGCTCTTTCGGCAACTCAGTCGGCATTCGTTCGCGGGCGTTATTGTGCTACGATGCGGATCTTGAGGGTTGTTGGAGTACATTCTGGCAACGCGCGGTCGGGGAACCAGAGCAACGAGCGGGAGAATCTTCATGCGGGCATGGATGCACGCGTTGCTGGTAGCCATGCTGCTGAGCGGTTGCATAACGAGCCGCGAGATCGTCACACTGCCAGGCGACGACAGCTTGGTGCGCGATCAACTGGTGATCTACAGCGACTTTCGTTTGCCCAAGCACCATCGCTTAGTGGACGAACTGGTAGCGCGCCGCCACGATGTTGTCGATCGCCTGCAATTGCCCGTTTCCGACGAGCCGATACACGTCTATCTGTTTGATACTCCGAAACGCTATCAGACATTCATGGACCGCGAATTCCCTCAGTTTCCCCACCGGCGCGCGTTTTTCGTCGAAAGTGACACGCGTTTGACGATCTATGCCTACTGGGGCGACCGTGTTGCGGAGGACCTGCGCCACGAGGTTACGCACGGTTATCTGCACACGATGGTGCCACATCTACCGTTGTGGATGGACGAAGGGTTGGCCGAGTACTTTGAAGTGCCGCGTGGACAGCGGGGTTTGAATCGCCCGCATGTTGAATTGCTCGTCGCCGCAATGCAACAACACCGCTGGGCCCCCAACATGGCGCGACTCGAACAGCTGGAATTGCCAAGCGAGATGACGCAAGAGCACTACGCGGAAGCGTGGGCCTGGATGCACCTGATACTCGAAACCACACCGGAGCGCCGCGACGTGTTGCGCAATCATCTCGCCCGACTGCGTATCACCGGCTCGGCACCGCCGCTATCCCAAACGCTCTATTCGGTCGATCCACTCTACAACCGCTGGCTGGTCGAGCATCTGCAGGCGTTGCAACAACGCAAGTGACGCAAATTCCACCAGTTTCGCGCAGCAGGCAAGGCCGCATAACGGGAGAAGTGGGGGGGCAGGCCGGCCAGTTGAGAACATGGTCTTGCGCCGACCAAATCTACGCCAAGACGCATCCCGTTCCATTGCCACAGGCAAGTACGAATGACGAAGCACGAACGACGAAGGTGCCGATTCCGTAGTCAAGAACGGCCACGACTAGACTAGGTCCGTAGATCTTCCTTGATCAACTCGATCGTTTGTTCGACTTCGCGAAACCCAAGTCGCTCGAGAATCGCATGCAACGGATCTTTGGGGCCCACCGTGTGTGCTTCGGCCAAGGTCATTCCTTCGGCGGCCATCTGCCGTAACGATTCACCTAGCAGGAACAATGTCAGTGTCTCACGATCTTCTGGCTCGTCCAACTGCAAATTGGTTAGCCCGGCTGCATGAACGCCCCAGCTGCTAGCCAGAGGTTCGATATCCCAAAAAGTGACCGTACTCTTTGTGGGTGCGCCGGTGCGGGGTCGAACGGAAAAACAATACCGGTCGTTAAAGCCGACATTGCAAGCCTCCCACCACGTTGCCGCAGGTGGGTCAGGGAGGGGTTCGACCAACAGACTTCGTTTCAGCTGCATTTGCTGCCGATCAACGAGTGGCCGAAAACCGGCCAACGGCCGTTGCAAGACGACGTTGCGCCCCGATTCCACATAGCCGGCCTCGGAAAACAGGTTGCGTGTCTCGGTATCGGTGGCCATTACCCCGGACGTTGTCGCGCCACCGTAAAGCCCCTGGTAGAACGGTGCGATGGCGTGCGTGCTCCCGCCATGGATTTGCTGCGCACCACGTTGCCGCAGATATGCCTCGCTGCGTGCAAGCAACTCACGCGCCACATCGTGCCGTTGCCGAGGGTGAGAAACCATCAACATGCATGTCGCGCCCACCGATGTATCAAGCCCATCTCCCTTCTGATTGGGCGCGAATCCGGCATGTGCAAATCCAATCAGTCGCCCATTCTCGACCGCAACGATCAATCCGTCACGGTCGAAAAATGGCTTGGACAGCACCATGCTCTCCAGGATCGGAGGCGTCAATGGGCGAAAGAAAGCTCGCAGTGGAGCATGATTACGCCAGATTTCGCAGAGCGATGGCGGATCGTTATTCCGAAACGGTCGATAGTCGATCATGGTGGTTCGTCAAATGCGCCCAGGGCGGCGTCTCTTCACAACAGCGGCATCAACGGAGCTGTTCATTCTCGGCTGGCACCAGCACCAACACGTCTTCCCCCTCGATCTTCACTTCCAGACGAGGGTGACAGAGCGATTCGTTCACTTGGTGGTGCCCAGTACGCACGTCGAATTGCCAGCCGTGCCAAGGACAAGTAACGACCGCTCCGTCAAGCTGTCCTTGCCCGAGCGGACCGCCTTGATGCGGGCAGATACCGTCCAGAGCGTACAGTCTGCCGGCAACATTGAACAGGGCCACAATCTGATCGCCAGCCACCCACTGGGTCGCGGAACCGGGCGGACAATGGTCGATCGACGCGATTCGTACCCAATTTGCCATGAGATGATTGTACCTGCCTGAATTCCGTGCGCCGCGACGTGAACCTTCAATCGTACACCGCATTGGCCTCAGGTATCTAGCCGTCGCCCTACGGATCACTCGCCGGACCATCACCGTTGCCAGCGCGACGATTACAGAATCACGCGGCTTTCACCTTGGATGTGCTTTGGCCAGCACGCTTGCGCCGCGTGGGCGGTTGCCCTTTCCAGCGCCGATGGACCCACCAATACTGCTCGGGAGCACCTAGAATCATCTCCTCCATCCGCTCGTTGTACCATCGGGTCAACGGCTTAACACTCGCTAATTCCTTGTCCCACGACTCGGGGTCAGCGACGCCCACGACACCGATCTCAAAGTGCATCGGCTTGCCCATGCGACGCATGTAACTGACCACCTGCGGAGCACCCGACGAAAGCGTAAACAGCGCGACCGCCTTGTGACACGACGCCGGTCGCCCCAAGAACTCGACCCAACACCCCTTACTACCGGCGTGTTGATCTCCCAAGAAAGAGAGGATCCCGCCCGATTCCAGCAACGCTTCCACTTGCGGAGCGCAACCTTGCTTGGGAAGAATGTACTGGCCGGACGAGCCACGAAACTCGTTCAAGAATCGATCCAGGTAGGGGTTGTCCAACTTGCGCGCAATTGTGGACGAAGGGAAACCGAACATACCCAACACGTAACCGGCAACTTCAAAATTTCCGTAATGGCCCGTCACCAAGACCGTTGGCCGTGGATCAAGCATGTATTTGACCAATAGCGGTTTGTTCTTGAACGTCACGTAATCGTTAAAACTGGTTTCATGAATCTTGCGTCGCGCTTGCGCCACTTCGGCCACCATCAGGAACAAGTGCCCCCACATGCGGCGAATGAAACGATGTCGATAAACATCATCCCAGTCAGGAAACACGTGGCGTAGATTGTCGTCAATCACTCGGTACCGCAATGGAACAATGTCAGTGGCAACGATCGCCAGCCCTTTCGAGATCGTCTGACATACCTCGATCGGCAGCGATTGGACGACGCAAATGAAAATGCGAATGAGAACATAAACCAACCAATCCATGAGTGGTTTGAAACGCACAGCGAATCCTTGCCTGTGAGAAGCTAATCGGGGGCCGGTCTCCGACCGGCCTCATTGCATGTCGCTATTGTGCCAATTTGCGCGATTTGGGGAAAGACCGATCGGCATTACAACGCGGTTAGCCTCGTTACGGCCACAGTCGATGCTCGATATTCCACGTAGACTACCCATTTCCACGAGCCTGCGGCAACGCGTGGAGGGTGTTGGGAGACTGTTAAAAACTTGCTGATCTATGGTGATTCTGTTTATCTCGTTTTGGTTCCGCGAGCGAGTGGTCGCTGTGGGGCGCGCAGGCAAGCAGCTAGCAGTCGAAGTCAGGCATCCTCCGGGCAGAGAAAACGCTGCCAGCATGTTTGTTTTCTCTTGCCCCTCATTTTCTCTTGCCCCTCAAAGGAGAACAGCCGGAACGCCGTCCATCAGCTCAGCAGGAGAAAGAAGGCAAAGAAGATTATGGGCAAAGAATAGCGATTGTTGGATTGCCTTCCGATCACACGCAGGCTGTCTACTGGTGCTCAAGCGCAACCCACGCAAGCTCGGCACAAAAGTCGGCGTGCCGACCAACGGCAATGCGGTACCGTACTCAGCGTCTTCGCAGACCTTCTTCCGGGGGCGAGGAAAGCGACTGGCGGCACCCCACGTCGACGCAAGGTGCCCGTGCCGCCGCACTTTCAAAGTCCGTTCCGTCGCCATGAATCTCGACGGTGTGCTAGCGTTTTTTTCGTGCCTGCAACACGGGATCGGACTTCAATGGCAGCTCCACCGTCCGTCCCGTCTCCGCAGCTTTGTAGATGGCCAGAATAATCTCGACACTACGGCGGCCTTCGGGCCCATCGATCAGCGGCTGAGTCCCTTTCTTGATGGCACTCAACACGTTCTTGAATTGTTCTGTGTGCCCATGGTGTCCGATCGCCGTTGGATCGGCGGCTCCCCCTCCAGTTTTTGTCTTGCCCGCCATGCGTTCCAACAACGCCGCGTCACTGCGCGTTTGCTTGGCAAACTCCCACATCGTAATGTCCTCTTCTTCAAGGACGGCCGAGCCTGCGGAACCATGGATCTCGATTCGTTTCAGCGCACCGGGAAACGCCGTCGTCGTGGCTTCAATGACCCCCAAAGCACCGTTCTCGAATCGCAGCGTGGCCATGGCAACGTCCTCGACTTCGATTCGCTCGTGGGCCAACGTTGCTGTGCGCGCCGAGATATCCTGAACCGGCCCCATCAACCATGCCAGCAAATCGACGCTGTGAATCGCCTGGTTCATCAACGCACCGCCACCATCCAATTTCCATGTGCCACGCCAAGCGCCGCTGTCATAGTACTCCTGAGTTCGAAACCACTTCACATAGGCGTCGCCGACCGTCAACTTGCCAAAGCGGCCTTTGTCGACCGCCTTCTTGAGCAGCTGCGAGGACTCATGAAAGCGGGACGGGAAGATCGTCGAAAGGACTACGCCCGCCTTGTTGCAAGCATCGATAATGCGATCGCAACGGGTCAGTGTCACCTCCAGCGGCTTTTCGACAATCACATGCTTACCTGCCTTGGCAGCAGCCAACGCCGGCTCCATATGAGCGCCACTCGGAGTACATATCGTGATGACGTCGACGTTCGGGTCCGCCATCATCTTTTTCAGGTCATGGTAGGCCACGCAGTCGTTCGCCTTGGCAAACCGGTCGGCCGACGCGCCGACCGTGTCGTAACAGGCCACGACCGACGCACCGCGAATGTCCCCCACCGCACGCGCATGAAAGTTCGCGATCATTCCACAGCCGACAATACCGAATCCAAAAGCCATCAGTCCCACTCCCGCTGCGAACGTCTCGCCAAAAACCACCATATGTTACGACAGTGCGGTATTATAAACTCTACTGCAGCTACCGCGAGGGGGGGATTGGGACCGGCGGCGCACGGCACCCGTCGCCTGCCGATACCGCCACACGCTCACTGGTTCAGCTCACTGGTTCAACAACTCGAACAGCAGCATCGCCATACTCACGGCGTTGAGCAGCAGGTGGACGATAATGCCGGGCAACAGGCGATGTGTTTGCCGAAACAAGTAGCCGAGTCCGAGTGCAAGGAAGAACAGGGGGACCCAGTCTGGGCCATGTGAGACGTGCAGCGCGGCAAAGATGCTGGAGCTGGCCACCACCGGCAAGTAGGGCGCAAGGCGGTCGATCGGGTCTGCCTGGCCTAGGACGATTGCCTCGGTGGTTCCGCTTGTGTCGCCCGCTTCCCTGCCCTGCCCCGGCGCTTCGCCAGTCGGTGACTTCGGCTCGACCGCATTAGTTGGCCAGGCGGCGTGTGCAACCAGTTTTTCCAACCAGCCTTGCAAGAGACCTCGAAACAGAAACTCCTCGAAAACCGGCGCTACCAGGACCGTGGAAAACACGCACGCCAGGATTAACCCAGGGTCTCGATGCTGCAACAGAATCTCGACGATCGGATGTTTCGATTCATACCACTGGACCAACAGCAATTGCAGCCCGTAGATGGGCGGTGCGAGCACCAGGAACGCGGCCGTACCCAACCGCACATCGTACCAAAAAGTGTGCAACACATGAGTTGCGGCGGAATGAGATGCCCTGGTGAATGGAAACTGGCCGTGCCGCAGCTTAATCAGTATCGATGCAGCGGCCAGAGTCGCCAACGACGCGAAAGCCAGCGCGGGAATGCGCCACTGGTAGTACGGCAGCGCCAGTTCTTCAGGAGGTGTCGGTTTCGTTACGCCGAAGCGCTGGTTCACGACCACGATCGCCAATGTGCTGAGTACAAAGAGCAAGACAACGGCAACCATGACATCGGCCAACCCCCATGGCACGGTTCGATCCAGTTCGCGCGGAACCAGCGGCAGTCGGTGGGACCAACGGCGAATCACGACCCTCCAGACGCCTACTTCAGCTGCGACAAAAACGGCCGCAGCAGCAAGGAGCAACGCTTCGGACATCGTGAATGCGTTCCTGAGAGATTCGAGGCGCAGAGGGGTGGGCAAGGAGCGAGTTTGTTTAGCGGAAAAACCTGCCGGCCGCCATCAGATAGCCGATTCCCGAGTAGACGGTCGAGAGCACGGCGATCCAAACCGAGACGACCAACGTGGTGCTAAGCCAGATGGGGATGGGATTCTCTTGGTAATGGAGCACCAACAAGCTGGCCACGACCGCGACACATTGAAACACCATCTTCAATTTACCTGCCATCTTGGCAGAAAAATCGCCCCCACTCTGCTCGATGAACCCGCGCAGTGCGGTTACCAGCATCTCGCGCCCGACAACGACCACGGCCATCCATGCGACAATACCGGAATTAGGTTCAGCCGCCAGGAAAATGAACGCCCCGCAAATGATAATCTTGTCGACAAACGGGTCGAAAACGCGTCCCAACTTGGTGACCTGCCCATAACGTCGCGCCCAGTAACCATCGATCCAATCCGTTGACGCAGCGATGATGAACACCACCAATGCCGCCATATACATCTTTAACGGAATCAGCACGAACACCACGATCGACAAGACCAGCCGAGCTGTTGTCAACTGGTTCGGGACGTTGAAAAACTGGTCCGGCAAGGACTTTGAACTCTCTGACATGATCGGTGGAATCTCAACTGCAGAGTCGTGTGAACGTAGCTGAAACAGCCAATACCTGTTGGGGCTAAGTCTTCAGGGAGAATAACAGAATATTCGCACAATACGAAACGCATTACACGTGAGCCGATGAGGGGCCCAGCTATTAGGATACCGCTCAACCACCCCGCCGGGGAAGCCCTGAGGTAGTCATTCACTGTGTTTTTGAAGCCGTAGTCGTAATCCCGACACGTGCTTCACACACAAATCAAGAGTTGAGAGGCGAGGATTGAGAGGCGAGGATTGAGAGCTGAACGTCACAAGCGCCCCGGCTGGCATAGGCTTTTTCGAGCAATGGGAGCGCAGCCGTTTGGGAGGTAGATCGGCACGAGCACTATCCCACATCCTCACCACGGCTGTCCGACAGCAACCGCCACCAGGTCGTACTGCTGTGCCGCAACCACCTCGCAGCGCGTCATTGCACCGGGACGCAATGCCGTTGCGTCACTTTGGCTGACAAATACCAGAGAATCGATATCGGGCGCATCCCCTTGCGTGCGACCGATCCACACGCCCGCCTCATCGGGCACTTCGCGATCGATCAGCACTTGCACGGTTTTGCCAACCTGCTGGCGATTGTACTGGCTCATAATCTCCTGCTGAATCTCCATGAGCCGCGCACGGCGTTGTTGTTTGACTTCTTCCGGCACGTGATCGGGGAGTGCAGCCGAAGGGGTGGTTTCTTCAAGCGAATAGGTAAAGACGCCAAGGCGCTCGAAGCGTTGTTGTTCGACGAATTGCGCCAGTTGCTCAAAGGCCTCGGCCGTTTCGCCGGGAAACCCGGTGATCAACGTCGTACGCAGGACCAAGTCGGGGATACCTTTGCGCAGTTGGTCAAGCAACGATTCCGTTTGGTGACGCGTCACGCGTCGTGCCATGCGGCGTAACAGCTGGTCGTCGATATGCTGCAGGGGCAGATCAATGTACGGCACGATTTTGGTCGATTCGGCAATCGTTTGAATCAAGTGTTCGTCGATATACATGGGATAGAAATACATCAACCGAATCCAATCGACATCGACTTGTTCGAGTTCGCGCAGTAGTGCGTGCAACCGCGGCTCGCCATATAGGTCGACGCCGTAATAGGTCGTATCTTGAGCGACGATAATCAGCTCGCGCACGCCATCGTCGGCCAACTGCCGCGCTTCGGCGACGACCCCTTCGATCGGTTTGCTGGCATGTTTCCCACGCATGCTGGGGATCGCACAAAACGTACACAGACGATCGCACCCTTCGGAGATCTTCATATAGGCGAAGTGGCGTGGAGTGATTCGCAATCGATCGACATCGGCCAAAGCGCGTACCGGCGCTGGCTTGAAGACGAGCCGTTGTTCTTGCATGTCACCCAACAACCGATCGGCCACTTCGGCCACGTGCTCGCGACCAAACACACCCACAATGCTGTCGATTTCGGGCCGTTCCTGCAACAACTGTTCTTTCTGGCGTTCCGCCAGGCACCCCGAGACGATCACGCCACGCGTTTTTCCATCTCGTTTCAACCGCAGCATTTCGTCCACGGCCGCGTAAGATTCCGCGCGTGCCTGCTCGATGAACCCGCACGTATTCACGACCACAAAGTCGGTCCCTTCGGGGTCGTCCACCAACTGATAACCTTCCAGTTGGAACAGCCCGAGCATACGTTCGCTATCCACCAAGTTCTTAGGGCAGCCAAGACTGATGAAGGCATAGCGCCCCTTCGCCGGTGGCTTGGCGTCTTGATCATTCATGCACAAAAACCTTCTTCACGAACCATTTTGTCTTGTCAATTATCTTGTCAGTCAATTTATCTACGATGCACTTGCCTTACGAAGCAGCGCGAATGGTGCACCAGAGGTCGGGGAGCAGCAGTGGGCTGGAAAGAACGGCATGTGCACCGCATGCGCGCGCCTGCTGTACTTGGTCGAAACGCGGGAAGCTCAACAAGGCAATAACCGGTACCTGGTCTAACGCGGCAACAATGCGGGTCAATTGCGCGAAATCAACTTGCCCCTGTGTCTCACCATCCCAGATCGCGGCCACCGCTCCCTGAAAATTCCGCGGCCGGTCATTGCGGCACCACACGGTCGAGTGACCGACGGTGCGGCAGGCGGCCGACAGTCCATCATAGAACGCAGCGCTGCGCGTGAAAATGGCGACCAATCCCGCCATGGGGGACGAGGGGCGATCGAAAAGAGCCTCGACCCGTTCCACCTCGGCGGCGGTGCGCGGCAGCTGCCAGGTGGTCGGCTGCAGATCGATCCGCAACTCCGACTGGCAACGCGCCAGGAACTGGTGCCAGTAGACTCGCACCACACCCGGCCATGGACTGCCGCTGCGCGATTCGCCTTCGCACAGGCTGCCGAGTAACGCAACATAATGAGCCAGGGGAAACACGCGGCTGATGCAGTCAACATCGGTCGCAGAGATTTGTCCCGGGCGAGCTTGAACGAAGATGATCGTATGCCAAGGGGAACGCCGCTCCAACGCCCAAACATCGGCGACCGAACCGGCCAGATCCAGTTGCACGTGTTCGCGCAGCCATGCCACCGCCTCACAAAACTCGCGGTGCTGCACATCACCGACCACCAACACCGTGGGACGCGATTGATCCAAGACGCGTTTTCCCTTCCTGCGAATTACCCAAACTGTGCTTGTTCAAACTGCTCGATTACGCGTAGCACCTCGGCCGGCTCCTCCGCCTCGCGAATCCCTTCGAGAAATTGAGGTTCACCAATATATCGGCTCAGCCGCGCCAGGGCGCGCAGATGCCCGCGATCGTCAGTCGAGAGTATCAAAAAGAAAATATCGGTCAAACGTCCTTGGGAATCGCTGAACGGGATCCCCTTAAAGGTGCGGCCGAGTGCCAAGAAAGGCTGCGCCAAAATACTCGATTGAGGACGCCGCGGGTGGAGCAGCGCCACGCCATTGTCAAGCGCCGTGCTGTGCAGCGATTCACGCGAGTTCACCGCATCGACCATCTTGCCCGGGTCCCATAACCAACCGGTGACGGCCGCCGCCTCCACCATCCGCTCGATCACGCGTGCCCGCGTGCGCGCGTTCAGAGGGACCGCGATCGCCTCGAGGGGCAGCATGTCCACGATCGAAATGTCTTTCTCCGAGGAAACCGCGTGCTGCAGCACGTTTTCGACGCGCGCCAGTTCGCTATCGTCGCTGGTCGCACCAATCTGCTCCTCCAGCCAATGGTGGATCTCGGCCTCCGGGAATTTCCACTCGCCACCAATGCGACGCCCCGGCAGTCGGCCACGATCGACCATCCGTCGCACTTGCGCGGGGGTCACGTGCAGGTAGGTCGCTAAACTGTCGATGTCAAAGTCACTGCGGGGCATCTTGGAGCTGCTTTTCTAAATTGAATGGTCACCAGGGCACAAAGTGCCGAAACGGCTGTGAACCGCCCAAAACACTTGCCCACCCGCTATACGGGGGGCTGTCAACACTGCGCTGTCAACACTGCCGAGCAATGACGAGAGAATCGTTCACCAGCCACCGCATTATGGCCCGGCTGACAGATCGGGTCTAGTGCCGCGAACCGATATCGACCGGTCGCCCGAGTGCTACGTCTTAGACTGGCTGACCCGAATAGGCGTCCAAGTCTCAAGTTACTTGTCCAGCGTAACCGCGCCCATTGCGACTATCTCTTGAACCCCGCCTGGGCTGCTAGTAAGTCGGCCTTCGCTGGTGGAGTTGTTGATCCCGTCTTTAGTTCTGCGCGTAGAGGGCCACTGAGGTGCCGCGCGCAAGCAGCTAGCAGCCGAGGGCTGCAATGCCACGGGCAAGAAGGACATGGACCGTTCTGTTCTTTTTTGCCTATCATTTTCTTTGCCCTCCAAGGAGCACCGCCAGAACGACATCCACGAGCGCAACGGGAGAAAAGAAACAAGACTTTTTCGTAACCGTTCACGGAAACGAAAACGCAATTGGCACATTTAGAAAGGGACCGCAAATAAACGCGGGTCAACGCTGATGAAAATTCGCTCCGCCAGGCGAGGCTCTCCGCCGGGCCTGCCCCGGCCGGAAGCACGACTGGTCAGAGGACAAAACGAGGCTCTCCGCCGGGCCTGCCCCGGCCGGAAGCACGACTGGTCAGCTACCAGCAGCTCGCCTTTCGTCTGTCGTCGGTCGAACGTGAAGTTTTCCAGTAATCGTCGCTTTGCTGAGACCGAATCAAGACGCGGTTGGCTTCACCGAAGCTACGCGGGACTAGACTCTGTTTACTGTTTATGCGTGGCGGTCGAACGGCTAGAATAGGGCAATTGCACGACCGTTGCGCATCGAGTTTCCCGAGGCGGTCGCCGATGCGGTGCCGCCTGGCAAGCACTGTTTCGCGAAGAACGAGCACGGCGCGCGTCCGTGCCGCTGCTCATTCCTTACCTCCTCCAGCATCAAATCTCCCACAAAGCGCAAATCGACGCGAACACGCAAACACCAAGTTGAGCAGTGTGAAGCGTCAATCGAGCTACCATTGGGGAGTCGCCAGACGCTTCGCACTGCGTGCAGTTGCTGGCGGCGTGCTGGTTACGCGTTTGGCAGTGCCCAATCGATTGGGATGGGGAACGCGTTCGCGCA
>JAJRVM010000280.1 GCA_024277285.1 Planctomycetota bacterium
AGTGTCTGATTCAATGCTGTCCCATAGTGATTCGACGACGCGCAGTCGATCAGGCACCGGCAGCGACGTCAGTTCCGACAATGTCTGGTTTAAATCCATGAAGAGTCTCCATGTTTCGCTGAAGGATGTAACGTCTAAAATCACCCGGCGGCGACGAGAGATTGTCCATTCAAATACACCCGACTTCGCCGCTCGGGTGCATTTTTTTGCTCTGTGCGTGAATTGGATTAAACGCTGGTCCAGGCAAACGATTGACACATCCGTGAATCGGTCTGTGTGTTTCCGTCGTCAGTGATTATTGTCCAACCGATTGCGGCAGCGATCAAGACGAATCCGGCGAGCAATCGAGGTCTATGTCGTCTTCCAAATCGTCTACGTCAATCCCGAGTGCGTTGAGTCTTGCGAGTACTTCATCGTCCAATTCACCATTCTTTGCGGCTTTCAAACGCTGGTACGCATTCGCCAATGACTTGTGTTGTCGAACGACAATATAGGCTTCCGCTGCAGCGGCGATAGCTTTCGATTCCGGGGATCCTTCGTCATACTGCGACGCGACTTGTTCGAGAAGCGAACAAACACGACGTAGTTCAGAGTCGATATCGCCGGTCTGCTGTGAGTATTTCAAGTTGTCACCGGAGACTTCATCATAGAGGGTGCCGAGCACAGAACTATGTAATTCACTTTCGCGCCGATGCGCTGATAATCTAGTGGATTGCAGAATAACGTCGCGGCATCTTGCCGCCAATGTACCCGCTAAAACGTTTTGTGCCCAGGATTCCGGAGAAATTTCGGCAGGGCGGCTCGGGACGTTATTGTGCGGCGGGTGCAAAATAACGCGGGGACTCGGCCTCGGGCATTCCGCGCCAGTGCGCTGGGAATAATTATCTCGGCGATCTGTGCCCGATAACGCCCCTGGCTCCGCGCAAAGTCTGGTCCCGAAGTGTCTGCGAGGAATCGACTTAGAGCATTTTCGACAAGTTTTCCCCCGTCTTCGTTGCGCACGGTGGCGCAGAATAACGCCGTAAAGGTGTTGCTCCCAACGAGTTCTGACTTGTCCCCGCTTTTCTTGCTTGCACTGAGTGTACAAATGAGTACACGTACACACATGAACACATACTTCGGCTTCTTGGTTCTCTCGAAAGGGCAACGCGGTGACACAGGCAGACGGTAATATTGCTGGCGCGGCGGGCACGGGTAAGCGCAGATTGCTGGACCAGGTACGCGATGCGATGCGCGTTCGGCATCGAGCCCTGAGCACGGAAAAGGCCTACGTCTTCTGGATTCGGAGGTTCATCCTCTTTCACGACAAACGGCATCCTCGTGAGATGGGCAAGGCGGAAGTCGAAGAGTTTCTGACACATTTGGCTGTCGAGCAGAAAGTGGCCGCCTCGACACAGAATCAAGCTTTGGCGAGTCTGCTGTTCCTGTATCGGGAGGTTCTCGACCAGGACTTCGGTTGGCTAGAAGACGTCGTTCGCGCCAAACGCGTGGAACACATTCCCGTCGTTCTCACGCACGCAGAGGCTGTCGTCGTTTTGGCAAACCTGAACGGCGTAAACTGGCTGATCGGCAAGATTCTGTATGGCGGTGGCTTGCGAGTGATGGAATGCCTGCGGTTGCGCACGAAGGACTTGGACTTCCAGCGGTTGCAAATCGAAGTTCACGACACGAAGGGGCGGCGTGACCGTTTTACAATGTTGCCGCACAGCGTGGTTGAACCGCTCAAGGAACATCTGACGGTGGTGCAAGGATGGCATGAACAGGCGCTGGCCAAGAAATATCCGAACGCTCAGTTTTCATGGGCATGGCAATATGTCTTTCCAGCGCCCAGTCCTTCGGTTGATCCTCGCTCGGGCATCCGACGGCGCCATCACTTGCACCCGTCAACATTCGGGCGTGCCGTGAAACGGGCCGTTCGGAAAACGGGTATCAACAAACATGCCACGGCTCACACCTTGCGCCACAGTTTTGCGACAAGACTACTGGAGTGTGGCCAGGACATCCGAACGGTGCAGGAGCTGTTGGGGCACAAGGATGGAGAAATCGGAGACAGACGTGAACAGCAACATGAAAGCGCACGCTTTTCTACGGTCGATCGTGAGCGTCACCATCGTATCGGGCACACTTGCATCGGCCAGTGAATCCATGCCGGCGCCGGTCGTCTATCGCGTCTCCGAAAGTGTCCGCCCAGGCGGAATCGTATCACTCTATGGCGAATACCTCTCTGGCGACGTGCAGATTCGAGTTGCCGAAACCGGTTCGATCCTTCACCCCGTCCAAGTCGATCGCGAGGGGCGGTTCGCCCGTGTCGTCATGCCGACGGTGGAGCCGGGCGTCTACACGCTCATTCCCAGCAATGACGGTGGGACGAACTGGAACGGCAAGCCGATTCGAGTCAATCAGGCCGATCCACGCTGGCTATCGGATGAGCGGGGTTACGCTGGGATGCGGATGAGACTGCTCGGAAGGAACCTGGACGCGGCACAATACGGGGGCTTTCTCTACGGATCGCTTGGTTC
>JAJRVM010000281.1 GCA_024277285.1 Planctomycetota bacterium
CAACAGCGGTTCGCCCAGGGAGGCCGACTCTCTGGTGTTCCCAAACGGCGTCAATCCTGCAGATTAGCCAAATTGTCAGACACCTAGCCCGGGACAAACTTGGTCAGATAAGTCGGGACCTAGCACTGGGAATCGTGTGTACCTGCCGCGTCGGAATTCCAGACAGATGGAATGCGGGGTCTGGGCGGCAGGGGGAGACTCTAGCGAGACGCCGAGCCGTGAACGACCATCCTCCGCGTCGTTCTGCGTGGAACGGTCTTCGCTGAAGGCCCGGTGAGTCGGTTTATTGCTTGGTTTCAGCGTGGTTCGTCTTTCCAAAGAGTGGCATTTCCCGTAAAAATCGGAATTCTCATGGCCGAGTAGGGCCAGGGGCGCCGATAGGAGAGATGGCGCTGGAGCAGCGGCGCTGCCACGGGCAGCCCTGGACACGTTCTCAAGGAGGAGAGCAGTGGGTACCGCATCGATTGCATTAGCCGTCTGTATCGCAACCACCGGTTCGCATACCAAATCGGATATGGTGGTCGACTCTGTCGACATGATTGAAGTGAACCACCGTTATGACGAGAACGGTCAGTTCGTCTTTGATCAACTGCTGTTCTATGAATGGTCGCCCGCCAAAGGGCACTACGATGTGCGTGACTGGCGGTTGCTGAAGAGCCCTATTCAGGTGCCCCGCCGTAATCCCGATACGGGCAGGTACATCGCCGTGTGGCGGGATGGAGCGGTCATGCGTAAGGTGCACGCCAAAACGCTCCGAGAGACTTGGACGCAGTATGATCCGGAGATTGTTGAACAGCAGTTTCTGGCCAAGGACAAACGTCGCGCGTTGCCGAAACGGACCAAGCTGCCGACCAGGCGATTGCGCACTGTCTCGCGCCCATGTCCGAACGAGAATCGGACCGCCGAACAGCCGAGTCGGCGTACGGTGGTTCGCTAGCGGGACGTGCTGGCATTGCGTCGAAATACCGGCGTCCGTGTCAGCTTTCGTGCTTTCGGGTGGCAGCGCAAAACTAAGGGATCTGTTAACCTGGCTGCCCAGTTGATTCGCTCGGAATTGGCAGTACCTTCCGACGGCATCGTGACAGGTTCTAAGATCACTTGTCGGTACGTGAGACGTCCACGTAGCGAAAACTGCCTCCCGTCTCACGCGCCAGACGCTGCATGAAATCTTCGTCATCACCAAGTCTGCCGCGCCCGAACTGGATGCAGTGAATTGTCGTCTGGCCGCGCGCTCGTTTGAGGACCTGGACCATCTGCGGATAGCTTAGTGGGGGGGCACCGCCATCGGTGAGGAAGAAGAGGACGTCGGGATTACGGTTCAGGCCGGCCATGATGGCTGAGAAATGGTTCGTTGCCCCGAACGCGGCCAAACCACTCATGAAAGTACCGATCAGCCGTTTGTTGGGCTCCGTAGCTGCGACCAAGTCCCTACGGCCACCAAAGAACACCAGCTGATGGTTGTAGGCCACGATCTGAAACTGATGGACTGGTTCCAGTTTGCCCAACGCGCGCTGGAACTCCCGTTTCGCCAACGCGATCACTCCCAGCCCGCTGCGCCCCATGCTATCGGACCGATCGAGGACGAAAACGAACGAGTTACCGCTGGCAGTTGCGCCGCCAAAAAGGGAAATATCGGTCTTCGGGCCTGGCGTCCCCTGACGTTGTCGCATCTGCGCATCTTCGGCTCGAGCGGCGCGGATGTCCGTGGCGGAGGGCTGGCCACCGCGGGCGACAGGGGCGTAGTCAAGCTCGGGGACCAGATCGGCCGTTGGAACCGAAGTGGCGGACCCTGGAAGCGCCACGTCGTTCGATTCAAATTGGGTGAGGAGGGTTGCGGCAGGGAGTGCGTCGTGGGTGGTATCGGTTGCAGCGGGTTGTTCTTGCTGTTCTGTTGCCTCGGGCTCGGTGCCGGCTTGGTCGAAGTACTCGGTCGAGTTTTCTCCGACGTGAGCTAACGCGATGCCCACTTCACCTGTCTGCTGCGACAACCCGCGTGCTCGGGGCGATTGAATGACCAACGCCAGGAATACAAAAAGAGCCAGATGAACACAAATGCTGATTAACCACGCGGGTATCGAGCGGGCCTGAACATCAAGAGCTCGCGTGTCACCGGGCGGCAGAGCTTTGCTCGGCACATGCGCCACGACAGGACGAGTGTCGGTCCGTGAGGGAAAGCCATGCCGTTTCTTGAAGAAATTGACCATGTTCATGTTGCCGTTATAAAGCGTGCACCGTCCGCGGGCCCGACGCGGGATTGTTGCGTGATTTGTCCTCCACGCACGTGGCTCATGGGGATGCCCCTGAACGAATCGGTTGGATGGACATCCTCTATTATAACTTCGTGGCAGTTCTTGGCGATGCAGTTTGTTACAATGCGGCTGTGGCCAGGATCAGCTGCCGAGTGGCCAGTCCGGTGTCCATCGGCACGTCGCCGTCCAGGTCGAGGCAGAATGCAACTCGATTCATCCTGTCTTGAGTATACCGACGGTTTTCGGACAGAGTCCCTGTGCCAAGCCCGGTAGTGTCACTTGCACGTAATCGGCAGACGCCATTGCCATGAAGAAACGTGCCAAACACGTTGGGGCTCTGGACGGTCAACTCGGAACTGGAGGACCATGGCAAATCATCCTTGTGAGCTTACCGACCAGCAACTGATTCACGCGTGCGACATGCGGCTACAACGGCGTTCCGGCCCAGGTGGTCAGCATCGCAATAAAGTGGAAACGGCGGTTGTGCTGGTGCATCGCGAGAGTGGTGTGCGCGCGGAAGCGACGGAGCGACGGAGCCAGCACGAAAACCGCCGCGTTGCACTGGCTCGGTTGCGCGTCAATCTGGCGTTGCGATTGAGAAACGAGCGGCCAGATGGCGCTGTCCCCTCGCCACGCTGGACCGGCCGCTGCCGGCCATTCCGAGTCAGCCAGCAGCACGACGATTTCGCTCCACTGTTGGCTGAAGCACTCGATGTGATCGAAGCTACTGATTTCGACGTTGCCGCCGCGGCCAAGCGTCTGGCCGTTTCCTCATCGCAGTTGGTTCGGTTCCTGAAAGTGGATCCCCGCGCGCTGCAACAAGTGAACCAGCAGCGAGAAGCGGTCGGTTTGCGGCGTTTGCGGTAGGGCCGCGAACAGCATGTTCAGAGAGGGGACCGCTGATGAACGCTGATACACGCTAATGACCAAGCGCTCCGCCGCAGTGACTCATCGGCGGACAGCACGCGTGGTCAGCGATGGAAGAAAAAGCCCTCAGCCCAGCTTGGTCCAGCAGGAGATACGGCTGGTCAGCTACCAGCAACTTGCCCTTAGTCTTGCGTCGGTCGAACATAAGGTTCTCCATCAATCGCCGCTCTGCGGAGGCCGAATCAAAGTGCGGTTTGCTTCAACTTGGGCCGCTCGTCTCTCGATCTGGACGCCACTTGAAGCAGGACAACGGTTCCTCGGTCGCCCTTACGAGTCCATTGTGGCTTGAAATGCGTGAGTGGTTACGCCTTGCTTGTGCCCGCCATTTTCTGCTGCCCACGAAAGAGAATTACCAAGAATCCGCCCACGCCGCGCAAGGGAACACGGCTTGCCTCTTTCTATCTTAGTGTTGATAATACACTACAGAGGCGGAGTGGGTCGGGCAGGGATTGGTGGTCGTTTTTTGACGCATTCCGAGGAAGACGCAATGCATTGTGGCACGCGGCAGGGCCAGAGTGGCAGAATCAGAGTGGCTGGGTTGGGCGTTCTGGGTTGGGCGTTTTAGTCGGACCAGTCGATCAAGGTCTCGACACCGGGGATTTCACAAACCCGCCGCTTTCATCGCGTGGATCGGTATGTGGGGGACGTGATCTTCGATCAACTTGTGGGACTCGAAGAACGGCCGGAAGCTAGGGCGGGAGCGAGGGAATTATGAAACTACTGAAAGTGGCAGCGGGAGTTCTGAATCAGACCCCCTTGGACTGGCAGGCGAACAAGGCACACATTGTTGCCGCGATCGAAGAGGCTCGGCAGCAAGGTGTAAGCATTCTCTGTCTGCCGTAGCTTTGCATCACCGGCTATGGGTGTGAAGACGCGTTTCACGCTCCCGGCGTTCCACGCACGGCACGCGACGTATTGCTCGAGCTGGTGCCGGCAACCAGAGACATCATCGTTTCGGTGGGGTTGCCGCTCCTTTATGGCGGTGGCCTGTTCAACGTCGCCTGCCTCATTGCCAACGAGCAGATTCTCGGTTTCGTCGCGAAACAGAACCTTGCCGGTGAGGGAATTCACTACGAGCCGCGTTGGTTCAAGCCTTGGCCGTCGGAAACGCGCGTCGATTTCGAGCTGGAAGGCGCAACCTACTCGCTGGGTGACCTTGTGTTTGCATGTGATGATGTGCTGATCGGGTTCGAGATCTGCGAGGATGCTTGGGTTGCGGATCGGCCGGGCGGCGAGCTGGCGGCGCGTGGCGTCGACATTATCATGAATCCGAGTGCCAGCCACTTTGCTTTCGGCAAACATGCGGTGCGTCAGCGTTTTGTACTGGAAGGATCGCGCGCGTTTAATGTCAGCTATATCTACGCGAATCTTTTGGGCAACGAAGCGGGACGGGCGATCTATGACGGTGATGCGATGATCGCCTGTGACGGCCAGTTGCTGGCGTCCGGTCCTCGTTTTTCCTATGCGGACCATCACGTTACGTCGGCGATCATCGACGTCAATCAATCGCGCATGCGGCGCGCGCGACGCGGCAGTTTCCAACCCGATTTGGAACAGCGATCGTTGCATTGTATCGTCGCAAATTTCACTTTTCCGCCAACGGAGCTGGAAAAACGAGATATTACCGTTCCCGCTTGGGAGCAAAGTGGTCATCTCAAAGAAGAGGAATTTGCTCGTGCCGTAGCGCTCGGACTGTTCGATTATTTGCGCAAGAGCCGATCACACGGGTTCGTCGTGTCGTTGAGTGGCGGTGCGGATTCCGCTGCGGTGGCATGCCTTGCGGCGTTGTTGGTTCGTTTCGCACTTGCTGATATCGGGCTGGACGCACTGCGCCGTAAGCTCGACTATATCGTTGCTGTTCAGGAGGCTGGCCAGCCCGAGGCGCTCATTCACGGCTTGCTTACCTGCGTCTATCAGGCAACGCGAAACAGTTCGGATCTCACGCGCGATGCTGCACGTGACGTTGCGGACGCGCTAGGAGCCGAGTTTTTGGAGTTCGACGTCGACGAACTGGTTACGCAATATACCGATATTGTCTCGACGGCTATTGGCCGCACGCTGACGTGGCAACACGACGACGTGGCGTTGCAGAACATTCAGGCACGCGTCCGGTCCCCCGGCGTCTGGATGTTGGCAAATCTCAATCGTGCTCTGCTGTTGTCCACCAGCAACCGTTCGGAGGCGGCCGTTGGCTATGCGACGATGGATGGCGACACGTCGGGTGGACTGTCCCCAATCGCCGGAATCGACAAGGCCTTCCTGCGTCACTGGCTGCGGTGGCTGGAACTGCAAGGGCCGGCCGAATTGGACTCGATCGCCGCATTGCGCGCCGTTAACAAGCAGCAACCGACGGCGGAACTGCGCCCCCAGGCAGCTGGCCAAACCGACGAGGAAGACCTGATGCCGTACGAGATTCTGGATACGATCGAGCGCGCTGCGATTCGGGACAAATTGATGCCGATCGGGGCGTTTCAACGTTTGGTCGTCCTTTACGGCGACCGTTTCGAGCGGCGGGAGTTGGGAGTGTGGGTCGAGCGATTCTTCAGGCTGTGGGCGCGTAACCAGTGGAAACGCGAACGCTATGCACCTTCGTTTCACCTGGATGACGAAAACCTCGATCCAAAAACATGGTGCCGCTTCCCGATCCTCTCGGGCGGCTTCGTGCGTGAGTTGGAACAACTGCGCGACTACTTGGTAGAGAACGCAGGATAGTGAGAGTGAGAGTGATGGGGCGGAGACACACATACCGATTTGCTCGACCCGCGTTGACGGTCGACTGCGTTGTGTTTGGGTTGGACGAAGAGGACTTGAAGGTCTTGCTGATCCAGCGCGGGGAGGAGCCTTTTGCCGGGCGCTGGGCATTGCCGGGCGGTTTTGTGAACGTCGACGAAACGATTGACGCGGCCGCGTTGCGTGAGCTCGAGGAAGAGACCGGTCTCCGAACCGGCTTTCTCGAACAACTCTACACCTTTGGCGATGTCGATCGAGATCCACGCGAGCGGGTCGTGACGGTTGCCTATTATGCTCTGGTGCGGCTTGCCGAGCACTCGGTGCGGGGAGCCTCGGACGCGCGTGAGGCAGATTGGTTTTCCACCAGCAAGCTACCTGATCTGGCATTCGATCATCCGCACATTCTGGACGTGGCACGCACTCGGCTGCGCAACAAGCTCCAGTACCAGCCGATTGGGTTCGAGCTGCTGCCACGCAAGTTCACGTTGCGGCAATTGCAACACTTGTATGAAACAGTGCTTGG
>JAJRVM010000282.1 GCA_024277285.1 Planctomycetota bacterium
AAGCCCGTCACGATGCGACGTCCGTCTTCCACCGTCAGCGGAGTACCAGGACGGATGCATTCGGATTTTATCGTCCGGTGATACCGCTCAATCTTGCCATTGCTCTGCGGGTAATAAGGCGACGTCCGCACATGGGTCCTCGATACAAGCGGCAAACGATCTCAGGCGATAAGGTCACGCTGCACTTCCGTTCGATTGGCAGCGGCCTCATGCCAGCGGAGTCGGGAAAACTCAAATCGTTTGCCGTTGCAGGCAAAGATCAAAAATGGCACTGGGCCGACGCCGTCATTGACGGGGAGACGGTCATGATCTCTTCGCCAGACGTGTCGTCGCCGATTGCCGTTCGCTACGCATGGGCCATGAATCCCTCGCAGCGGAATCTGCTGTACAACAAAGAAGGCATTCCCGCATCACCGTTCCGAACCGATGATTGGCCACTGTTTCGGCGCGACGTAGACGAGGAGATTGAAGTGAACAAACCGAAGAAAACACGTGACTACGAATCCCTGGACTGGAAACGTCCAGCCATGACGCAGTAGGGCCAAACGACGACTGTTCTCAACGCGTCATGATCCCGTGAACGAGAGTAAATTGGTGATAGTCAATATTGCGAGCCGGCGTCAAAGACGGCCAAAAAGAAAAGGTAAAAAGGATTTCTAATTGTCGCTAAAGGGGAATGCTAATTGTCGCCGAACACGAAGTTTGACTCAACTTGGCACACCGGAGCGGAGCACAAAAACCATCTGCCAGATGCGGTCAACTTCGCCCCGTTCGATGACTTCAAGCGGCTTGAGCCCGCCGAAGGCATCATTGGGAGTCGTCATCCACTGGCCGACAGTTTCCGGTGTTATCACCTCTGCGAGCGCATCGACGATTCGCCGAAGTTCCGTGATACTACGAAGCACGACTTCGCTTGGTGCCTCACCACTTTCGATCGTTGCCAGAGAGCGAGTCGATAGGGGAAGCATCCGAGCGAAGACATCTCGATTTAGCTTGAGTCTGGAACGAAGCGCAAGCATCGTTCCGCCACGTGCTGAGGAAACCAGCTTGAAAGTCGCGACTTTCGCAGACAGCTTCTTCTTCGACGCGGATTGTTTAGCTTTCCTGGTCTTCGTTGCCATGGTGACACCTCCTTAAAACAATTATCGGCCACTGGATGCAATAAGTCAAGCATAATTACATGCAACTTTGCATGTTTCTACATTGGCTTGCCCGGTAATAGCTTGTCCGGGTCGAGAACAGTGAGTTGACTCGATTTCCGGAGATTCGCCGGGAAAACCACGGGATTGCGTCCGTTCTTGTCCTCGGCCGAGCGCACGACGATGGCCTCCAGGCCGGTTTCTTTTGCGGCACGGCCGACAAGTTGGGGCAAGGCGTCCACTCCGCCTGCCCTGTCCTTTCGCCAATCGCATCCAAGCAAGCGGCTTTCGGCAATCTGCATGCGTTTTCGATTCGCACCCTCGGTCAGGTCAACCACCTTGGTAAGCTGAGCATTGATTGCTACAAACATACGTGGCATCGCCGCATGAAAAGGGATGCCGTAGTAGCGAAAGTGAGCCAGCGATTCCTCCATCGCTGTCTCTGGCGTGAAACTGGCGTAGACCGCTGCGATGCCCGGCGGGTTCCATCGGCTGCCGTGCAACCTACTTCCTTCACCGGTAATCAGGTCAGCCTCTTTGGCGTACTCGGGCGTCGTCGATCGGTACGCAGTGACCGTGATACGCGAAGCCTTGATCGCCTTTAGGCGGGCAACGAGTTGATCAAGTGTGGGCATCGAAGTCGTCAACAAAAATTCTCCTGTGCCAGCATGTTAATGTGGTTCGCTTCGTCGTGCCCAAACAGCATTGGCGTACCCTATTTTGACCAATCCGATCAAACATGCAATGTGTTTCGAAACGTGTCTCGGGGCGCATAAAACGTTGGATGGTAGAGGCGACATTCAACTCTGTCGAAGGATGTTTGGAAACGGAAAATCAACCCCGGTCATGTCGCAATTGGGGCGTTGGTTTCAGATCGAGGGAGCAACGACGCAAGTCCTTGTACAGCAATCGATAACTGCACTGAAATGGACGTGACGCCCCTTCGAAAAAGTTCAATAGCCGTCTTGTCGCCCCGACTTGAGAAAATGGTGCTGAAACCTCACGGAGGCCTATTGCCATTGCGGGGCAAGCTAATCTGGTTGGTCCGTCGGCGCATTTGAATCGCCTGGTAGGTGGGATGAGATATCCATGCTGTCGTGCAGGACGCGACCAATTTCAATTCGACCATCGCTGGTCATTCGGAAAACCAAAAAGTGGCGAGGCCGGCGAACTCTGCCAACTACCCCTTCAACATTTTTTCGACTGTTCCAAAGATGGTACGTCATCACGCTAGAAGAAATGTCTTGTCGAGCTGCACTCCCCATTCTCTGGGGCTCGTCCGAGACATCGACCATGGCCTGAACAAGTAACGCCTCGTAGCGAAGCCGCGCCTGTTCTCCAAAATGCTCATGCGTCCACTCCAGTATCGAAACGATATCTCGTTCCGCTGCTGGAGAGAGCGTAAATCGAGTCATTCGCGCCACCTGATTCCTAGAATTTCGCCGTCCCGGAAGCGCGACGCCCAAGCTCAGCGATGCAGTTGGATAACTGTTGCTCGTTTTCGAATTCGACGCCTTCCCCTTGATCAATCTGGTCGAAACCCTCTGTGGCAAGAATGCGAAGCAGTTTGAGTTTCTCTTGCTCTTCCGTCGTCGACTGTTCCAATAACCGCAACCCAGCACGAAAAACTTCGCTGGCGTTTTTGTACCTACCCGACTGCACGAGGTTCTTGACAAATTCGGAATAGTGATCGGTCAAATTAACATTCTTTGTCGGCATGTTCTCTCTCTCACTCACTCACCTATCATGCTTACAATAGCCCAGTCCGATCCTAACACAATTGGCAAAAATTGCCAATTCGCCGAAAATGAAGGCTGCTACCTGCATTGCCTTTTACTATGCCCACGATTCAACTCAGCATCGACTTAATTTGCTGATACGCGTGAAGATCCAGCGTATGCAACTCGCCGACACCCTGCCGAAAAAGTTCTAACCGTGTCTTGTCGCCCCGACTTGACTGGACGAAAGGCCGTTCGCATGAGACTTGAGCATGTATTTCATTGTTGTTAAGGACCGGCCGATCAATTGCAGTCGCACTTGCGGGATGGCACGGTAGTTCCATTGTGGCAACAGCTTGTCGAATACGATCTTCAAGTTTTGCTTTATCTCGTCGGTGGCATTGAGTCCGGTCTCATAGAAGCGGCGAATGACGTTCCCTGTGGTTCTTAAGCCCGTGCGTGTCGAGGCTTTTCGCATCAACGTAACCACGGTGTCCAGCGTGTCGAACAGCATACCCTGACACGCTCGAGTGATATGAGGAAAGAACCGACGTTCAATGGGATTGTACTTCGAACAGTAGCTCGGATAGTGAGCCACTCGTACTTCAATACCAATCTGGTCAGACAGCAGTTGCAGGCCATGCTTAAAGATATATCTATTAGCTGCGTTGCTGCCGCCGCAATCACACAGCCAGAGAATCGACGTTGCAGTGGGATAACAACGCTTCCCAATGCGGTTCCAATACCAGCAAAAACTATCACATGCAAACTGACTGGTTTCGTGCGACAAGCCGATGTTGATGTGTCCGCAATTGCGAACGCGATCATAGATGCCGTGTGGAATCAGCACGCCATCGGCCCAGCTGGGGAAATCATGATCGAACGCCCGGAATGCCTGGCTGCTGCGGATTCGTCCAGCTCGAAAAAGCATGCCAAGACACTCTTTCGCTTTGGTGTCAATTGAAAAATAGGGATTACCGGCTTCTTCGTACTCGGCAATCAGTTCGGCGATCCGCTGAAACTGAGTGTCGCGGTCTGGCGAATGGCCGCCCGCGATCACTTTGAACATCTTCCGCAAACGTAGGTCTTGATCATCCATCCATTGTCGAATGGCATCTGCGCAAACCGGCGTCCCCATCTCCATCATGGTTTCGGATAACGTCTGTGGAGACAAATCAGTGAAAATGATCTTTTCGTCGTCAGGATCACCGGCTGTGCGGAGTTCCAGCACGGTCTCTAGATTTTGCTCATGAGGTGAGTCGGGCAATAACTTTTTTTCGACCGGCACCGGGCCGACGAACCTGCCCGGCCGCTGGATCATTGGGAAGATCATCGAGTTCTGCAAGTCCACGCTCTATCGTTCGACGCGAACACGCCAATATCTCAGCTATATACGTCACGCCACCATGCCCAAATTGCCGCGACTGAACCGCCGCAAACCGTCGTCGTTCTTTCTCCGACAAGGTTCCGTAGAAATCCTGCATGTTCTTTTCTACCGCCGCATCCAATCGCTTCGAGAATACAAACGCCATCCTTGGCCTCCCATAAAACGAACCCAAACAGATTGATGAGGCACATTCCTAGCAGAAAAGAGAAACAAATGCGACACTAATTTCTCGTTCGATCCCAAGCGATATTGCGTGTATTTCAAAAAGTGGCTTGGCTGCTGCCAATCAGCGCTCAAGGAGAACATGAAATCACCAATTACGCGGCAAGCCAGCCAAAGCCGTATGGCAAAGAACCACGAGGATTGAATGATCGTAGACATCCTCTGGGACCGGGATGAATATCGCCTGCGTTTCCGGTACACGGTCGGCCGTCAGTGGGTAGTGGTGTCTACTTCGCGTTTCCTTCGTATCCTTTTGAGTCTCCTTCAGAAGGATCGTCTCCTTCGAGAGTCAAGAAATATCTAGACCGTTTCCTTCCGGATCTACTTCCGTATTTTTTGGAGTCGCCGGTTTCGATATGACACATCGCTCCGCGCCGGGACACTATCTTTGGGGGTCGCCAGGATTGCAGCTGGGCCGAGGCAGACGGCCGAGTGGCCAGGAGAAAGTCACTAACTATACTGAACAGATGGTCCCTGGGTGGGATCCGTGAGGCAACCGAACATCGATCACATTAATAAAAGGTGCCCGAAGGACTGATCAAGAGTCCTTCGGGCGGCCCCGACGGGAGTAAGCACCTCCCATGGGACA
The DNA here is from genome assembly GCA_024277285.1 of Planctomycetota bacterium. Next base: position 5,056 of record JAJRVM010000282.1, read on the forward strand.
AGAACAGCTTAACTGTTCCAGTGCCCTTTCGGCAAGAACTTCTCGATTCCCCCCACGGCAGTGCCTTCGAAAGGGCTGCGAGTGCGTTGTTGTGCCCAGGCGATGTAACCAACGCTATTGCCGGCAACCGGAGTGCCTGCGACTGTTGTATCGCTGGCAGGCAGCCAAACGCCAACAGCGGTGGCGCAGTCACGTCGAAAACCGCCAGCAACACGCCCGCACCGAGCGTCAACGCCGTAGCCGGCGCCGCGAAGAGGCTCAAGCCCGGCCGCCCAAGCCATCTCCTCCCGTTTCCAGCGAGCCCACTCCAATCGACGCTCCCGCGTCACGCGCGTGGTCACGCAGCAAGAAATATCCTGACAATTTTTGCGATCGTCCAGGCTGTTTCGAACCGCTGCGCTCTTCCCGCCGTGCGCCGGCCCGTTACTGCGGCGACGCGTGCCGCCAGGCTCTGCGGCGTGTGAGAGACCGAGAACGCAAATGGAAGAAGCGTAATAGCGCAACGACTGCCTCCGGCTGCTCGATGCCGGTCCGCCGCTATAGGGACTCTTCTAAACCCGCGTTATCTTCTCTCAAAACGCATCAGGAGAATCCCAAACATGATCGAGAAACGTCTACTGGTCGTCGACCGCGTGCGCCGCCCTCCGCGTGAGGGTTTTTCTTGGGTCGATCGCCGCTTCTTGCGCGACTTTGCCTCACGGCTGTCGGGCGATGCGGTGTTCATGTACTTTTTCCTGGCCGCCGTCAGCGACAAACATGGCTTGTCGTTTTACAGCGATGCCACGCTCGCCGTACGTCTGCGCATACGAGAAGAGGCCGTCGTGGCCGCACGCGATGACTTGGTGGTCCACGACCTGGTGGCGTACCAGGCACCGCTTGTCCAAGTATTATCGCTGCCGACACCGTGTGTGGAACGTGGCTACGCAGTGACCGTGCGCGAACTGATGCGCGCACAAATCGATACAGATCCACCCACCTCGACCAGGAGGCAGCCATGAACGTTGCCTTATGGGCGGAGATCCGTCGCTTAAAGGAAGTGGAGAAATTGTCACGGCGTGCGATCTCCCGACGCTTGCACTGTTGCAACAAGACGGTAAGGAAGGCTTTGGCGATGGAGCACCCGCCAACGCAAATGCCCGCAGAGTCTCATCCAAGCATCCTCGATCCCTATCACGCTCAAGTCGACGCGTTAATCAAAAAGTACCCGGAACTCTCCGCGGTACGCGTGTTGGAGGAGATCTCCAAGGGCACCAAGCCATATCATGGCGGTATCTCTCTGGTGCGGCGATACTTGCGACAGATCCGGCCGGCCCGCGGGCGCATTTACCAAGAGGTGCATTACGATCCGGGCGAGGCGATGCAAGTCGATTGGGGCGATTGCGGACGTGTGATGATCGGCCAGACATCGAGACGCGTCTCGGTCTTATCTGTCACGCACCCGCGGTGACGCCTGCCGCCAGTCACGTCTGCACGCGCAATGAGTCCGACCCTGTGATGATCAACATCCACAGGCGCGGCCACGGCAGTACGGCTGATGCGGACAGTCTTAAGACCACCGTCTTGCCGGCGGGGCAGATGCTAGATGGGGAATCGCTCCTAATCGCGGGGAAGCTCTATCGGACAGCATTTGAGCAGCCACACTGGCCTTCTTCGCCCGCCAGGCATCGGCCCGGTATCACGTTGGCCGTAGCGGTACATCCTGCCGGCAGGATCCACCTGGGGACTCAGCTCGCCCTTCGCAGTCTCATCTGTGAAGCGGCCAGCGGTCATCGCATTGCATCCCAACCCTCGTCCCTCGCTCTGTCAAGCGTTCTCTGGCAAACGCCTCACACGCGGGCGCTTCCAGCTCTGCCTTGGGAATTCGAGTCGCGACGAGTACCGCGGATGCACGCATAACCGTGGGCGGCGACCTCCTCTGATCCTCATCGCAAAACGACCGCTCTGCCGTACTCACTGCCAGGCCCATGCTCGGCAAACATCTGATCTCAATGAACTCCGCGGTTCAAAAACATGCCGTGCCGAGCGGGATCGCGTTCTGCCAACCGCCAAGGAGCAACCGCCTCTTCGTCCAAGTGACGGCCCGAATTGTACCGAAACTGCGGGCGAATCTCGTACCGGCCCCACTAAGCTGCGTTCCAGCCGAGTCTTGCAATGCGTGAGAAAAATTGTCCATGAACAGACGCCAGCTCATTCGCCGAATCGGAACGCTCGCTGGACTGGTGATCATCTCACCGTCAGTCTCGTTGGCAGCGTTGTTTCGGAAGACGCCAGAACTTCCACGCATCACCCCGAACGCCGAGAATGACGAGATCAAATTGTTCGTCGGCTATGATCTACTCGTGCACACGATTTCCCTCCGTGCCTGGGGCCAACCGCTGTTTGACGAAATCAACAAGTCACGCGCTGTGCTGGACTCTGATGGATGGAATCAGCCA
>JAJRVM010000283.1 GCA_024277285.1 Planctomycetota bacterium
AACGGGTCCACTGGGCAACGGGTCCACTGGGCAACGGGTCCACTGGGCAACGGGCGCGGGCGACCGCCGTCGGGGGCACTCCATGTCCCACGGCCCGCCTTATTCACACGACGTTGTTAGGCTGCAAGACATGGCATACCTGGTTGGCACCGACGAAGCTGGTTATGGCCCCAATTTGGGCCCCTTGGTGATCGGTGGCACGTTATGGCACGTGCCTGACGGAGTGGATGGCGAGGAACTATATCAGCGTCTACCCAACATCCAAGCGCCCTCAAGCGGGCCGCTCACCGACGACACCGTGCTGCTAATCGGCGATTCCAAATCGCTCTACCACAGTGGCGGCAGCCTCGCCAAACTGGAACGGGGCATCTTCGCCGCAAAAAGGTGTCAGGAACCTCTTTCGTGGCGAACCGTGCTTACCGACTGCGATAGTGCCTGCCACGCGACGATTGACTCGGTGCCGTGGTACGCCGCTTTCGATCGTCCTGTCCCGATCGATGCCACGGCCCCGCAGATCGACTCGGCTCGACAGATACTGGACCACGCGTTACACGCGACCGGTATCAAACTGATTACGGTGCAGGCCAAACTGGTCTTCCCGGGAGCATTTAACGAGCGCGTCCAAGCATGTGGAAGCAAGGGACAGGCATTGTCGCTGTGGACATTGGAGCTCATCGACCAGTTGCTGCAACCGATCGATGCGGGCCCCATTCTCATTCAATGCGACAAACACGGTGGTCGAAACCGCTATGCCGGACTATTGCAGCATGTATTCCCGGATCACCTGATCGAAGTGGGCGACGAGTCTCGGGGGCAGAGCACGTACCGCTGGGGGCCGCCAAAACGCCGTGTCGAGGCTCGCTTCATCGCCAAAGGCGAGCGATTCCTACCGGCGGCGTTGGCCTCGATGTTTGCCAAGTACTTGCGCGAACTCTCCATGCTGGCGTTCAATACGTTCTGGCTACGACAGGTGCCGGGCATCAAACGGACCGCTGGCTATCCGGTCGACGCCAAACGTTTTCGCGGCGAGATCCGCGTCCAGCAAGAACAGCTTGGCATCTCTGACCGCGTCTTGTGGCGCGAGCGCTAAGGGGCAAGACAACTCGGAGCCTGACGCGAATGAGTGTTCCCTCGCGCACCGATTCGGCCTTGGCCACGCGGCATCGCAAGCCCGCGAGTTAGTTACCTCTTCAGTTTGCCGGGTAGGATAGGCGGGATGGGGCAATCGAGCGAATCGGCTACGGCGCGCAGCAGTTCCGCTTCGCCGACAGTGATGGTTCCATCCGCGGCAACGCACAAAGCGGCCGCGTCGAGGATACGTTTCTTGATCGGCATGGAGCAAGTGGAGAGCGTGGCGAGCACTGTCTTAAGACGCGTCAGCGTGCACTGTTTAATGTCAAGAAGATGGACTTGGTGACCGTCGAGTTTCAGCGGCAAGACCGACTCGACGAAGTGTTTCCTGGCCAGGACGGTGTCACGATGGCCAACATGCGCAAGTGCGGAGATCAGCACGGTCACTTCGTCAGCGACGCCCCTTGGCCGTGAACGGTTAGCCAAAACCCTGCGGAACGACTGGCATCCCCGAACGATCGGACTATAAGAACATGTACCGGACTCGTTTGAACGGGACACAGTGCCTGCTGAGCGATGGACCACAGCTGGAGGTCACGGTCGGTCCTGCTTGCGTGTCGTCGAGCATCACGGCACGCGATGACGGCGAGCTGGCCGGTTGTCTAATCGGGGCGGCGGTCGTACACTGACAATCGGCTGCAAACGACCGCTTGGATAGACGTGGCGCTCGGGCTTTCCAGGGCGGTCTTGCCCCAGGCGTTTGAGTGTAGTTTACTTTTTCAAGTTTCGATCACGTTTTTCTCATAGAGGTGTCGCACGAGCATGGCATCCGACAACGAACAGCAGATCTATCAAGAACACATTCTTGACCACTACGAAGACCCATATCATCGGGGCGTCTGTGAAGACGCCACTCACACCCATGAGGATGACAATCCGCTTTGTGGAGATGTCATCACGGTTGAGTTGCAAATTGATGACCACGGCCGAATTCGATCGGCTTGGTTTGACGGCGACGGGTGTTGCATCAGCCAGTCTTCTGCTTCCATGCTGATGGAACAGATCGAGGGAAAGACGGTCGAGGAAGTGAAGAGCTTCAGCGCCGAAGACATGCTCAAATTATTTGGGGCACGTTTAACGCCGAATCGACAGAAGTGTTGTCTCCTCGTGTGGCGCGTCGTGCAAACGGCAATGCACGCACCGATCGAGCAGCACGCCGACCCGTCCGAAACGACGAAATAAGACTCTCTTTTGTGCAAGAGGAACCATCTTGGCGACGATCGACCACCTACCTCTCGATCCCGAGACACTGCGCGCGGACTTTCCGATCCTCGACACGATGGTGCATGGCGACAAACGGCTTGTCTATTTTGACAACGCTGCCACCACACAACGCCCTCGCCAGGTGATCGATTCGCTCGTCGACGTTTACGAACACCATTATTCCAACGTCCACCGCGGCATCCACTGGTTGAGCGAGCAGAGCACGGATCTTTACGAGGAGGCGCGCAAAGCGGTTCGGCAGTTCATCAACGCGGCTCACCGCCACGAGATCATCTTCACCACGGGTGCGACGGCGGCGATCAATCTGGTGGCCCGCAGCTGGGGTGACACCCAGGTCAAACGTGATGACGAGATCCTGGTAACCGAGATGGAGCATCACTCGAACATCGTTCCTTGGCAACAATTGGCCGAACGAACGGGGGCCAAGATCCGGTTCGCCCCCCTGACCGAGGACGGCTGTCTGGACATGGAGGCACTCGCCACCGCCATCACGTCCCGCACGCGCATGGTCGCCTTTGCCGCCGTCTCGAACGTACTGGGCACGATCAATCCGGTCCAGGAGATCGTGCGGCTGGCGCACGCCGCCGGAGCACTGACGCTGGTCGACGCGGCACAGAGCGTGCCCCACAGCCGATCCGATGTACAGGCATGGAATGCCGATTTCGTTGCGTTCAGCGGCCACAAGATGTTAGGGCCCTCGGGAGTCGGAATCTTGTACGGACGCGAGCAGCTGCTCGATTCCATGCCTCCGTTCCTCGGGGGCGGCAGCATGATTCGGCGCGTGACCGTGGACGGTTTTGAACCGGCCGAACTACCTGCCAAATTCGAGGCGGGGACACCGCCGATTGTGCCGGCGTTGGGCCTATCGAGTGCCATTGCGTACCTGGAGGCGATAGGACTGGAGAGAATCGCGCGGTACGAAACGCTCATCACCACGCGTGCTCATGACGTGCTGCAAGCGGTTGGTGATGTTGATCTGCTAGGTCCCATCCCAGAAAAAAAGGCCGGCATCGTCAGTTTTGTGGTCCAAGGGATCCATGCCCACGACGTCGCTCAAATCATGGACCAACATGGGGTTGCGATTCGCGCCGGACACCATTGTGCCATGCCACTCCATAAACGGCTCGGCTTGGCGGCAAGCAACCGTGCCAGCTTCTACTTCTACAACACACTGGAAGAAGTCGAACGGATGGGCGAGGCGCTGCAGGACGCGCGTAATATCTTTCGGCGTGGACGCAAGAAACGTTCTTAACCTCGGCTAGCGCGCACCCAACGCGTAGCGTGCGTCAAGCTCGCTTCGACCGAATTGACAGCGGCACCGACGCGGCGAACGAACGCAAACGCACCAGAATAAGGCGCACACCTTCGGCCCCCCATGCGCGGAGCGCGTAACGATCCATACGGTCCAAACAGATACCATTTCCTCAGGTAACGCGCGTCGCATGGCGCTGCCAGAATTGCTGGACGACAGCGCGATCGGCAAGATGAGGATGGGCGTGCGAACGGCGCTCCAGGATTCGCTGTTGGGCCTGGTCGGGAGTCATCCCTTTGGCGGCGATCAAGTAGCAGAGTACGACGGTGCCGCTGCGCGCTCGGCCCGCTTTGCAATGTACGTAGACGCCATGCCCTTGGGCGATCTGCCGCTGCATGAACGCCACACTTTTTTCGACGTTCTCAAGCGACGGCGCCGTAAAATCAACCGTTGGAATACGCAGCTGCTCGATGCCCGCCTGGCGATACGCCGCGACCGGTCCCGCATACTCCTCACACGTATTGACGACCGCGCCGATACCAGCACGTTTCATCTTCGGCACGTCGAATGAGAACGGAAACGCGCCCATAACGACATGGTCGTCGATCTCGTCCCACCAGCGTCGCACGTGAAGCACGCGTCCCAGCAGAACGTTCCAGGCGAGTGTTGGTACAAACAACAGCCGCGCCGCGAGCCTTCGCCAGAACATGCCTTCTACTTTTTTCGGTGCATCTGTCATCGGAGAATCGATCATTCGTTTGGCAAGCCGTTGGGCGACAGACCACTAGGTCAGCCGCCAAAACCCCACTCATATCCGCCGCATGCCGTTGTACGGGAAGAGCGGCGGGGCACCACACTCACTACCATTGATAGAACCGCTGACCGGTTTCCGCCATCTGCATCAACAGCGCCGTCGGCTGCATCCGTTTGCCGAGCGATTCAAACGGCTTGAGCAATTCCAGCGTTGTCACAGCGCCAAGGTGATCGGCCCAGTAGAGCAACCCGCCACGATCCTCGGGGAACGCGAGCCCGTAAAGCAGTCCGATATCGACGTCACGGACATCCTGTACCACCCCCTCCTCAATCGCTCGCGTCGCTTCGATCAGCATCGGCAGGAACAGCCGCAACGTAATTTCGCGACGCGTGAACTCGCGTGCTCGGCGCACATAGGGTGTCAATATCGGCTCCAATCCGGGATCGACCTTGGGAGCAGCGCCGGCAGCTTCATAGCGGTAAAAACCAAGCCCGGTCTTTTGACCAAGCCGATTCCGTTTGACTAATGCTGGCAGGACGGGAGTCAAGGCAATACGGTCGGGAAACGCCTCCCACAACGTGCGACCGGCCCACATCGCCGTATCGGTTCCGATCATATCAAACAGCTCGATCGGCCCCATCGCCATGCCGAAATCGCGCGCGGTCTGGTCCAACAGACGCAGGTCCGCGCCTTGACACACCATCTCCAACGCCTCGTTCAGATAGGGAAGCAGCAAGCGATTGACCAGGAAACCGGGGGTATCTCGCACGACGATCGGCAACTTGCCGATCCGAGCCACATAGGCAACTGCCGCCGCCACCGCGCGATCGTCCGTCGCGCCGCCGCGCACAATCTCGACCAATCGCCGTTGCGAAACGGGATTGCAAAAGTGCAGCCCCAGGAAACGCCCAGGCTCGGACAATGCGGTCGCCAACTCGTCAATCGGTATCGTCGATGTGTTGGATGCCAACAGTGCATTCGGGCCTAGCTTGCCGGCCAATTGCCCAAGTATCTCCTGCTTGAGCTCCCGGTTCTCGACCACCGATTCAATCACAAGGTCGCAGCCGATCAGATCGTCCTGACGGTAGCAACCGACTGCGTATGAGGCGTCACGCACGACGTCAGAATCTACGGCCGCGGGCGAAAGTGGGCATTCACGTTGCAGGAACTCGCGTTGCAGGAACTCAAGCGCCCGATCGACGGCCGCAGGTGCGGCATCAAAGATACGAACCGGCACCCGATGCTGGACGTTCACTGCCGCAATCGCGGCCCCCATGATCCCTGCCCCGCAAATCCCAACTCGCTCGACCTGCCCCAATCCCGCTCCGCTGCGCGAGGCAGCGCCACGGTCACATGCCAACTGCGCCAAACGCTGGGCATTTCGGCGCCCCTCCTGAGCGTCAGCGGAGGTCCATTCAGGTAGTCCATTATGAAGCGAGTCGGGTGCAGACATTCCGGTTTCATTCCCTGTGTGGCGTTCCCTGCGACCAAGCGGGGATTAGCACGAAGCCCGCACGACGCTGCAAACCGACCGGTTCGCCTGGGAAAACGCATGCTAACGAGCTTTCTCTTTGCCGGAAAGCCCGCCCGGCGGGAACCATGCCCCGTGCCACGCATCGAGCGTGGAATGGCAGCCTCAAACAGACGACCTGCCCCCCCAGAGGCCGACGGCAGTTTACGACCCGCGCACGACGCGTTCGTTTTTCTGGTATTCTTGCGTCAGCCAAGTCTGGCGCGTGCCATGCACATGCGCCGACTCGAAATGCCGACTCGAAATGCTGGGACCGCCCCCGGCAGAATCCTCGGCCCCGTTCGGAACCACGCTCCCTAAACGCTCACACTAGAACGAGGGATTTCCATGCTCCAAACAGAATCTCGACGTAGACTCCTGGCCACCATTGTCGTGCTGATCATCGGCTTGGGCTTTGCACCATCGGCCCGCACAGCCGACAAAAAACCGACCCCCAAGCGAGTACATATGGTGATCGACTACGGGGACGGCGTTCAAAAACACTTCACCCGTTTGGCGTGGCACGATGGAATGACGGTCCTGGATGCACTTTCAGCAGCCCAAAAACACCCCCATGGCATCACGATCAAGTATCGCGGCAAGGGAGCCACGGCATTCCTAACCAAGATCGACGACCTGGAAAACAACGGGCACACACGCAATTGGATTTACCGCGTAAACAACAAGTTGGCAACTAGGGGTTTCGGAGCCCTCACCCTGAAACCGGGGGATACCATCTTGTGGAAATTCGGTGAATACCGATAGAATAACGCGCGACTGTTTCGACATGCGTGTCTTGAGCGGTCCCCCGCAAGCCGATTAATGAAGGGGCCCGCACCACCGGCACTTCGGTAAGAGAAACGGGTGGCCGGGGACCGCACGCGAGCAGATTTCGGCTTGTGCAACTTTCGGGTGTTTTTTCTGATTCATTCATCGACCAACGGGACGACACATATGATTGGCAAACGGAATCAAGCCTCCAGGCAACGGAGCATAGTTGGAGAATCGGAGAACGGCGGACGCGCTTGGACAACGGATGCCGTGGCGTTCACGTTGCTTGTTGGCGGCGGCGTTGCATTGCGATTGGCTTGCCACGATCTGCCGAATTTTGCCCCGGTGGCTGCCATGGCCTTATTCGCGGGTTACTTTTTCCGCTCTTCGATTTTGGCGTTGGCAGTGCCGCTGTCGGTGATGGCAATCAGCGATTGGTTCCTGGGCGGCTATCACTGGGCAATGATGGCGCTTGTGTATGGCATGCTTGCACTGCCGGTCGCATTTCGCGGATGGTTGCGTCGCGCATTCGACCTGCAACATGCCCAGACCGCAGCGCCACTAGTTGGTCTGTTTTCTTTCGGCCTGTTGTCGTCTTTGCTGTTCTTCGCCGTCACCAATTTCGGTGTTTGGATCTGGTTCGGTGGCTATGAACGCAGCTTGGTAGGCCTCGGCGAATGCTACTTGGCGGCAATTCCGTTTTTCCGCTATACCTTGGCAGGTGACATGTTCTTCAGTGTCGTGTTGTTCGGCAGCTATGCCTTAGCTCTTTCCATGGGTCGGCAGCGCGAGTTGGTCACCGAGGCGAGCTAGTTCAAAGACCATTGCGATTCTACCTCCTGTAGCTGGCCAGTCATGGCTCCGCTGAGGCAAGCTCAGCGGTGGCCCGTGTGATAGCAAAACCGACCTAGCTGGCCAGACATGGCAACGATGCTGGCGACTGCGGATGCTATTTCTTCTTTGCGGGCGTTGCCGGTACTGCTGGCGCGGCACCGCCACCTGGCAAATCGGTCCCGGGAAGTGCGTCGGCTCCGGCGGCATTTTCGGGAGCGGCAACGGGCTTGGGAAGCACCGTTTCTAAATCGCGCGTCTTGGCCCTTACTTGGGTCATCATTTCGTCCAAACCGCCATCGACTAGATCGGTAGCTGCGATCAGTTCGTCGAGTGCTGTCAGGATTTTTTGAATCTCGGCCTTTTGCGTGTCGTCGACCGCCAATTGCGCGACCGATCCAAGTGCTGGTTGGCTACTCCCTGCGGCACCATACCTTTTCTTCATCTTCCCGCGAATTCCCAACTGACCGAAATAGATCGGCAGCTTCAGGCGGCGCCGAGCATCCTCCATCAGCCGCTGCAATTCGTCGCTTTCGGTCGTTACTCCCGCCGCGGTACCACCGGCACCTGGCATACCATAACCACCACCATAACCGCCCTCCATACCGGGCATGCCACCTTCCATACCACCACCCATCCCGGGCATACCGCCACCCATCCCCGGCATACCGCCACCCATCCCGGGCATACCGCCGCCCATGCCGGGCATACCACCGCCCATGCCGGGCATACCACCGCCCATGCCGCCATACGCGGTATTTGGTTTGGCCGAGTCGGCTTCTTCCAGCTTCTTTTGATGCTCCTTGACCCAGGCGTCTTCATTGCGACATGCAAAAGCCACCAATTCACCTAGCGATTGCGAAGTGGCAACCGGATCGATTCCCGCGACGCCAGCATAATTGAGATCGCCGATTGCGCGCGCGGCCGTGCAGCGCAGGGCCAACGGTTCCTCGTCATCCGTGACAATGCCTACCATCGTATTGAAAATTGCCTGCCCGTCACCGACCTGGCCGATTGTCGCCAATACATCAATCGCCCGACGGCGCAACCACGTGTGCGCAATTTCTTCGCGTCCATCGGGAACCACTTTCTGCTCAGCCAATTTCTTCATGATGCCAGCGACCTCCGCCTTTTTGGCATCGGGAATCGGCTGTTCCTGCGGGCGTTGTCCCACCAAACGCAGATGACGTTGAATGCCAACCATCGCCGCCAAACGGAGCACATCCAACTGATCCGGTTTTTGCAACTCGGTCACCAAAAAGTCAAACGCCTTGGGCAGTCGGATCGGCGGCAGACGTTCCGAACGTCTTATTTCCGTCTGGTTTAGATTGCCAATGATCAGCAGTGCATTGTAGCGAACCGCCGGATGGTACTTGCCCGTTGCCCGTTTCACAGACTCGGTATAGGCCAAATCCAACAAGACCTGACGCGCTGCGGGATCAACCGATCGTTCGAGATCCTTGAGCAACGAGTCGCGGTTGTCATACATGTCCTCCAGGAATTCCCTGGAAGCCATGGCGGGAAACAAATACTTCCGGTACCAATTCTCGAATGCCTGCCGGTTGCTCGACAGACGCATGCCCCCCATCACGACTTGTGTCTTCAGCCCCTTCGCGGCCGATACGGCCGTCCCCTTCGCATAGGCCGGGTCGACCTTGTCCCAGGTGAAGGACTGAGCGAGCGCCAACTGGCCGCTCGCCAAAAACACCAAGCCGCAGACGGCCACGGCCGCCCTGACCAAGATTCGCAGGCAACGTTTCTGATTTCGATCATTGAACATAGGTTACAAGCCTCTCTCTCATCACTCGAACACTCTGTTCCCAGGACACTAGGAAGCGTGGGCGAGGCGGATGGAGTTGACAACAAGATAACGAAATGACTTCGGACCAGGTCTCTTAGGGGAACCAAGTTTCTTAGGGGATCGACACGATACGATCGTTTGGCAAGATGACTGGTGCCCACGACCTCGCGACAATGAACGAGGTCTCGGCAATAAACGCTTGATAAGTTGTAGCGGCATCGGCCGAATCGCCGAGATTCCCGCGACTTGGCAATTGAATCCAAGGGATCTGGAACGGAGCCCAGTGTCGGTTCGAAACCCAGTGTCGGTTCGAAACCCAGTGTCGGTTCGAAACCCAGTGTCGATTGACGGGTGTCGATTGACGGGGTATCGCTTGACAAGCTGGCACGTAACTCCGCCTCAAACTCAACTGGTCTCAAACTCAACTGGTCTCAAACTCAACGGCACGAACGAGTTACTTTCCCCTGGCAGCGCAAGCCGCTATTCCCTTCTCTAGACTACTCGTCAATGCTGGGGATTGTCAACTTAACGCTTTGTCACAAGTCTTGCCGAGGCCTGCATCTGTGGCAATTCTACCAGTTTTGACGCCTCGGGGGGGGGAGATACGCATGATTGGCCAGGAAATGGGCTCGGCAAGCGTGCGGTGGCCCGGCCGAACAGCTCGCTGCCCACGCATTTCTCGCGAAATCTTACGACGTGCTACCAAGGCGATCGGCAGATGGGCACCTACTCCCCTCATTCGTTTGCCACAACGGAGCCGCCTGGGCTGCTGACAATCGGTGATGTGAGGGCGTGTAGCGGTTGGTGTACGGAACATGGGAAAGAGGCACCTGATCGGAAGGCACTCCGCGCGGCGCTCTTTCTGCCCACGATCTTTTTTGCCCTTTTCTTCCGTTGCGTTCATGGACGACGTTCCGGTTGTGCCCAAGTGAGGGCAAAGAACATGACGGGCAAAAAAAACAACTGCACATGGGCAAAGCAAGTAAACCACGACCTCGATGCTCATAGTAGATTACAATACAACGCTGGAGACAACTTGGCTGCCCTCAATGACTTGCTCGGTATCGGCCGACCAGCGGCGCAACGTCTTGGGGCATAATTTGACAGGTGCCGATCCGCCCCGTATGCTCTGAGCCGGTCGATGCACGTGGTCAACTGGCAATAACGGGGCCGGGCAATACCGAGTGCCGCCGACCGATGATCGTTCCACCCGGTTCTGCGTTTCACGCCTACGAGAACGCGAGGCCGGGGCATTGCGTCCTGAAACGAGTTGATCCAATGACCTTGTTGTACGACGATCCGGTTTTCTTAGAACACGACACGGGCCACCACCCAGAATGTGCGACGCGGACGAAGCGGATTTCCGCCAAGTTGGCCAGCGACGGACTGGCCGAACTCTGCCGACGGCCAAGTTGGACGCCGGTCAGCCGCGAGGCGTTGGCGCGCGTTCACAATCTTGCCTATGTTGACAGCGTCGAGCGTTTCGCGGATCGCGGCGGTGGTCATATCGAACCGGATACGCTGGTCAGTTCCGAATCATTTCGAGTGGCCTGTTTGGCTGCCGGAGCGGTTGTGGATGCGGTGCGGCGAGTGATCGCAGGGAAAGACGAGCAAAACCCGCGTGCGCTCTGCTTGGTTCGCCCACCAGGCCATCATGCTCTCAAGGCATCGGCAATGGGGTTCTGCCTGTTCAACAATATCGCTGTGGCAGCAAGCGTCGCAACGAACGAATTGGAACTTGACCGTGTGTTGATTGTCGATTGGGACGTTCACCACGGTAATGGATCACAGGCCACATTTTGGGAAGACGAGCAAGTTGGCTTCTTCTCGATCCACCGCAGTCCATTCTACCCGGGAACGGGGGACGCGGACGAAACCGGTGCCGGTAAGGGGCTGGGCACTGTCTGCAACGTACCGGTCACGTTCGGCACATCGCGCCGTGCCTATGTCGCGGCGTTCACCAAGGCGCTCGAGAAGATGGCCGCCAAGGTGCGTCCCCAGTTGGTCCTGATCAGCGCTGGCTTTGACACCCACGCACGCGATCCCGTCGGATCGTTGGGACTCGAAGACGAAGACTACGTCACGCTTACGCAACGCGTTCTTGATGTGGCAGACCAACACGCGAAAGGGCGGGTCGTGAGCGTGCTCGAAGGTGGTTACAACACCGAAGTCCTGCCCGGCTCGGTTGCCACACACTTGGCAACGATGCTCGAGCGCCAAGCGAAGCAATGAGGCACCCTTGGGAACCGCCAACCCGGTTTCCAAGGGGAAGCTCGCTTGCCGCTTCACACTGCTCAACTTGGCGTTCTCGTGTTCGCGTCGATTTGTGACTTTGTTGGGGGATCTGATACTGGAGGACGTACGGAATGTTCGTGCCACTGCATGCTCGAACGAGTCTTACACCTCAATCGGCTTATCACTACCAACCGCCCCGCTAACACACCGCCGCACACTGCACGCAGTGCGAACCGTCTTG
>JAJRVM010000284.1 GCA_024277285.1 Planctomycetota bacterium
CCCCCCCCCCTTTCCTCCCCGCCGCCTTCGGCGGCGGGGAGGAAAGGGGGCCGTGGATGTGGGGGGCGATGGGACGTCACGGGTAGCGTACCAATCATCTTCACCCACCGCACAAGGCGGTGGGAGTCGACCGATGGAAAATGAACTCGGGTGCACGTCCCATTTTAGATGGCTAAACCGTTACAAAAACTTCAAGTTCGACTGACAGAAGACGAAGGGCGAGCTGTTGGTAGTCGACCGGTCGTGCTTCCGGCCGGGGCAAGCCCAGCGGAGCGATTGTTCATCAGCGTCTTTCCGCGTTTATTGGCGGCCGCTTTCTAAATGTGTCAATTGCGTTCTCGTATCCGTGAACGGCTACTCGAATTCTTGGTCGCCGCAAGGGGATCGTTGCGGTTTGCACTCATGAGCCGTTATTTCATGACACATCCCACGGCCGTTCTGTTGCGAATCGGTCTGCAATATCGGTATACTAGATCGACAGTGACATTTTGCGATCACGTTTTTTCGTAGATGTCGAATTACCATTGACTTGTGACGAAGGAAGCCCGAATGAAGAATGCTCTTCCATCGGATGACCTGTGCCGTGTTGCGTTCTGAACGGCATTGTTGCTTCGGGTTGCGCCATTCGTTGGTCATTGGGTATTTCGTATTTCGATATTGCTTGGCGGCCGTTGGGCGGCTAAGTGACGCTGTCCAGTTAAAGCTCCTTGTTGCTGCGCAGCTGTTGCCTCCCCACTTCGTTCACGCGTTTCTCTTGAGGGTGTTTCCATGGCTGAGTTTACTGATAAGAAGAAAGCGGCGTCAGACAGCATCTCAACTGCGACGGTGAACAACGGTGCGTCGAGTGCCGAAGTCGCTCAGTTGGCGGCTGGAATGGCTGGTGGTGATACCGAAACGGCACGCACGGCGAAACGAGCTTTGTGGAGGATCGTCCGGCATGCCGGTCGGTCTGGCGCTGAGCAAGAGCAACGCGCGTTGGCCGGTCAGTTGGTCGCGTTGCTGAAACCCGATGTCTCGGCGGTGGTTGGACGCGAAGTGCTCTGGATGCTCTCGGAGATCGGCACGGGAGATACGGTCGAGTCAATTGTCGCGATGCTGAAGGTCAAAGGTATTCGCGAAGATGCGCGCATGTCGCTCGAACGAATTCCCGGTCCGGAGTCGCTGGCTGCGTTGCGATCGGCCCTGGACAGGGTGCCGGACGATTTCAAGATGAACATCGTACAATCGCTACGTGCGCGTGGCGAGAGCATTGCAGGCTTCCCGTGCGAGAAGCTGAAGCCGACCAAACGGACTCGCGTCAAAGTAGAATAGCGATAGCGCATGCGCTCGACGCCGCGTTTGCGGAGGTGGTGCTCGGGCGGTAACCAAGAAAACCTGCGGGGTGAGCCCCGTTTCATATTACGCATTCACAAGGTATCGGAATCATGTTGAAACAGCGACGAGTTGGTCGGCGTGCATTTCTCGGCACGTCAGGTGCGCTGCTGAGCGCTCCCTATGTCATTCCTTCGGGTGTGCTCGCGTCAGCGGGTCAGCCAGGCGCGAATGATCGGATCACCTTAGGGCACATCGGCGTGGGGGGCATGGGCAACGGTCACCTGGGACGCGGCCTGGCGTTTCAGAAACTGGGCACAACGCAAGTGGCAGCCGTATGTGATGTTGACGAGAAACGCCTGACGGCAAGTGTGAAGCGTTGCCGAGACGCGGGAGTGCGAGTCGATCCTTACGCGGACTATCGCTACGTCCTGGAACGCAAAGATATTGATGCAGTGATCATCGCTACGCCCGACCATTGGCACGCGGTGCAGACGGTGCACGCATGCGAAATGGGAAAACACGTGTATGTCGAGAAGCCATCGTCGGTCAATATTCGCGAAGGCCAGGCGATGGTCCACGCGGCGCGTGTGAACGATCGCATGGTGCAAGTCGGCGCGCAGGGCCGCAGTGGTATGCCGGCGTACTATACATGTCGAGCGATTCGCAATGGCTTGATCGGCAAGGTGAACAAAGTCGACTGCTGGCACTATGCCAATCCGGTGGATGAACACCCGGTTCCTGACAGTGCAGCGCCCGCTGAGCTCGATTGGGACATGTGGCTTGGTCCGCTTCGCTGGCGTCCTTACAATAAACGCTACTGCCATGGTACGTTTCGTTGGTTGCTGGAGTCGGGGGGCGGCCAGATCCGTGACCGTGGAGCGCATCAGTTCAGCACGATTCTCTGGTGTATGAACGCTGACCGCCAAGTCTCCTTTACCGTCGAGGCAACCGGAACACCACCAACTAAGGGGTTGTGGGACTGTCCTGTCGATATGGACGTTACCTACACGTTTCAAGATCCCGACTGGACGCTCATTTGGAGCCAGCCCGGTCGAAAGGCTGGGAAGACCGAATTTGGACAGGTTTTTTATGGCGACCAGGGCAGCCTACTGCTGGAATGGGAGGGCGCCCGCAAGTGGGCCGAACCGGCAGCGGTCGATTTTCAAGTCCCGCCGGGCGGGATTGACCCCTATACGCCCAAGCTGTTCGATGAATTTGGCATGAATCACATGGGCGAATGGCTCAAGGCGATCGGGACCGCGAACCACCTGCCAAACGTCGATATTGAGATTGCTCACCGTACGGCGACGCTCTGTATTCTGGGTAACTTGGCCTATATCCTGGGTCGAAAGTTACAGTGGGATGGCACCAAGCAGCAGGTCGTTGGCGACGCGCACGCGAATCGGTTGTTGGGGACACCGCAGCGGCATCCCTACCATCTCTAGGCGAATTTGCTGAGAAAACGTCACACAACGGTTGCCCGTGTAAGTGAAATTCTTGCGATCGACGCTACACTCTGGACAGCAACGTTCCTATGATTCAGGGCGTGCGGGCAACGGTGGGCTGTGCACTGCGTTACTGACGGCCTGGGAGTGGCGTTGCCGATGGCGTCTGTGGAGGGCCACGAGGGGTGTGTGCTCGTCAGCCAATGTAGATGGGCGTCAAGCTGCTGCTCGGAAAGTAGCGTTCCAATTGACATCGTGAAACCACCGTAGCGCCGGGGCAGGTACGTTACGGTTGGTTATTTGTGCAGCTCTGAAGCTGTTATCATCACCGATGCGGTCTTGCCGCGGCGTCGAATGCCGTGAGGGCGACCGCGGAAAGGTGCTATGGGACTGCCTGCCAAGCCACATTACTGGTCCGATCACTTGGTGCCGATCGCGGTTGGCGTGGCGGTGTTTGGCAGCTTGTGCGCGGTGCGTGATTACAACTATTACTTGTTCCACAGTCTGGCGGAATTCTTCAGTGTCGCCGTGGCGTGCACCATCTTTGCCGTTTTCTGGAACGCCCGCACGTTGGTCAGCAACACATGTTACCTGTGCATCGGTGTTGCCTTTCTGTTTGTCGGGTTTATCGATCTCTTGCACACGCTGAGTGTCGGCAAGATGAATCTCTTCGCAGGATACGGCACGAATCTTGGGATTCAGCTCTGGATACTGGCTCGGTATCTCGAAGCCCTGTCATTGGTAGCTGCTTTAGTCTTCATCAAACGCCGGATCGCTCCCACGACCTTGGTCGCGATCTACGTTGTGATCGTTGCCGTGGCCCTGAGTACGATTTTTTACTGGCGCGTGTTTCCCGAGTGCTACTATGGCGAGACGGGAGGGCTAACCCGTTTCAAGATCGTTAGCGAATTGGTCATCTGCGTTTTGCTGTTGATTGGTTTGGGGCTCTTGGCCTGGCGCCGCAACGAATTCGATCGGACCGTTTTTCGGCTGCTGGCGGCCGCAATCATTGTCACGATCGCGTCTGAACTGGTCTTCACGATGTACACGAAGATCGACAGCACGCAGAACGTCGTTGGACATTTCCTGAAAATCGTCTCTTTCTACCTCGTTTACCGAGCGTTCGTACGTGTCGGTTTGAAAGAGCCGTACGCGTTGCTGTTTCGCGACTTGCAGCGGGCGAAGGACGAGGCGGAGGTTGCCAATCAGGCCAAAGGAGATTTTCTGGCTAATATGAGCCACGAGATCCGGACGCCGATGAACGCGATTATCGGCATGACCGATCTGGTACTCGACACCGATTTAAATGATGCGCAACGTGATTACCTGCGTATGGTCCGGGAGTCGGGATACACGTTGATGACATTGCTCAACGACATCCTCGATTTTTCCAAAATCGAGGCGGGTAAGCTGGACATGGAACGCACCCTGTTCAGCTTGCGCGAGCGTGTTGGCGACACGATGAAGTCACTTGGGATTCGTGCGCAAACCAAGGGACTGGAACTAGCGTGTCACATTCATGCCGCAGTCCCAGATTCTCTGGTGGGAGACCCGGCACGCTTGGGACAAGTGATCATCAACTTGATCGGCAATGCGACGAAATTCACCCAAGAAGGGGAAGTCGTCTTGGAAGTGCATGTCGAATCGCAAACCGAGGACTCGGTAATGCTGTCGTTTGAAGTGCGCGACACCGGGATCGGGATCCCGGCTGACAAATTGGACGGCATTTTCGATGCTTTTACCCAAGCCGATGAGTCGACAACACGTAAGTATGGCGGCACCGGTCTGGGACTAGCCATTTCGGCACGTATCGTGCAATTGATGGGCGGGCACATCTGGGTCGATAGCCAAGTGGGAAAGGGAAGCCGGTTTTCGTTCACGGCTCGTTTCGATTTGGCGCGCGTCACGCCACTCAGCGCATCGCAACGTGACTTGCAGGCGATTGAAGGATGTCGTGTGCTGGTTGTCGACGACAATGCTACCAATCGGTTTATTCTGGAAGAAATGACCAAGCATTGGGGTATGTTGCCTGTGAGCGCGGCTACGGCCAAAGCCGCTCTGGATACGCTCCAGCAAGCGCAACGTGAAGGCGTGCCGTTTCAGATCTTGATCTCGGACGTCAATATGCCTGAATTCGATGGCTGCACATTGTTGCATTGGGTGCGCGATGATCCCGTCTTTGCAAAACTGGCTGTTATTATGCTCACCTCCGGCGCCCGGCCCGGCGACGTGCGACGGTGTGAACAACTGGGGATTGTGGCGCGGCTGATGAAACCAGTGACACAGTCAGAATTGCTCAATGCCATCGGCATGGCCGTCGGGATTGCACCCGACGCGAAACACGCTGCCGTGTCTGGCGATTCGACGACCGGCGAGGCCTTGCCCTCGTTGCGGATCCTCTTGGCCGAAGATAGCGTGATGAACCAGAAGCTGGCAGTCGGTTTGCTTGAAAAACATGGCCACACTGTGCAGGTCGCTCAGGATGGTCAGCAAGCTGTCGAACTGTTCGAGAGTGAATCGTTTGACCTGATCCTGATGGACGTCGAAATGCCGATCATGGATGGGCTGGCAGCAACCGCTGCAATTCGCCAGTCGGAGAAGGAGGCTGGCGGCCATGTCCCGATCGTCGCGATGACCGCCCACGCCATGAAAGGGGACCGCGAACGTTGCCTCGAGGCAGGAATGGATGACTATATTGCCAAACCGATTCGCGTTGATCAGCTATTTGATGTCGTGCGGCGCGTGCTTGAGTACCATGCGTAAACGGAGCGGTCTTGTCGCTGGCCAGCCATGGTCCCGGCTGGCACATGGCGCCCCGGCTGGCACAAGCCCAGCGGTGGCTGGGAGCGGCACAGGTTACGGTCGTTTTGATTTCAGGTCCAGCTTGATCAATGTCACACTGCACGGGGCGACGTCCAGTGTGTCACTGACCTTGGGTAGGGGACGCTCGATGATTCGCACGCGCGGTTCCTTGCCCGGTTCGTTGTACGCCATCGGATCGGGGCCGGCCAACTCCCACCGAGTGCCGTTGCCTGCCAGTGCAATGCCTTCGAGTCGCAATGGAA
The DNA here is from genome assembly GCA_024277285.1 of Planctomycetota bacterium. The sequence continues at coordinate 5,825 of JAJRVM010000284.1, forward strand.
GTTGTAACGCTTGCATCGTCGGGTTGACGATCCCAATCGTGATGGCGCTGCCATCGGCGGTTAATGCCGCCGCAACGTCCAAAGGGGACTCCGTTTCGACCTTCACCGGCACGACACCAAATTCGCGGCGGTACAACTGTAGCACTAGCCCCGTCGTGGCGAAGCCAGCCTCCGTTTTGGTCGTCTTGACGCAGCCGATCACATTGACCGTTTGCGCATAGTTGGCCATGAACATGATGTCGCTCTGCCGAGCGTACTCGTGCAATCCGGCTGCGATGCCAAGTGCGTCTTTCAGGTAGTACCTTGTGCCCAGTTCGCCATAGACATGGGGGCCGTACCAATAGTTCCATTCGTCGAGTGCAATGTCGATGTCTTTGCCCTTGAGCGATTTAAATCGCTCACGATAGGATCGATGCGCGTCGGCCTTGGCGCGAATTGCGTTGGGGATTTGCGCCACATGGGATGCCAGTCCGGGGCGCTGTTGGCAATAGAAATGTTCGCTAATCAAGTCCATATTGTCTGCACACTGTTGCATCATTCCTTCGCTCCACTTTCCTGTGGCGCCTACTCCGACAAGTTGGATCGAGCTGTCCTGCTCGCGCATGGCATCGGCGAACAAGTTGTGTTTGGCGATATACTTGTCGAGCGTCATGTGGCCGAGTTGCCAGTTGCCATACATTTCGTTGCCAATCCCCCACCATTTCACACGATACGGCTGCGTGTGCCCATTGCGGGCCCTCCACGCGCCCATCGGAGTATCCTGACCGCCGTTGGCATATTGCAATTCCTGCACCGCGTTTTCGACTCCTCCGAGCCCGCTGTTGACGGCAATGTAGGGTTCGGTGCCCAGTAGGCGGCAGAACGTCATGAATTCGTCCAGGCCGAAGTCGTTGTGCTCGACGCCCGTCCATGCCGGGTTCGTGCGAGGGGGCCGCCGATCCCGATCACCAATTCCGTCCTTCCAGTCGTAACCACTCACGAAATTCCCGCCCGGCCAGCGGTAGACGGGAGCGTCCAACTGGCGTAATACTGCCAACGTGTCAGCGCGCATTCCTTTGATATTGTCGGCCGGCATGAGCGAAACGGTGCCGACGAGGCATGGTTGCCCCGCCCCGGCGATGGTCAGAGTTGCTTTATCGCTCGATTCGGTCGCAACGAATTCAAACGCGTGCCGAGTGTACTGTTGAGAGCCACATGTGATCGTGCCGACACCGCGCGTGTGACTCAGCTTCACCGTAACCGTCGTCGTACTGGTTTGAGCCTTGAGCCAGACGTAACCGACGTATTTCTTGCCTCGAGCGATGGCGAGATCATGTTGTGCAATGGAGCAGCCAGGTTGAATCAGTGGAGTCTGTTCACCGACAAACGCGTCTTGGTTCACCATCGTGACGCCACCGGCCTCGCCGCCTATCTGCCAAGGTGATCTCTTCAGGATGGGGAATTCATTCTCACGCTTCGGCGAGTTCGCCGCGTACGGAGCATACTCGGCCGTGATCGCATGGTAGAACTTGCGGTCTTCAAGCATCTCGGCCCAGATGCCTCCGTAAATGCACCGCCCCAAATGTTCGATAAATTGGCCGTAGATGTACTTTGAAATCGGCTCGCCTTGCGTGGTAGCGTCGATCTTAATCGCAGGATGCCAATCCTTGGTATCGAGCAACTGCAGTTGCAAATCGTCGAACCAGGCTTTGCCGGTCGACAGGCCCCAGCCCCCGAATAGGCAGTTGATCTGCAACGCGTCCTCGCCGGCCGTTTCAAATACGACTTCCACTTGGCTCCAAGTTCGCGTATTGGTGACCGGTGGCGTTGCTACGCCGGGCAGATTGTGGATATTCAACAGTGCCCCGCGTCCGGGCTGTTTTGAAACGGGGTTCACGTCTTCCGTCTTAATCCAGCCTGAGAGTCGATAAGTCGAGTGGGGTCGCACGAACGCGATGGTTGACCAACTGAGGTCCGCACCCTCTTTCGACTCGATGGCCAACGCGTGTTTGTCCGTTCGCCCCGTTGCCGCCACGGACCAGCTTCCTTTGCCTTGCCAGTGACGTTTCTCCCATGCCTGTTTCTCCCAAATCGCGGGAACGCTCGGTTGGGGTTGATTGCGTGATGCATTGGCAAGCAGATTGTCGCGCGGCGCTGGACTCGCGGCACTGGAGCGGCCTTCAAGTGAGAGCGACACGACGGTTATCAACATCATCGTGGTAAGAGCTGAGCGACGCATCATTGCTTCTCCTGTCAGGTCAGTTATCTGGGGATGACCGCATGGTCAATCCCAGCGGAACCTCCAGTGATCTTGGAATCTGTCACAAATTCACCTGCGGACACGGCGCACACAGAACCATTTTACGAGCCAAGTGAGGTAGGGTGACAGACTCCCAGTTTCGCTCAGCGCCCGGTGTCGTGCAACTACCCGTGGGGAATGCTGCATCGAACACGCTTTGCAATTCGGCTCGCATTGGGTTAAACGGAAGGTAACCGAATGTCTGTTCTGCCGAGTGACGCGGTCGAATTAGGATTGAGAGAAACGGCAAAGAGTCATACCAGCAAGCCATCGTTGATCGGCTGGAGTCGCATCGAAAGGGAGTGTCGTTGCTGTCATGCGTGCGTCATTCGTACCTTGCCGGGATGCTCGCCCCTCGTATCACTGGTATACTTGTGGCACACTGATTGATTGCATTCTTGTGAAGGGATTGGATGTACGATGAACCGTTACCGCGTTGTTACCACGTTGATGGCTTTGGGACTCACTTTACCAGTGACGTCCAAGTTGTTAGGCGATGAAGGCATGTGGCTGTTCAGCAGTTTGCCGACGAAACATCTGCAGGCGAAGTATGGATTCACTCCAACAGCGGAGTGGACTCGGCATCTGATGCTCGCAAGTGTTCGATTCAATTCCGGCGGATCGGCCTCGTTCGTCTCAAGTCGCGGATTGGTGCTGACCAACCATCACGTCGGCTCTGGCACGCTCCACAAAATCTCCACGGCCGAGCGGAACTACTATCGCGACGGGTTCTACGCCAAGTCGCTTGCAGATGAGATTCCAGCTCCCGACCTCGAGTTGAACCAGCTCATTTCGATTGAGGACGTCACGGAAAAGGTGCAGGCGGCGGTAACGGCCGACATGGACGCGGCGGCGGCCATGGCAGCACGGCGCGCCGTCATGGCGAACATCGAAAAGGAATCGAAGAGCGGGACGGGCCTACGCAGCGATGTTGTCACGCTTTATGGTGGCGGTCGCTATCACCTGTATTGCTACAAGAAGTACACGGATGTTCGCTTGGTTTGGGCGCCCGAGGCCGCCATCGCTTTTTTTGGAGGCGATGCGGACAACTTTGAATACCCGCGTTACGATCTGGACGCGTGCATTTTCCGCGTTTATGAAGACGGTAAGCCGGCAGAAACGAAACATTTCCTGAAGTGGTCGACCGGCGGTGTCAAAGAGAGTGAGCTGGTGTTTGTTTCAGGTAATCCGGGGCGCACGAACCGAATATCGACGGCAGCCGAGTTGCGTTACATGCGCGATCTGGCTTTGCCCTACCGGCTTAACGCCATTCGGCGCCGTGAAATACTGTTGCAACAGTACGGTTTGAAGAGCCCCGAAAAGGAACGGCGCGCCCATAACGAGTTGTTCGGTGTACAGAATGCGCGCAAAGCCATAACCGGCATGCTGCAAGGATTACAAGATCCTACGTTTCTCAAACGCAAGAGAGAGGCCGAGCAGCAGTTGATCGCGGTGGTCAAGAAGGACCCGAAGTTGGCCCAATATGTGGAAGCGTGGCGGACGATTGAACAGTTGCAGGAACGGAAAAAGGAACTACTTGGTCAAGCCGCCTCCTTGAATGTCGGGCTCTTTCGAAAGGCGCAGACGTTGGTGCGAATGGCCACCGAAGACCAGAAACCAAGTGCGGAACGATTGCGCGAGTATCGTGATTCGGCCCGTGAGTCGCTCTTGCAGCAGCTCTTCTCGCCCGCGCCCATCTACAAGGACCTGGAGCAGGTCAAAATGGCGGACCTGCTGGCGTTTATGATGGAACAGCGCGGTGGCGACGATCCGTTGGTGAAGAAAGTGATGAGGGACAAGAGTCCCATCGATCTGGCGGCGGAATGCGTCCAGGGTACGCACTTGGACGATGTTGCGGTTCGACGCAAGCTTGCCGATGGAGGTGCCGATGCCATCGCGGTCAGCGACGATCCCATGATTCGGCTCGCCCGATTGATCGATGCAGACGCGCGCGCCGTTCGGAAGACGCAAGATGAGATTCAGGAACAAGAGCGGCAAGCCTATTCGCAAATTGCCGATGCGGTTTTTGCGACCGAAGGAACAACGACCTATCCCGACGCGACATTCACGTTGCGTCTGGCGTTTGGTGTCGTGAAGGGCTACGAGCAAGCGGGCGAGACGATTCCGCCGTGGACGACCTTTGGCGGTGCGTTTGAACATGAGCAGGTGCACGCCGGCCTGGAGCCTTGGAAGCTGCCGACGCGCTGGCATCAACGAAAGGCACAGCTGGACTTGAAGACGCAGTTCAACTTCGTCTGTACCGCCGACATCATTGGTGGCAATTCGGGAAGCCCCGTGGTCAATCGCGATCTGGAACTGGTCGGCCTGATCTTCGATGGCAATATTCAATCGCTTTCAGGCGACTTTCGCTATGACAGCAAAATCGATCGAGCGGTTTCGGTCAGCTCCAACGGGATCATCACGGCCCTCAAACAACTGTACGACGCGGATCGGTTGGTGAAAGAACTCGGTAAGTGAGCACTCCGAACGTTGGGCTGCAACGCGAAGCCCCGAGGGCGGACGGCCTCCATGCGCGCGGTGACTACTTTTTCGACCGTTGGATGTAGTTTTCGTAATAGCCGGATGAACGCCGGTAGTGGCGGCGTGGTCGGGCGCCGAACCATCCATACGCATAGGCCTGAGTGCGCACCTCATAGCCACGGCCAGGATAATACGAGTGCCCTTTGGAGGTCCGCGCTGGCGCGCGCAAGATCAAATAGGATGGCACGGGCTGACCCGAAGACACGGGTTGGCCAGCCGATGCAGTTGGGAGTGTCCAGACGGTGACTGTCAGGGTAATGAAGACGATAGCGGCAAGCTGTTTCATGGTGATCGATCCGTGGCGAGTGTTCCGGTACGCGTCATCATCTGCATCGGCTTGATACCGCGTCGGAAGCATCGAAACTGGCCGATCGCAGGTCCGACCATTGCCCATCGTGGGAGATTGTACAACTCAATCGGAATACAACGGTTAATCGCTCCCTTTCGACACGTCTTGCAGCCGTTGGCCGATTGCGTAGATTTCCTCGGCGTCGAGCAGTTGGTCGTTGGCTTCAAACAACTTCCGAATTGCCGCCTTGTGGATTTTCATCTTGAGTCCACCAACGCCGATCGCGCCGTAGCACGTCTTGCCGTCACGCTCGATTCCCGCGTCAAACGGCTCAATCGGCGCGATCCCCACCGGCGGCACGGCGTTCAAGTCAATGGCGACGAGCATCTCTTGGGTATGCTGCCACGCGGCGTGCCCCACCAACTCAATTCCCGCAGCCCCGGCCGCAATCACAATCTGCGAACCGCGCAGCGACTCGGCGACCTCCGATGAGGTTGCCGTGGCGCAGGCCGTAAGGTTAGCCTCGGGGTAACGTGCGCCAATCCGTTCGCACACTCCTTCCGCTCGTTCCAGCCGTCGCGAAGCCACTCGAACCGTTGCTCCAGAGTTCGCAAGTAACCTCACGGCGCGTTGCCCAACCGGTCCGGTTGCGCCGAGTACCGTTGCGGTGCTGTCAGCAAGCGGAACGTGTTGTGCCGCTTTGAGCACCGCGGCCGCCGCCGTCGTGTTGGCGCCATTGGCGTCGAATAGTACCGAAACTCGCATTGGCCCAAAGAAACACTCGACCACCTTCTGTAAGACTGTTTCTGCAGCGGCCACGTTGGAGCCGCCAATAAATAGGGCGGTATGCCGCAAGTTGTCGCCCCCACGCGTGAACATTGCTCCATGCACAAGATCGCGCACCTGGTGCGGTTCGACATTCTGGTGTCGTAGCAACTGATCGACGCCAGCGTCGACGGCAACGACGGCATCAAAAACGCTTGCTTGAGAATCGACATCCAACTGAATCAATATCGACGCTTTGGCCATCGCGCGAACCGCCCTATGATTGAACGATCGCCCATCGCCTCAACGGGCGAGGCGATGGGCGATAAGGTTTCAAATAGACTGCAAGATGAATTGCAACGTCGTGGAGCAGCTGCTAGAAGCCCTTGAAGGGATGTTCGGCGCTGTCCTTTCCCGAAACGACTTCTTGGACACTCGGCTTGTTTCCCATCGCATTGACGATGGAGAGCTTTGTGGCTTCGTAGTTATAATCGTAGATCTTCTTGTTATCTTCTGCCGATGGCGCAATGAACACGCCACAGACGATCACCAAGTCTTCGCACTGATCTTGAGGGATCACACCGTCGGCGACTGAATCAGCAACCGCTTTGGCCACTGCGGCTTGGGCCGGACCGAACATCTGTACGGCCTGCTTCATGCCTTTGATGGTTACCTTCGTAACCAGGACGGTCGACGGTTTTACGGCCAGGTTGGGTGTCAAGACCGCAAGCAGATTCGTGTGACCAGCACTTTGCCGAGCCAGCGCGTTTGCAAATGCATTACCGACCGGCCCGTCCTTGCTACCAATCATCAGGTCGATATGAGCAATTTCGTCGCCTTCGCCTACCAAGCCTTCGCCAATGTACATCGACATAGTTCTTTCTCCATCTTTGCTGCTCGCCTCACCGGACCGTCGTCCGCCCCGCACAACGTTCTTCTAACGTCTCCAAGCTGACTCGCCATCGTACTGGGATTGGAAGAACATCGCTCGTCGGTCGGGACGCCGAAACTACAAGACGCCGTAAACTCCAGAATTGACTGAGAACGAGCCAAGAAACCTAACAACGAATCATGCCTGCACCGAACCGTTCGATGCTTCGCGCACGTCTTCGCTCTATTCTTACGCTAAATTCTCCATGCTTCAGAACTCGGCTTCGCACCTGTTTTCCAAGTGAAACGCACCTTTCCCCGGGGCGAGTCCGGGCGAGGAATTGGGCCGAGTGGCGCCGAGTTACCGTCCTAAGGTGCTGCGCAACAACAAGTTACCCTATTGCTTTCGTATTGGTCCCGCAAGCGATAAGTACTGTCAATTTGCTGCGGCAACCTACGGTGGCAGCATGCCTAAGCCGCGAACTTAGCAGACCTAGCAGCAAATGCAACCGCACGCGGTGGAGAAAGGACGTTAGTCGCTGCGGCAGCGAGTCGCGTGAGCGAAGAGTGGAAAGGGGGCGGAAAGGTACTTGTGCACGGCTTACGGCCGTGAACAGTTACTCTTAATCTCAATCGTACTCCTAATCCGTTCCCGGCTCTTGGCCGTGAACGGCTACGGAAATACGTTCTCCTTCTATAGCGACCGTCGTGGTCATGCCTGGTGCGACTTATGGCAGATAGCATCTTTATTGCAGGTGCAACGGCACGTAGTGCCGCCGAGTCGGCGCGGCGCGCGGGCTGGCGAGTTACTGCTACCGACTTGTTCTGCGATCGAGATCTGCAGGCCTGCGCGACCGTTCACCGCGTAAGCGACTATCCCCACGACATCGTGAAGATTGCCTCGAAGCTATCGCCCAGACCGTGGCTCTACACGGGTGGCCTCGAGAACTGGCCACAGAGTGTTGCCGCTATCTCGCGCTGCCACTCGTTGCGTGGTAATCCGCCGCCCGTCTTGTGCGGCGTTCGCGACCCCTGGATACTGCAACGCGTGTTGCGCAGCGCAGGCCTTGCTTCTCCCGGACTGTGCGACGAACCACCAACCGATGTCGACGCGGATGCGCGATGGCTGTGCAAACCACGCAGTAGCAGTGGTGGAATGGGTATTCGGATCTGGTCGCCGCGTGCCGAAAATCGATTGCCAGGCACGCCATCTGCGGTCAACGTTGCGCCGCACGAGTCGTTCTATTTTCAACGCTATGTGCGTGGTACGTCCTACGGTGCGGTATATCTCGCAGCTGGCAACACCGCCAAGTTGATGGGTGTCGCGCGCCAACTTGTCGGCTGCCGTTGGGCGGGGGCATCCCGTTTTCACTTCGTTGGCGCCATCGGACCGGTCGTGCTGGCTCCACATTGGATGGACCAGTATCAGCGCATTGGCCAACAGTTGGCCAGTCTATTTGATCTGCATGGGCTCTTTGGTGTTGATACGATTATCTCGCAACAACGTGTCTGGACAATCGAAGTAAATCCACGCTTCACGGCGTCGGTCGAGTTACACGAGCGCGCGACCGGATGGTGTGCGTTCAACGACCATATGCGGGCTTGTGAAGAAGGTCGGCTCCCCACCGAATCGTTGCCAGAGCCTTGTGGCTTGCACGCGAAGGCAATCATTTACGCCCCACGCGATGGCGAAGTCGACGACGCTTTTTGCGGCTGGATCGATGCGCAAAACAGGCAAACGCGGCACGCCCGTTTGGCTGACCTGCCCGCTTCAGGTTTGCGCATCACGATGGGAGCTCCGTTGCTGACCGTGTTCGCGCAGGGTGACTGCATGACCGACACATATCGTCGCCTGCGCGTCCGTGCGCAAACCGTCAAACGTCAGTTCACAAGAGCCGTGTGATGCCCCGTGGAGTTGCGATGAAGAATCGGAAGCGGCGTGAACGGCAGCGGTTACTATACGCCACTGAAGGCGCTGAACGCCCCGTCGATCGGAATCACGGTCCCGGAGACAAACGCGGACTCGTCACTCACCAGCCACAGCAAAGCGCTGAGCAGATCCTCGGGTTTGCCCCAGCGATTGGCCGGTGTGTGATCCAATATCGTTCTCCCTCGCTCCGTCGGCTCGCCCGTATCCTTGTCTTTCAGCAGAAATTCATTTTGTTGAGTGAGGAAAAAACCGGGCGCAATTGCGTTGACACGGATCTTGGTGCTGTATTGCTGGGCCATGTGGACGGCAAACCACTGCGTGAAGTTGGCGATTGCGGCCTTGGCCGCCGAATAGGCGACGATTTTCGTCAACGGACGAATGCCCGCCATCGAGGCGATATTGATGACCACGCCCTTCTTCTTTTCGATCATGTCGGGGACGAAAACCTGGCTAGGGAGAATCGTACCAATGCAGTTCAAATTGAAGACCCACTGAATCGATTCGGCGGGGATATCAAAAAAGGACAGCTCGGGACTGACCGTCGCATCCTTCTTGTTGCCCCCCGCTCCGTTGATCAAGATATCGATTTTCCCGAGTTCGCGGTGGACCGTCGCCGCAGCCTCGATCAGGCTCGTTTTTTCCAGCACGTTAGCCTTTACGGCGATCGCCGAACCACCTTGTTCTTGGATCTGCTGCGTCACCTCCCGTGCCGCCTCTTCGCTCAAGTCAAGCACTGCAACCTGCGCGCCTTGGGCGGCCAACGCCCGGCACATTGCTCCGCACAATACGCCGCCACCACCGGTGACCGCAGCTACCTTGCCTTTCAAGCTCGACATCTTCGCTTCTCCTGCATTCACGCGCTCAGTTGGCTCTGCAACTCGTTCGGTTGCTGTGTCATCGCCCCCGATGGCGATCAAACTCCAAAGATACCACTGATCCACGAGCACGGAAAGACGCCCTGGCCGGTGGCCGCCGGGTTGGCCACGCGGATCGATGACGTTTGCCAATTGCAAGCGACGTCCGCGATTTTACGAGCCGTCTTGCCGGGCTGACGGTTCGGTGTCATCCGGTTTCCATTTTCGGCCAGCTAGTTCTGGCTCGAAGTCGTCACGCCCAGCCAGTTTGGCAATGGCGCTAACACATTCGATCAGCAGTTTGCGTACCAATGCATGGTCTTTCTCCTGGCCATAATAAGGCGAAAGATCGATCGGTTGACCGTACCGCACTACCGTTCTGGCACGCATCAAGAATGGGCTCCATGTCGTGCCACCGTAGGGAGCGTCCTCGATATAACATGGGACGATGGGGGCGTGTCCCTTCAAAGCCACAACGATCGCGCCAGGACGCACGGGGCCCATGAACTTGTCCGTCGTGTTGATTCTTCCTTCGGGCAACATGCCGACCATGCCTCCTTCGGTGACCAACCGAATGGCCGATTTGGTCGACGCGGTGTCGATTCCGCCACGGTTGACCGGTATCACTTCGGGAATCCGCAAGAAGAAGCCCAGCACCGGCTGTTCGCAGAATTCGCGTGCCACCATCCAATGTATGACGCGGCGGACGGCGATCTGAACGAAAAACGGATCGATGCTGCTACGGTGATTGCAGATAATAACCGCATTCCCCCGGTCGCCGATCGGGAATGTCCCTTCGATGCGAGTGCGCCAGAAGATGCGCGTCAGGAATTTGGCAGCGAGCCAAAAAAACGTCTGTGACGCCGTGTAATGAGTCGACCGCACAATCCAGATGAACCAGACGGTCACCACCACCAGTAGGAGTCCAAGAATTGACAGAACGAATTGCCAATAGCCCATAGCATCTGATTCCGTGCGAATAAAGGCCTTGTATTGTATGAACGCCAAAGGCCAGGCGTCGGTAAACCAAAAAACGTCGGGCCATGCCGCCGTCGTTCGATGCGTGGCCAGGGATAGGCGAAAGTCGATGAGACTTACGATACGATTCCGTCGCTAAGGATCGCGAACGCCCGCATGGTCAAGAATACGGTTGGTCAAGAACACTGCGGCACGACCGTCCCCGGGTGTGACAAGTGTACGCATCCACCTAGAATCTTAGCAGTTAGCGGAGCACGACGCGATGGGACCTGACGGTCGTGCAACGCACCGTCGTTATGCCACTGGCCAATAGCGCGCACACCTACGGGCCGGATCAGAGATCGCTGTTTTATGCCCCAAAAAGACCACCGCCAATCGCCTCCACAAGCGGAGCCGCACAAGACCGCACAAAAAAATCGCTTGCTGGGCGTTGTGAGCGACACGCACGGACAGCTGGCGTGTACGCGCAAGGCGGCACGCATGCTCGATAGCCTGGATGTCGATGTCGTGTTGCATTGCGGCGACATCGGATCTGCGGAAATACCGCTGCTGTTGCAAGCCTGGCGAACGCATTACGTGCTCGGAAATGTGGATCGGCCGAGCGCGCAAATGCTGGCCGCTATTGAGGCGGCCAGCGGTGTTTTTCATGGGCGTTTTGGCTCGCTCGCTGCGGCTGGACGGCAGATCGCATTTCTTCACGGTGACGATGTTAGCCGGTTGGACCGCGAAATCGCGAGTGGGAAATGGGATCTCCTTTGCCACGGTCATACCCATAAGGCAAAGCTTTATAAGCAAGGTGAAACGCTGGTGCTAAATCCCGGCGCGATGCAGCGCGCCTGGCCGCCGTCGATTGCGGTTGTGGAATTGGAGCTCCTGCGGGTAACCTTGATTCCGATGGAATGATCCTAATGCGTTTCTGCACGTGTCACGTTGCGCCGAATCTATCGGTCGGTAAAACTATGCTACGCTGGCCGGCGTGGCGAACGCCGAGATTGGCGCGAGAATGCTGGCGCGCAGCACCGGTTATGGGGATCGTAACGAAAGGAATGACGGCGGCCTAAAGGCTTCCTCTGTGCTATGTTTTAGCAGGGGATCGCACAAGGAAATCGCTATGAGCAGAGCACACATTCTAATCGTTGAGGACTCATTTGTCGTTGCCAGGAGGTTGCAATTAAGCCTCGAACGAGCTGGTTTCTCGGTCGATACGGCGCGCAACGGCCGCGAAGCTTGCACCAAGTCCCAACGCAAACAGTTTGACGTGGTGGTGACTGACGAACGCATGCCGATCATGTCGGGACGGGAACTCTGCCACACTTTGCGAGCCGACTCTCGTTATGCCGATACGCCCATCATATTCTTGACCGCCAATCCTGACGATTTGGACACGGACGAACTCCATGGCGAGTTGGGAGTCGTTGCGATCTTTGAAAAACCGTTCCATCCCGAGGCGATCTTGCACCTGATCGAAAACGAAGTGCTGGCCGCGCGCACCGTGCAACGGCGCTGAGCTGCGGCCTGTTCGGGACGAGTGCCGGTTCGGGACGCGCTGTAGCTGGCCAGTCCATGGCCCTCTCGGGGCAACGTCCGGACAGTGGCCTGATAACGTACTTCCAAGACGATAAGTCAACCGGCCAGGCGCGAGATGCGGTTTACTGGTGCCATGTGGTTGTCATTCGCACTGACATTGTATCGGTACTGCATCAAGTAGGCATCTTCGGTCGTATCATCGTAGAAATCGCGAAGCACCGAGATTGCTCGAAATCCCAGGTCGCGGAAGAACAGCTGTGCTTCGAGGTTCGTTTCGCGCACCTCTAACATAATCCGCTGTCGCCGCTGGCCGGAGAGTTTACCGATCAGCTTCTCGACCATCTGTTGCCCGACTCCAAAACGCCGGCAATCAGCAGCTACTGCAAAGTTCAAAATATGAAGTCGATTGCGGTGTAACTCGTAGATCATGAAGCCGGCAACGCGTTCACCATGTTCAGCAACCATGCCGATACAATTGCGTTGGCGCAGACAGCGGATGAAATCGTCTTCGGACCAAGGGAATTCAAAGCTCTGGCTTTCGATGTCCAAAACTTCCATCATGTCGCGGCGGATCATCCAACGGATATGGACGCAAACGTCTTGTTTTCCAACAGGGTGCATTGCGGACTCCTTCCCTGATAGCCTATGGTGGCAGGCCGTTCCCAACGGCGTCGTAACCTAGCAAAAAGCACAGCACGTGCCAAGATGAAATGGCGGATTTTCAAAATGCCGCAAGTCGAGGTACGCACCTTGCGTGGCCGGAGTGGTTGAACTCACAATTGGGGGGGGAGTCCAAGAGATGGGGGGGCCGAGCGCATTCCTGCGAGGCATGGTTTAATCCAGGCAAAAGAGCCAAGGATGGCAAACGATTAGGCGTCGGAACGGCGGTCTGTTGGGCAATGCTGCGGATGAGCAGACGTTTGCAGCGACCGCGACGGCCGTCTGACGGTGCATTGTGGAACGCCGCTTTAGAATTCCCCATTGAGCACCTCGCCTCCGTTTTTCACCCGAACCTGAAACGCTTGGTGAATCGTAAACTCAGGATGTTGCTTTCGCGGGCATGGCGACAGCCGCCCGGCCAGATCGGCTCGAACAAGAATCACGTCATCCGTTTCGACAAACATGCGCGGGCTACGACGATGTTTCAGAAACGGCATCGGCAGACGCGTCATGCCCGGATTGATTTGGCCCGGGTTGGCTCGGCCCGGGTTGGCTCGGCAAGGGCAAACGCATTGTCCCCCAAAGGCTCATGGCGATGATCACCCAACCGAACCAACTTGGCCAAGCGAACAGCCACCAAAACAGTCCTGCCAGAACACCTACCGCGTAGGGCCATTGGTACAGCCACTCCACGACGCGGGCGTTGCGACTTCCCCACCAGGCGAGTCCTCCGAGCAAACCGACGGTCAAGGCCCCGAGTGCCTGCCGCAACCAGGTGGTTTGTGGCGATGCACCGGCCACGATCGAAACGGCTCGAGCGTCACCGGTAAATTCGTACCGGCGGATTTCTTCGTTGCACCGCTGCATGAAACGCATCATGTCACTTGGCTGTGCGTAGTGGACGGTGCGCTGGCGGAGCTCGTCAACGGTCAGAGGGACATTGAGCCTTTGGCCCACGACCAACTGCTTGCGAAAAATCCTCTCCACCTCAGCGGGAGATATTGGAGGCTGGGCATCGGTCCGTTGGCGATCACGTGCGAGACGTGCAGCGGAACAGGCCAATCGAATTGCCCACGGTTGGTACCAAGCTTCAATCTCGGTGGCCGAGCTGTCCAATACGGTCTCGACCGTCGATTCGACAAGAATTGCCGTCGTACGCAAACGAATCGACTCTTGGACCGCGGCGGTAACTTGATGTTGCGCCGCTTGCTGGTTGTCGAGGCCAATACCAGGTGGCCCATGGATCGTCCACAACGTGCGTGCAACTTTGAAATCGGTAATCCACGGAACTTGAATCGGTGTTGCAACCGATTCAAGCAAACCTGGCAGTTGGGTGCGGAACGTGAGGACCAGTTGCTGAGGGAGCTGCTCGGAGGCCAAGCGTAGATGCCAGCGACGATCGGCCAACGGAACGAGTGCTGCCGGATCTCCTTCGACCGCCGCTTGGATCAGCTCGCAATGACGGGGTATTTCCAGCGTGCAGTTCGCCGCGCCCGCTGGCTCGAGATCAAGAGTGACCGTGCCGAAACAAGTACCATTCGGCCGGCAGATCAAATGCACGTCTGCCAAGTCGATTTGCCGTTCGCCGGCAACGCGCTGCACGTCCACAATGACTGCCCTTGGCCTCGAGTAGACCGCGTAGGCAACCAACCCACGCACATCCGCGCGGACGTTGGGAAGTGCATCCCGCAACGAGACAAGGCGTAGTCCGCTGGTTTTCCAATCGATTCGCTGCTGGTCGAGTTGTGTTGGAAGCACAAAAAAACGTTCTGCCCGGTTCACGTCCAACGGAACGATGTTGGGTGTTCTGCCTCGTTCATTGGTCCCCAAAGCGAGTGTCCCGCGAATGGTTACGTGAAAGCGGTCTGTCACCGGTTTGGTCGGTCGCAAGATCAGTTGTCGTCGTCGGCCGGGAATCGGTCGCACTTCGTATGGCATCGCCGGTTCGACCACGAACGGTTCGATCCATTCCTCGGGAATCTCGAATCGAATCTGATCGATCACGCCAGCCGGAGCATTGTTGATCCACGCTCCATAGTCCACGATCGCCTCCCACGTATCGTCCATCCGCTGCAGAGTCGTCACTAATCGCGCGTGCACAGAAGGCCGATTGGGCGTTACCCTCAGAGTTACTCGTTGGTCGTCGGGACCGAGTTTTTCATGGGCATTGAATGCCGCAACCAAACGGCCAAAAGTCTGGCTGTACTGGCCGACACCAACGCGTTGGCGAAATGTGTTCGGAGCGGGAACATTGACTGACACTAACACACTGACTTGCCGGAACACGCGGACGAATCGCTCGCTCGATATCATGTTCCGTAACGCCACCTCGGGGACGGAGAAATCCTTATCGATCGCCGGCACATCTTGTTGTCCGTGCAGTTCAATATGATGAGGACCGGATACACCTCGGCCAAGAAACAGCGTCAACAATCCTGAACCATCATGGTCGGCCTCGGCTGGTATTGCTTCACCGTCAACGGTAACGGTCACATCGTGAACACGAAAGCTCTTCGACACGGCGAAATCGTGTTGGAAGATGGTTCCCCTGGTTGTCTCGACATCGGCGTTAAGAACCAAGTTCATTGAATCTGGTCCAACGCTGATATCGAGTCGTTGTTGTGCTTCCGATCGTGGTTCTCGTGCACGCGTGCCAATGCTCCACATCGGGTCGTCCGCTTCCATGCGATAGCAAAGATTCGGGGCCAATTCGGCCTCTCCCCAAGCCGTCAGGAATTCGGAAGTCTCCATGGGGTTAAGCAATTCGGACAGACCGGGCGTGAAATCGAGATCGGGCGCAACGCTGACGGCCAGCCAACGTCGCGCCACACGCGCACCCATCACCTCAAGCCGGGGCAACGATACGTTGCCCAACCCCGCCGTATTAACGATCCAGAATTGAAGGTGCAATAACAGATCTTGCTCGATGGGTTGCCGCAAACGGACGGTCAATGTGACGGGGCTTCCGTCGCCTGCGCCACTCGTCCTAATTTCGACGTCGTGGTTGTCTTTGGTCGGCAGCAAGCGGAGTCGCGGGTCCGCGCGCAGTACCACTTGCTGCAACGTATCGCCCGAAGGCTGGATGCGAAGCTTGACGTCCAGGATGACAGAATCGAGATGATCTTTGGGGCGGAGTTTGAGCCAATTCAGCTGTTGCACATCCAGTTGCCGCCGCCCGACACGCTGTTCCTGGCCGGCAGCCCAACGCATTCCCAACGATGGCACCGGTCCCAGCTCAACCAAACGCTCACCCGCTTCGGCAACAATGCCCGCTTCGCCAAACGCTGCCAGCACCTCGATATCGGGTGCATCAAACGGTTTTTCAATGCGCAATTGCGCGCGCGACAACGGCGGAATCGAGAACTTCATGGTTCGTGTTCCCGCTTCGTCGGCCGTCGTTGGCAACAGCACAAACTCCAGTCGCGTTACTCCCTCGTCCGGTACGGTAATGAAGAAAGCTGTCCGGTCATTGTTCCAAATCAATTCGATCGGTTGCCCTGCCAGTCGAGCTTCCAGTATCTGCACGGCGGGATCATCGCCGGTCCACGGGAAGGCAATGCGCTGCTGCGGCTGAAATAGCTCCAGTTGGTACAACGCGGTGAGGCTGGTTAGATCGATGGCGCTATGCTGCCGAGTCCAATTGAACGTGGCGTGGTAGGTCGCGCGGCGAACCAGCCAGCGTTGTGGAGTCGCATCGCTTCCCTCGGCGCGGTGGTGGAGGAAGTCGTACAATTCAGTCGGTAGATAGTCATAGTCCCCGACCGGGTTCAGTTTATCATCAATGGGCACGATCACGTTGTAAACGTGCGCCGCTTCACTCGTCCCCTTCGCGGGCAAATGGTCGTCAGCCCATAACGACTGTGTGGCAAAGAGCAGCATCGTCGCGAAAACAAAGAAACCGACCATCGCTGCAATGCCGGTTGTAGCTGGATCGCCAACAGCAGCTTCGCGCCGCGATGTGTGGCCGGCCGCAACGTGGCGTACCATGAGCAAGCAACTTGCGAGCACTGCGCCCAAGAACAGATTCGCCGTCAAGGGGATCCAGGTTACCGGCACCAGCATCGCGAATATCGCCGTACATGCGATCAAGGAAAGCAGGAAGCGAGGACGCCGCGCGCCGACCCACGAGGCGAACCCCGTAGCGATTAACAGAGTTGCCCAGCTCAACGCGGCGAGCGTCGGGGAGTGCACCACGGCATACTGGCCTTGTCCACGCCTGTTCAATGCGATCTCGTATGCCTGCCAATACCGACCGGCCACACCACGGCGTGACAGATGGTCGCCCTGTTGCCAGGGCACCTGCGCGACGGCCGGTAGAGCAATCCACGCGCGCAGGGGAATGATCTCGTCGTCGGGCCACCGAGCCAACGCATCGAGTCGCTTGGCCAGGACGCTGTCAGTCGCGACGGTGGCCATGGCAGAATCGTGCGCGACGCAAATCGAAGCTGGCCATTGCGCCAGATGGTCGAGGCTGGTTAGCGTCACGGAATCACCCCGCGCCACGGCAACCAGATTCTCGGCTGCCAGCAATCGCGCGGCAGTCTGCTCCGGCGAATCTTGCCGCGATCGGGCAAGCTCGTGGTCCAAGACGAATCCGCTCGCGAGCAAGTTACATGAGTCGACCCAGACCGGCGGGACCGACGTTGCCTTGGCCTCTTGCTGGTCGTAGCTCTGCAGCAACATTCGCCAAGTCACACCGGCATCTGAGGAGTCAGCCTGCAAAGCCGCAACCTGTTCGCCCAGCAATTGCAGAAACCGTTGTCCCACGGCAACGGCATTGCGAGTTTCCGCGTCTCGAGCGACCAGCGCCGCCCACTGGTCGGCGGAAAATATCTGGAAGGGGCGTTCGGACGGCCTCGTGGCCAGTGGTCCGAGTAACCGAGATGACCAAGTTGCTTCGTTGCCAATAAGCGTCCTTCGCATCGGGCTCAAGCCTGGTGCCAACCAGAGCGTCCATTGCTGATCGATCACGGGAATATCAACCGTTGGCACTTGCGCCGCAACGTGCCGCCACAATCGAAAGCTATTTTGAGGAGTAGCATATGACACCACAACGCGTGAGAAACGCGCGTCGGCCGGTAATGTCACGGTGTGCGATCCGTTGGGCTCGACCTGGCCCTGACGCGCCCCCGGCGCGCCATCGATTTCAACACTCCGCAAAACCGCGTTCGACGGCAAGCGGAAATGAAATTCGTTGCCGCCAGCACTTTCCAACAGGTACGTTGCCTGGTGAGTCATTTCACCATCGGCCAGCAGTTGCGAACGGAGCCGACAGCACCATGCCCAAAGCGGCGCCTGGACGGTCTGTGGTCGCACATGGTCGATCAGCACGCGTGCGTTGCGGGACACGTCATAGCGATACCGCGCGCGGGCGGTGGAACTCTGTTCGGGATCGCGTGGAACGGTGGGGATCGGCTTGGCGGAACTCGCTTTGATCGACAGTGGAGTGCCATCGCGTGAGAGAATCGTTAGCCAGCCTTCCTGCGATGTGGCGTCGGGAAGCGTTACCAAACTGATCTGCTTGGCGGCACGGAAGGTAGTCTCTCTGGTGCCACGAATCTCGAATGGCTTGTCCTGCGGATTGCGAAGCAATAGTTCCCACACCTGGCCGGTTTGGTTATAGGGGGCTCCTTGCCCGGCGGGGCGTGGCAGCATGGTGGCACTCAATAGCTTGTTGCCGTCGGCTTGCAGCGACCATCGGATCGGTTCGGTGCGCGCTTCGGAGAACAGTACCAGCACGCGGCTGATCGAGGTCGATTCCGGTGTGCAGACTAACCGGTACGATTCTGTTAGCGTGTCTGCGGTCGTCTCCACAGATACGTGGTTGTCCGCCGTCAAGGTCGGGTCTTCACGCGTTACTTTGATTGTCATGAGGTCGGCTTGTTGGCCGTCGAGAAAGACGATTCCGCCACTTCGCGGTTGCAGTAGATTGGCTTGGGACGGTGGCAACGCGGTGGGGTCTAGTCGCGATACCTCCGCATCGCCGCCCAGATTCAAGTGCAAACCGGGGACGGGAGCGATTGCGACGACCCGGGTTACTTTGGCCAAGTTACGAAACTCGATCGGACGGAAACCGTCTGCACGCAGGTCGAAGGTGGGCGTACGGTGCGCGCGAATCGACAAACGCAACGGGCTATCAGCCGCTAGCGGCTGAGCCAAGCGGATCTGCAATCGTTTATGCTTGGCCTGGTACGCGACAAATTGATGGTCTGCCAAAACCTCGGGCGGTTTCGATTCGATGCCGTCGAGTGTCCAAGTATTCGGCACGTCGGCTTCCAGCACGTAGTGTTCGCCCGTAACACAAGAGAATTCCGCAACGATCAAGGCGGTCATGGTGTCCGATTCAAGATGGACCGTTGTGCCGACCGTCCCCGTCAGCTTGGGAGTGTTCCGAACAACATTGACTTCCAGATACCCGTTATCTGAAAAGAGCTCGAAACGTCGCACTGGCGGCGCGGAGGTCCCCCCCGCTGAGCTCGATTTGGACTGCCTCGCGTCGATGGCGGCAAGATGCCGCAACCCGAGCGATTCGGACAGCAGTAAGGCCATGGTGCCTTGCCGCCAAAACGTATGCTCGCCGTGAAACTGTGGCAGACGCCATTTGCTGCCCAATTGCAACGGACCAATCGCCGATATCTGCAACGTACGATGGATCCCCGAAAGTGGCTCGGCGAACCGCACTCGCAATTGACGCGTCTGACCATCCGGTTCGCTGTCGAGCGACCAGTCGATCTCGCGGTTTCCAAGTCGGACGGAAGTTACTTGGAGCTCCGCATCGACACGAAACAGGAGCACTTCGAGCGGCTCGCGTTGAATCTCGATTGCCACGTCGCAGTCCATTTCGAGCCCGTCGTCCGTCACTCGATACAACGTGTCTTGTTGCAGGCTGACCAACTGCTTGCGCTGTCGCATGGCGTACTGCGAGGCAACCGTCAACAGGAACCGGTGCGCGCCGCCAAGTTGAACTACCCACTGTCGCGATCGGCGCGCTAGCTCTTCGGTTGGGTCATCATCCGTTTGGTCCAGTTGCGTGACAATGCCGCGGCTCGAAAGAAGCTGATAACCGGGCGGGAGATCGACTGAGAGTCGGTTCATGGGCGAAGGTGCCAAGATGACATCGAAACGGGTCTCATCCCATGAGTTGGTTTCACCATGGAGTGTCCAACGAAAGTGAAGCTGCCCGGAATCACGTACCAACGCGATCAGGTTTCCCGCCAGGTCGTTTCCCACAAGGGCATCTTTGGCCATTTCTGCGCCCTGCCAGGTAGCCACTCCTACGGCCAATTGGCAAGGCGAAAGGACCAAGACCGACGGCTCAACCGACGTGTGCACCACATTCAACTGTGCCAACCCGGACGTAAGCTGGCCGTCGGAGAAGACGGCCGAGTAATCGGCCGATTGGATCCACGCCGCGTCGGTACGTGCCTCGCGTCGGCGCGATTCGATGCGTTCAAGGAACTCTGGGAACTTGCGCCGCAACATGGGGAGGTAACCCCGCGTGTACTTGTCCAAGTCGGTCTGTGGAGTGTACACACGGCGGTAAAGAATCGGTGCGGCGGCGTCTGGCGATCGTAGGTCCCGCTCCTGTGCCGCCGCCGTGCCGGCAGCCAGCAACAGAATCGCCAGAATGTGCCATCGCACTGGAGTACCGCAGAGCAGTTGCCTCATGATTTCGATTCCGCCGAAGGCGCCTGAACGGCAACGGGAGCCGATGTCGTCGTGATTCGGGAACTGCCGTCGGCACGCGAGTAACGCAGCTCCATCATTTTTGAATCGGAAAACTGTGTCCGTCCTTGCACTGTTGCCGTCGCGGGATTCGTACGCAGCAACACACCGCGTAGCATCCGCGCCAGTAACGCTAGCACGATGCCAAGGCTGGCCGCCTGAGCCAAGAGTACAGAAATTGCGGGGGCGATCGGTGCAAGTACTAGCAGGAAAACGCCCGCCGTCATCAGCACGGCGGGATGACGCAGTGCCGAGAAGTAGATCAGCAGCAGGCCGACGGACAGCGCCAATCCGGACGCAGTGAAGAGAACCAACGTGCGTGAGGCTGTTACCACCGAAAGTTGCTGCGGTGCTCCAAACGATGTGAACAAATAGGTGTTTAGTTCTGGCGGAATCGGGTCTTGTTCAGTCGCACCGATCCAATGCTCTAACTCACTTTGTTCGCGCAGCGCCGTGCGCTGCCATCCTGTCCAGCCTTGCCATGTGAGCTGAGCTGCCTGTGTTTGACTGCCCCATAACACGACTTTGCGGCGTGGAAGCACAAGTTGCCAATAGCAGCGTTCCACATGGTCAACCGCGTCGGGCAATGCCGCCTGAAACGTGAGTGAGCCCGTCGAGCGATTGTCGGCCGAGGTCTGATACCACAGTTCGACGACATGCGAACGCATCGTCGCGCCCGCGGCGGCAGGAATCGGCAACGTGATTTCGTCGCGGTCGTTCAGTGGATTCGTCTCCACCCGGCGTTGGTCGACGGTCACTTCCATTGCCGTGATTTCGCCGCCATTGAAACGCGGCAATTGAATACGCAACTCCGTTTCGCTGGTGCGAAGTCGAAAAACCGTGCGGTCGCGACGTTGCGTGTTGGTAATCCACGTCTGCACCCAGACTTGGTCCAGGATCGTGGGCCGCGCCTGATTTCGGCCCCCCAGTGATATGTCGAGCACGGCATCACTACCGTCCGAGGCGGTCGTTAACACGATCTTGTCAGGTCCCGACTCGCTTTCCGTGACCGTCCACGGACCGCCTGCCAAATCGACTTGCATCGGCGTCTGGTGAGCAATCGTTAACGTGTTGCCGATCACCGTCGTGTGCGTGTTTCCTCCCGTGGCGGCAAATACGAGCGGAATGGTAAACTGCAGCGTCTGGTCGTCTCCCAGTTTGGCGATCGGCTGGCGCGGATGGATCACGCTCAATTCGACCGGCCCGAGTATGCGTTGCGGCAGCCGAACGCGAACCGGCACGCGTCGCCCACTCCCTGTTTCGGGGAATGAGGAAGTTTCGGGGAATGCGGGGGTCAACGGCTCGCCATCCAATAGGATACGTAAATTGCCAACGTCGTTGTCGACCAATTGCTTTGGTACCGCTAACTCGAGAGTATCGACCGGTTCGTGGAGCACGCGATACGATAAGCGTTGTTCCACGCCATACGATCGTCGGTCGAGCGTCACCGTGCTGGCGATCGAAACGGAAATCGATTGCGGTTGAACCTTGAAGTCCGCGACGAAAACGGCCTGCTCGGCTGCGCCGCGGTCGCGGTACCGGAATACGGTCGCTTCGTAACCCTGCTGGGCGTCGTCGGCGCGCGTGGTGGCGGCCGATGCCGTCGTTTGCAGTGTGCCCCTTTCGATTGGCGTGATCAATGGTGATAGCGCTTGCATGTTCTTGGGGCGTGGCGTGAGCAGGATGTTGTCGGCGGGAATCAAGGTCACGGTTGCCGGGCTGACCACCAGGTTCACGCGGGTAGGGTTCTCGGCCGAAATCGTCGGCAGCACGATTTTCAGCGGTGAAGTACTCGACACTACGCTCGCCGATAAACTCTGCCGCGCCTCGATTTGTATACTGAATTGCCCGGACGCTTGGGCTTCGATCGGGATTGGAATCGTCAGCGTGCTGCCACTCATGTCGACTGGCAACGTACTGTCGACGTCTGCGAAGTTGACGATCTCCGCCGTCCAACCGGGCAGACTGCATTTCAAACTGCCCGCCTTGGATCCGCTGGTGCGGCAAACGAGGCTGGCGAACAGCCGCGCCTGCTGGGCGTCCACATACACGTCGTAGGCTGGCTCGACGGTGATGCGCGCCGGTTGTTGACGTATCCACACACGCAACGCACTCGCCTGATTGTGGTAGCGAAAACGAGCTGACAAGCCTCGCGTTGCCGCTTTGCCGTTGGTTTTGGCACGCGGCAACGCTGGGTCCTCGGCCCATACCAAAGACCAGTCCCCTTTGACGACCAGGTCGATTTGACCGCGATGCCGTGCGGCGCTGGGGAACTCGAATCGCGCCGGCATGAATTCGAGCGACGAATCAACTAACTTCGAAACGGTCAGTGGCCAATCTGTTGTGCCTTGGCTCGCCGGAAGCTCGGCAAGTAAGCGGATGTTCACCTCGTTGGTGGTCGGACGATCCAGTCGTACTTCGACCAGTTGGCCATCCTCTTGCTCGCTTTCTTCGTTCGGCAATGGACGCACTTCGTAGCCGTCCTCCGGAGCCTCGCGCAATTGCATGCCGGGTGGCAGCCGCACTTGAAAAACCTCGACCGGACCGCCAAAGCCACGCACCACAAAACGCGCTTCCGAACGTACCTCCTGGAGCAACTCGTCAGCCGTCACCACAACCGTGCCAAAGACGTCTAACCGTACGTCTGCTTGCTTCTCGGCCGCACGCGACTTGTGCCAGCTGATCGACACGTCGCCACGAATGCCGCGGATCGAGAACACTCCTTGCTTCGCGTCGTTCGGCGCAAATGTCAGTGGGCGCCCTACGTCGCCAGCCAATTCCTTGACCGTTCCCTCCGCCGGGTTTTCGGGAACGGTGACGGTCAGAGTCGATGCCAGAGGAGATGGAGCCTGCAAGCTGAAACGCGATTCCTCGCCGACACGAGTGACCGGAACCAACAAGGGCAAACTGACTTTGTGCACTGCGTCCGCGGACATCTGGAGCCAGCAGATGTAGCCGCCCTGTTGGTCGTCAAAAGTCAGGAAGTGTCGGCCCGGTCCCTCGAAAGCCGGCTCTTTGTGCAAGTAGGCTGAATCGAATCGTAACGGTACGCGAAACCAAGTTCCTGTCGGAACACCGTCAAGCCGTAGGCCCTCTAACGTGAAATCGACAACTGCCTCAAGCCGATCGCTCGTTACCTCGCCCGTGATCGTCATCACCTTGATGGAAAAAGCCGGGCGTTGCGGTGTCGCAAGCTTGCGCTGCTGTTTGAGTAGCTTCTCGAATTGCTCGTAAGGAAAGTCCGGCACATAGACAAGGTCGCCGCGTTCGTTGCGTAAATAGAATCCACGGGGCGTAACCTCTTGCACTGCCCGGTTCGTTTCGGTATCACTCGGCGAAGACTTTGATGGGAGCGGCTTGTCTCCACTTGCCTGCCTGCCCGCCGTCGTGCCACTTCCTGCTTCAATCTGGCCAGTTTCAACCCGAGTTGCTTCGTTGCGCGTCGTCTCGTCTTGGTCTGCGGTGCTTTGCGCCGTGTCCAGCCCTTGGCCACGTACCGGCGCGCATACGGCTAGTATGCTGCCGGCGGCGAAGAGCAACAGGGCAAGGCAACGGATACGCACGATGGTCGAGCCTATGTGTGACGCGCCGGGAGGGGCGTCAAGGGTATTGCGATTTTGCACAGACATGCAGGAGACGAGTCAAAGTTCTAGTTTAGGCTCACTCCGCCTGTTGGCAAAGGAAAATCCGTCTGGATCGAGCACCGAAATCGATCTTCAAGCCGAGCAGAATAACCGGCAGGGCGCGTTTGTCGCGATGAAGGTCCGACCCGACGATGCCACCCCAGGCCCCTTCTTTCGGCATATCCGTTGTAACCTGTTCGCATCGGTTCCCGGCACTCGGCCCCCCACCACGGTTACGTCGATTGTTCGCCCACCGCGTTCTGCAATAAAGTCGCCAATTCGTGGTTCAGTCGTTCCGTCGCGGCAGCCACAAATTGGGGCCTGTCCAAATCAAAGGGTGTGCCGTCGAGGCGTGTCAACACGCCACCGGCTTCCGTGAGGATTAACTGGCCAGCCGCCACGTCCCAAATCTTGACACATGTCGCCCAATAGGCGTCCAATCGACCCATCGCCACGTAGCAAAGGTTCAAGGCGGCCGATCCCAGCCGGCGAATCGATTGCGCTTCATGCATGACCGCGACAAATCGGTCGACTTCGTGCGAGCCGCGTGGGACTTCAGCAGGCAAGCTCGCCGCAACCAATGCCCGATTTAGCTCAACGCACGAGCTCGTGCCGATTGCCTGACCATTGAGGGTCGCTCCTCCACCTGCTTCAGCGGAAAAACACTCGTCGAGCACTGGGTCGTATACGACACCGCAAATCACTCGGTCCTGATACCGCAACGCGATTGACACCGAGTAGTTCGGCAATTGACGCGTGTAATTGAGTGTGCCGTCCAGTGGATCGACTACCCAACAGTGTTCGGGAAACTGGCTGACCGCCACCGAATTGGCTTGTTTCGGCTGCGCGGATCCCTCTTCGCCGAGAAATCCGTGCTCAGGAAAGTCCCGCGCTATGATCTGGCGAATCGCCTCCTGTGACGCCAGATCAGCCTCGGTCACAAAATCATTGGGCGCTTTTTCGCGTGGGTTGATTCGCCCACGCATTTCTAACAGAATCTGCCCGCCGGCACGCGCCGCCTCTTCGCACACTTCCTTGAATCGCGTCATTGCCTCTCCCTTGCTGCACTCGACCGCCGTTCAAACCACTTGCCACTGGCACGTCCCGCCCAATGCGGTAACGGAAAATTTTGCCCAGGACATTTAAGTTATTAATTATAGTGATTTGTGCCGCCAAGGGCGCGGGGTTCGTCCCCGGCGGCATGAACGCGGTCGGTTCGCAGCTACCGCCAGCAAGATGCGCCAACCGCGGCGTGTCGGCAGGTCGGCGCGGCGAATAATGAGAGGGTCGCAAACGTTTGATTAGGGCCAAAAAACGCTCTGTGCCAAATTGTCGGGCGACCGTGTTCGGGCCGGGACACCATCTTCTTGAGCTCTGCGGAGAGTCTGGCCCGGGTGGTCGAACGGCGCGCGAGTCCGCAAAGGGAAGCTCCGCTAGTGGGTATAAATCTGTGCTCGTCGATGCCACAGCCTCTGGCAACCGGGTGATCCGTGTCAATCGAGTGATATTGGCAGGTTGGTCAGTCAACCCCCGGTTTTCCACCAATATCGGGCCGTATCCGAGGGGTAATGAGGGCGAATCTTCCGCTAGGTCGTGGTAGCGAACTCAGTCTAGCCCTAGACGTCACGGAATAACTGAGTTTTTTCCTTGAAACTATGGACACGCGCTCATATCTTGCTATCATCAAGTGAAGTGGACTGACACGAAGTTGTTCAGCTCGCTTTGGCTGAGAAGTTTTCATTCATTATTCTGCTGCCCACACGGGTAAATTCGGCCTCTTCTCTGTTCCGGCCCCGTCGTTACGCCTTGCTGCGTGCGACGGGGTTTTTTTTGTCTTGACGAATTGTTTTGTCTTGGCGAATGTTGTCTCTTGGTCGGGACGGCGCGTGTTTTCGTACCTGGCCACTATCGTTTCCCGGTTCTTATTTGTTTGGCCGATTGCGGCGTTTGACTGAGGCAGGGACCCATGTGGCGTTTAGCAGGCAGCACCGCGACGTGGCACGACGATCAATACCGAGTCGCGCTTGATTTGCTTCATCCCGAACGAGGGCTTGCGGAGATCGTTGCACAGGGCCAAACGTTTCCCGACGCGGCGTTGCTGCAGATGCACGTCGCTGCCGATGGGACTAACCCGGCGCTGCGACTGACAGATCGTTACGTGCGCGGCTCTGATCTGATTGCCACCTATGCCGACGTGGGGCAAAACGTACGGCCCGAGTTTTGTTGGCGTGTCCTCCCCGCTGGCGAACCCGCCCTGGGGGCGTTTATGATCGAGACGCTTATTTCAACACAGACGGACCTGCTGAACAGTGATCCTACGATCGACATTCAAAGCTGCCTTCGAGCTGCGACCTGCAGTCTGTTTTCGGAACCGCAAGTAGCGGCAGGAGAGACTCTCACGCCGTTGCGAATCGCGAATTCACCACACATTGATTATGCGGCGTCTGGTTGCGCGATGCTCTTTGATTGTGACGCGTCGCCGTTGACGTATGCGCAACTATTCGACGCGGTGGATGTTGTTCGCACAAGTCTATCAAGCGATTTGGCCAACCAAACGATAACCGCCACGGTATCACTGTTTGGTGGACGTTTTGAAAAGGGCGTCATTCGACGTACCCGTATGCGCGGGATCTGGGCCCCTGCCGACCACGCCGAACGTCTTCTACGCGTGTGTTGGAATGACATGCGTCTGGCACCGCTGCCGTTGGCGACATGAACCCGATGCTGCCCTCGGCCGGCCGTGTTGCGGCCTTCCAGGCGGCGTTCCAATTCGATGACTTTCCTGGGCTGTTTTCGGTCCGTCCCATTTGGGGCAAGGGCTGACGCAAACCAAGAACAACGTGACGACGTTACGCGACGCCGTTGCAAGCTGAGTCTCGTGCGACTACTGTTCGGTGGCGTCGTCGGTGGTTGCGCGAGCGTGACGGCAATGGGGGCATGGGCAGCGGCCGGCGTTGGAAGGTGGCTCGGTGTCGCTGGTGCGTTGGCGGGCCTGCTGCTGAAACGTCAGCGGCGTAACGCGCTGGTGTCGCCAGAACATGAGTGGCCGCACTCTTCGATGGAGCTTCTCAGAGAGTGAGCGGGCCAGAAAAACCAATGACATTCGCGAATCCTTTCCGTAGTGCGACTGGCGTCGCGCTTCCATGTCAACCGCGTTTGCGAAATCGCCAATGCACGATCAGTCGAGACGAACCAGCACGCCGCTGATGGTCCGCCACGTCGTTACCATTGGAGCGGCTTTGCCGCCCTGTTGCGTCTCAGTCTCCGGGACGCTTGAAGAACGCGCGAAACGTGTCGTTCTTGCGGCGCAATGTCTTGACCGGTCCAGCCGCGTCCGCACTGTTACCGCCCACCACACTGACCAGTTCCCAGCCTTCTGCCCCCAGGCGACTCAAGGACTCGTTCACGCGACTGGCACTATTGAAATCTTCGACGTGGTATTCCCACTTCTGTAGCACGGCTTGGTCCATTGCACCTAATTCTCCACTTTTCTGGCTACCGCCCCCACCGAATTGGAATTTACGGACTCCAACGAGGTAAGAACACTTGGATGATCTCGACGCATGACGGGCGCGACGGTGCGGTGCCGCCGCCGGCGATGGGAATTAACGTTGCCGGGCAAACGGACTGCGAGCTGGCACGCCACGGTACTTAAAGATAGGCCAATGCGAGCGTAGAGACCGGCCAGACGCGCCCGGTCGTACTGGCAACGCGGGCCGAAAACGGTTGTGCCGGGGGAATCGTAGCAGATATGCCGATCGTGCCGTGGGACGGGGCAAGTGATTGAGAATCCGAGTTGCGACCGACGGACGAAAAGGAGGCGCGTGACTGGCCCGTCGTGCAAGCAGGTTGTCGATTTATTCAAGAATCGAGCACAGAGTCAACGACGAATAACGACTTACGACGATTCGCGTTGACGTAAGTGTTTATTCATCGCCGCACAATTTCCAGAGCCGCATTAAATCGACAGCCTGCAAGCCCGGGCGGAGAGCGTTTGGCGGTTCCTCGTTGGAGTGTGCCGTTCTCGTTGCCGTGAACGGTTACCAGGCTGAGACCACCTTTCGCCCGGGAGAGACTCCCGGGCCACGAGATACCCAGGCTGCTACTTCGCGCCGACCAACTGTGCCTCTCTCTTTTCGGCAATGATGGCCTCTTGCAGCGAAGCGGGGACCTTGCGATAGAGCGCGAGCTCCATCGTGAAGGTGCCCTGACCTTGCGACATGCTGCGCAAGTCGGTGGCATAGCCGAACGTTTCGGACAAAGGCACGTCGGCGATTATCAGGGCAATACCCTCGCGCACTTCCGTCGCGGTCACGATCCCACGGCGTCCGTTCACGTCACCGACGATGGAACCTTGAAAACTCTCGGGGCACTCGATCTCGACCTTCATCACCGGCTCCAGCAATACCGGCCGCGCTTTCGGGAACGTTTCACGGAAGCAGCCCTGTGCACAGGTCTGGAAAGCGCGATCGCTACTGTCGACTTCATGGTACGAGCCATCGTCGATAACCACTTTCATGCCGACGACCGGGAATTCCGCGATCGGCCCTTTTGCCAGGCAATTGCGAAAGCCCTTCTCGATCGATGGAATGTACGGCTTGGGAATCCGTCCGCCCACGACATTCTCTTCAAAGATCAAGTCGGTTTCCATCGCGTTTTCCAGCGGTTCAATGTGGCCGACGATATGTGCGTACTGGCCAGATCCCCCCGTCTGTTTCTTATGCTTGTAATTAAACTTGGCCACGCGAGTGGGCGCTTCGCGGTAACTGACTTTCGGTGCGCCGACGGTGACGTCGACCTTGTACTCGCGTCGAATTCGCTCGACATAAATGTCCAGATGTAGTTCACCCATTCCGGCGATGAGTACCTCATTGGTCTCCTGGTCCGAACTAACCCGAAATGTCGGGTCTTCTTTACGGAACCGGGACAGCGCTTTGCCGAGCCGATCTGAATCGGCGCGATTGGCTGGAGCGATTGCCACTTGGATCACCGGATCGGGCACGAACATGCTCTCCAGCGAGCAGAATTTGGCGGTCGCTGCATAGGTGTCGCCGCTGGCGCAGTCGATTCCCATGATCGCGACAATATCCCCCGCAGCCGCTTCATCGATCTCTTCACGCTTGTCGGCATGCATGCGGACAATCCGGCTGAAGCGGTCCTTGCGGCCCGTTCGCTGGTTGAAATAAGACTCTCCTTTGTAGATCCGGCCCTGATAAATCCGCACGAATGTCAATTGACCGTAAGGATCATCGACGATCTTGAAAGCCATGCCGACGAACGGAGCCTCGGGATCGGGGGCGAGCGGAATCTGCACGTCGGGGTCATCGACACTGCATGCCGATATCTGCCGATCCAACGGCGATGGTAGGTGACGTACGATGGCGTCGAGCAGCAATTGCACACCCTTGTTGCGATACGCAGTTCCTAAATAGACTGGCGTGACGTTTTGTTGCTGGCATGCCTCGTGCGTTATCGAATGGACTAACTCAGCTGGCACCTCTTCTTCGGAGAGGAGCAATTCCATCATTTCATCACTGTACATTGCCAGTGCTTCAAGCATCCGGCCGCGCGCAGCTTCCACCTCGTCCACCAGTTCCGCTGGGATCGCTCCTTCCCGAAGCGTCTCGCCATTGGCGCCATCAAAGTAGGTCGCTTTTTGCGTAACCAGATCGATGATGCCCTCAAACGACTCCCCCGCACCGATGGGATATTGCATCAAGATCGCATCATCCCCCAATTTTTCGCGCATCTCCTGGCAGACACGCAGCGGATCGGCGCCCGTTCGATCCATCTTATTCACGAAAGCCAAACGGGGCACGTGATACCGTTTCATCTGGCGGTCGACCGTAATCGACTGCGACTGGACTCCGCCGACCGCACAAAGCACCAGCACCGCACCATCGAGAACCCGCAAGCTCCGCTCCACCTCGACGGTGAAATCGACGTGTCCCGGCGTATCAATCAAGTTGATATCACACCCGTCCCACTGCACACTGGTCGCAGCGCTGGTGATCGTGATACCGCGCTCCCGTTCCAGCTCCATGTGGTCCATGGTCGCGCCCGAACCGGCGCCTTTGACCTCTTCCATCTTGTGGATACGGCCGGTGTAATAGAGCATCCGCTCGCTCAGTGTTGTTTTTCCCGAGTCGATATGCGCCGAAATTCCAATGTTTCTCAACCGCTCAAGGTTCATGTGCCACCTGTTCTCTTCCACGTCCACCACCGCTGCCGCTGACAGCCATGGCTTTGCGCTTTCCTTCGACTTCTGCTGTGTCTACTGATTCTTCCAATACGTTTACTTCGATCCACCAGACTCTCGCCGCACTCGGTTGGCGGGTTGCCACTGCTTCAAATGCCTACGGCTTCATGGCGGCAAGCCAGGTTCCACAAAACTCTCTTAACGTCATTCGCTCTCAAGCCACGCGGGCAAGAACGCCGGTCGACGCGTTCACCGCCGATAGCACTGCGTGTGGCCTGACAGGGTGCAGGTTAGGAGTTTCCCGCAAAAAGAGCCGTGCGAATGCCGATCGCGTCACCCAGCCCAGGACTCCGATTTGGACTGGCAACGCTCACACCATCGCCACCTTTGCCGGGAATGAGGGCAGGTGCTTGCGACGGTTGGCTGTGACGACGACGTTCCGTCCCGGATTATCGTCTTTGGCAGTACGCCTGCTATCTTACTCCAATTCCCGCTCTGGAAAAGGTCTTAAACGGAAAACTATGCTCGCTTCACCAAAAATGGCGTCCCAAGACGAGTCGTGAAACGATCCTGAAACGACCGTTTGGTGCGTCATTGAGGCCTCAATGTCGTCGCGCTCGCCAACGATTCCTATTTCCGGGTACGGAGGATTCCACAACGCCCTGCCCCGTCGAAAGGGGCGGAGTGATCGGTGGCCATCGACTCGTCTTCAAAACCTGCCCCCCCACCCGAGCACGCTCTGGCCGTGTCGCGCCGCCACCGGCGGCGAACGGGCGCGGCAACGCCGCCGGGCGTGTCATGAACTTGTTTGACGCATTGGACGAACCGATCGTCCCCGTACGATCTTGCGCCGAGCCTATTGCCGTGCTGCAGGAAACAGGGCAAATGCCAGATTTGCGGCGGCGTGGTGACGAATTCCGCTGGAATGTCGGGTTTGCCTCGCTTTTTCAACACTTTCGTCCCATCCGTTGCCTAACGTATGGTAACGTTACACCGCTGAGTCATGGACGCGTCAACCAAGCGATTCGTGACGTTTTGTCTCTCGTTCCACGGAGATTTCCTCGGGGGGCACACCGCGTCATGGGGCCCGCGTCATGGGGCCCGCGTCATGGGGCCCCACGTCAGGAAACCCCACTCCAGCCATTGGGTGCATGCTTCCACCTCGTTTAGATGTCGAATCGAAAACGTCCCGACTCCACTTTTTTTCATCGCCGGGAAACGAAATGGAAAAAGGGTGACGATTATGCCTGAAGAATCCAAACAGCAGGTATCGGTCCCAACAGGGTCGGCGCTCAGAACGCGATTATTCGCACGTTACCGTTTCTTGCCGTTCGTGCTGCCGTTCGTCGTATTCATGTTGCTCGGGTTGCTCGAGCCGTCGCTGCCCAATGTGACCGGGGAGGTTGTGCCGTCGTCGGTGCCCAGCAGTGCGGATGCGGTGGCCGAGAACGCGGTTCGTGAACCCGACGAGGCGCAGCATCTGCTGAGCTATCCCTTGGCCAATATGATGCGCATTCTATTGACCGGAGCCGCCGTTCTTTTCGTCTTGCCAAGCTGGCGTGAGATTCCTTGGCGATGCAGTTGGTGGGCCGTCGCCGCCGGGCTGATCGGCGGCGTTATGTGGATAGCCCTGTGTCGGCTGAAGATTGAAGATCACGCCCTTGTCCTGGTCGGTTTGGGGCATTGGACGACGTTAGGCGATCGTGCCGCTTTTGATCCGTTCGCGGCACTCGGAACCGTACCAACTTGGATGGTGCTCTTCCTGGCCGTTAGGCTGACCGGACTGGTGGTGATTGTGCCGCTCGTCGAAGAGTTCTTTCTGCGCGGGTTCCTGATGCGTTTTGTCGAGAAACCGGATTGGTGGACCATTGAACTTGGGACGGTCACCAAGATGGGTGCCGGGGTCGTTGTCCTCTACGCCGTCCTGTCTCACCCGGCCGAAATAATCGCGGCGGCCCTTTGGTTCTCGCTAATCACATTGCTCTACAGCCGCACCCGGAGCATTTGGGACTGCGTTGTCGCACACGCCGTCACGAACGCCATGTTAGGCGTCTTCATCTTACTGTTTCGTGACTGGACACTTTGGTAAGCGAAACAAGCCCGTCGCCTGGTGGCGGTGCGATCGGGGTTTCCGGGCGTGCTTTTGATGGGTATCTGCCGCCTCGGCGGGAACGCGGATCGATTGACATTTCCGCCCGGATTTTGGGCGGAGCTGCTACCGATTGCCGTTGCATTTCACGCTGCCGCTGTACCACGTCAATAAGGAAGGCGTCAGCACGGAAGGCAGCTGCGGCGACGGTGGATCAGGAACGCCTCGTCTTCTTGCCGTCGTGTTGAGCGGTAGTAGCAACCGACTGACGGAACGGCCGTTTTGCTTTATAGAGATTCAAGCGTTTGCGCAACGGGCCGACATTTTCCTGTGGTGCCGAGTCGATTGCGCGTCTGAGTGTGGCTTGTGCCTCGTCGAATTGTCCGCCGTTGGCAAAGGCGGCGGCCAACGTATCGAGATAGATGTAGTCGCGTTCGCCGTCGAGTTCGATCGCTTTTTGGGCGGACCGAATGGCCAAATCCGCGTTGCGAAACTGCGGGTCAGGGCAGGTTGCCATCAGCCAGGCGGCGCCTTGATAGGCTTGGCCAAACGACTTGTCCAAACTGATCGCCCGTTCAAAGTCATTGGCCGCTTTGTCCCATTGCCCCAGGCTGCGATAGGCATCACCTCGGTTCGCATAGCGTTCGCAGTTTTTGGGATCGAGCGCCACTGCGCGGCTGTAATCGCTCAACGCTTGCTTGAAGCGTCGCA
The DNA here is from genome assembly GCA_024277285.1 of Planctomycetota bacterium. Next base: position 38,864 of record JAJRVM010000284.1, read on the forward strand.
GCTGAAAATAGGCGTGGCCGCGACTGGTATAGAACCCGGCATCCTGCGGTTGCAGTCGAATCGCCTTGTCATAGTCGGCTAATGCCTTGGCGAACTGGCCAAGTTCATACTGAATCTCGGCCCGGTTGAACCAGGCGTTGGCATATTTCGGCCGCAGTTCGACCGTCTTAGAAAAGTCCTGGAGTGCTTCGTCGAATTTGCCCATCAGTGCGAAGCCAACGCCGCGGTGGTGATACGACTTCCAACGTTTCGGATCGAGTCCGATTGCGGCGTTGAAATCTTCCATGGCGCGCGAGTCCAGTTCGCGACCCTGCTGGTCGTCGCCGTGCTCGTTCGCCTCGGCGGCATGCTTGGCATGCGTCTCGCCTCGCTGATGCAAAACCCACGCTTCCAAACCGATGAGGTACTTTCGCACCTCTTGGCTGGTGGTCTTTTCACGGATCTTTTCGATCTTCACCAGGACCCGGTTTTGAGCTTCCAGGGTCTTGGCCGCCTTGGCTTCCGCAAACAGTTGACTTTCTTTTGTTTTTGCTCGTTCCTGCGCAGTGGCTGGAACGGCAACAACACTGAACGTTCCCCAGCCGATCATCCAAACCGCCAACCAGGTGAACGGTACGGTGCGTGCGATGCGGGGCAAGCGAGAGAACTTAACCACCATGTCAGAGTCTCCGCAAAAGTGAAGGCGAAAGTATCAAAAATATGCTTTGACGATTTTAAAAATCCGTATCTGTTTAACCAATTGCAGCGTTTGACTGAGTCGTTCTAGCCCAATAAACTTCTTCACCCACCGCCGAAGGGGGTGGGGGTCGATCCCTAGCCGATCCCTAGCCAACCAAGCCTCAATGCTCGGTCAACGTCATTCGGCCAAACTGTTACGCAATTCGAGATCCTGTGAACGGTTTCAAGCGAGCTGTAGTTTTTGGGCAGAGCGACTGCCCCGCTTCTGTCGCGTGATTGTTCTATTATTGTTGACAACGGGCGTCATGCATGCGGATGCGTCATGCTCATCGGATCCAATGCTTCCTGCAATGTCGATTCTGGTAAGATCTTCTGTTCCAAGCACAATTGCCGAATCGTCTTGCCCGACTTGAATGCTTCTTTGGCAAGTTGCGAGGCTTTTTCATATCCGATCAAGGGGTTCAGGCTGGTAACCATCGACAGGCTCTGCTCGACGCTGGCCGCACATGATTCCGGGTTCGCCTCCATCTCGGCGGCACAGAAATCGCCGAAAGCACGCGTTACCGAGGCGAGCAAGCGAATGCTCTCGAGCGTTGCGTGTCCCATCACCGGCATCATGATGTTCAGCTGAAACTGCCCGCCCGTCGCGCCGCTCATCGTGATCGTCGCATCGTTGCCGATCACGCGCGTTGCCACTTGCATCATGCTCTCGCACATCACCGGGTTCACTTTGCCCGGCATGATCGAGCTGCCTGGTTGGCGTGTGGGCAGTTTAATTTCATAGAATCCGCAGCGTGGGCCGGAGCCAAGCCAGCGGATGTTGTTGGCGACGTTGAACAAGGTGGTAGCGATCGTGCGCAATTGGCCATGGCACGACACCAAGCCATCGCGCTGCGCATTCGCCTCGAAATGGTCGACCGCTTCAATAAACGGGATGCCTGTCTCATTGGCCAACACCTGCGCCACTCGGTTGCCGAATTCGGGGTGCGTGTTGATTCCCGACCCGACCGCCGTGCCGCCGACAGGGAGCTCGAGAATCGCCTCAATTGCCTGCTCGGCGCGCTGGCAAGACAGCGAAATCTGCCGGCCGAAAGCGCCGATCTCTTGCCCTAAACGCAGTGGCGTCGCATCCATCAAATGCGTGCGGCCGATCTTGATGATCTCGTCCCAGTCCTTCGCTTTCTGGGCGAGTGTGTCCGCGAGTTGCCGTAGTGCCGGCAGCAGGTCGTTCTTGATCTGGTCCGCGACCGCAACATGAATCGCTGTTGGAAACGTATCGTTCGTGCTCTGTCCCATGTTGACATGGTCGTTGGGATGGATCGGCTTTTCGGGGCTGAAGCGGTCGCCGTCGATCAGCTCGATCGCCCGATTTGCGATCACTTCGTTGCAGTTCATGTTGCTTGACGTGCCCGATCCGGTTTGAAACACGTCGACCGGGAACTCACCGTCAAGCTTCCCCTCGATCACCTCCCGGCACGCTTGCAGCATCGCGTCGACCTGGGCCTCGCTCATCGGATTCTTGCCGCTGCCCGTCAGTTTTCCCAGGTCACGGTTGGCTATGCCACAGGCGTATTTCACCAGCCCCATGGCGTGCACCAGCGCGGGGGGTAATTCCCAACCGGAAATGGGGAAATTCTCGACGGCACGCTGAGTTTGCGCTCCGTAATAAGCCTGCGCCGGGACTAGAACCTCACCCATCGAATCGCGTTCGGTGCGAAAATCGCTCATCGCCATGTCCTTTCTCAAGTTGCGGAAAATCGCGGCATCGCCGATATGATAGCCGCAATCAGGACTAGCTCCAAGACACACTTTATCGCCAGTGCCTACCAGGGGGGGCCGCCGGGGTCAATTTGGAGTGGTAGTGACTCGGACCCTCATTGGTGGAGCTGTGTCCTTCCCGTTCTTGCGCCGCGAGCGGTTGATCAATGTGGCCCCGCAGGCAAGTAGCTAGCAGTCGAGGTCAGGCACGCTGCAGGCAGAAAAGAGGCTGGCATCACGCTTCTCTTCTTGCCCGCCATTTTCTCTTGCCCTCAAACGAGCCCACTCTACCACGTTGATTACTTGATTGGCTGCCGAGACTGTGCGATGCTCTGTGGGCGGTTTTCATGGAATCGCGACGGCCGTGTTGGGCTGGGCTGGGGTTAAACGGCTTGGTCTGTGTTTCGGGGTTGGCGTGTGCGTGGATGAATTGGCGAATCGAGTCTTGCGGGAGGAGTGTCACGTGCATTGGCGTACTGCGAGGTTGAGTCTTCTGCTGGCCGGAGTCGTTGCCTGTCTTTGGATGATCGGCGCCCAAGTGGCGCGGGATGCGCTCGGTGCGGCAACGCCGCACGTAGCCCAACAGGCGGAATCCGCCGCAAACGAAGCGTCTTCTGCGCAGAGCGGTGATGGCACGACTGGTGACGACCCAACGGGTGTTCTCGAGCCAAGCGGAACGGACCTGGAAAAAGCGACGGTTCACGTGGATACCGACGCGGTCAATCCCAACATCTGGCCGCTCATTGTGCTGGCGGTCGGGATCGTCATCGTGCTGGGGCTGATAATCGGTATGAAGGTCAACGCGTTCTTGGCGTTGATCACGGCGGCCATGGTGGTCAGCTTGTTGGCGGAAGGGGAGTTAGCGGACAAGATTTCTCGCGTGGCGACGGCGTTCGGCGAATCGGCGGGGAAGATCGGCATTGTGATCGCATTGGCAGCGGTGATTGGCAAGTGCATGCTGGACAGCGGTGCGGCGGACCGGATCGTACGCGGTTTCTTACGACTATTCGGTCAGAAGCAAGCTCCGCTGGCACTGGCTGGGAGTGGTTTTTTTCTGGCGATACCGGTCTTCTTCGACACGGTATTCTACTTGCTTGTACCATTGGCCCGCTCGTTGCATCGCAAGACGCAGGTCAACTATTTGCTCTATGTCTTGGCGATTGGCGTTGGCGGCGCGATCACGCACACCCTGGTTCCTCCCACTCCTGGCCCGTTGATAATGGCGGCGAATTTGCATTTTGACATCGGCGTCATGGTATTTGTGGGCGCGTTAGTAGCGTTGCCTGCCGCAGCGGCTGGGCTGCTGTTTTCGTACATGGCCAATCGGTTGATGCCAATTCCGATGCGCAGCATTGGCAACGAACCGGACCCAGAACCGTTGCAGGATGCTGATCTTCCCCCGCTTTGGCTCGCCACCGCCCCGGTCGTGTTGCCGGTGTTGTTGATTATCGGCAATTCGGCCTTCTCATTGGTGTCGCTCGACGCCGCCAGTCCGGCTTGGTTGCACACAGCGCGCGGAATCGTCGCGATTGTCGGCAATCCCAACCTGGCGCTCCTGTTTTCAGCCGTGATCGCCATCTTGACGCTCTTCGTCGGCCGCGGGCTCTCCCGTGCCGATCTGTCGCATTCGATTGAAACGGCGCTGATGAGTGGTGGCGTCATCATTTTGATTACGGCTGGTGGCGGCGCATTTGGCGCGATGCTGCAAGTGGCGAAAGTTGGACCTGCGATCGAGCATTTCTTTTCGGGCACGCAGGCTACCGGCTTGATGATTCTGGTTTTAGGGTTCAGTGTGGCCTCGGTCCTGAAGATTGCGCAGGGGTCAAGTACCGTGGCCATGATCACCGGTTCGGCTATGCTCGCTGGCGTAGCAGGCTCTGCTTCACTCGGGTTCCACCCCGTCTATCTGGCCACCGCCATCGGCTCGGGATCGCTAATGGGTTCGTGGATGAATGACAGTGGGTTTTGGATCTTTTCCAAGATGAGTGGTTTGACCGAGAGTGAAGCTCTCAAGTCATGGACCCCGGCGCTGATGGTCCTGGCCCTCGTCGGCTTGGCCGTCACGTTGTTGCTGGCGGCTACGCTACCTTATCCGCCACTGACAGTGGCACCGACCAGCATGCCATGATGATGTCCAAGCGAAACCGTTTTCGCATTCGCCACACGGGCTGCAGCCTGTTGATCGTTGCCTGTGTCGTCACGGCGATCATGCTGCAGGCCAATCGCATTTTCGTCATTGCGGTCTATGCGGCGACCGTTCCCAACGAGTTCGATTATGCACGCGTTCGAACGGTGCTGCAGTTCTTGCTGATGATCGCTCTGCTACTGCCAGAATGGTGGTTGCTCGATCGCCTGACGCAATTGGCTCGAAGCGGGCTCGCTCTTTTCGTAGCGGACACGCCGGACGAACATTGAGCAGTTCTCGGCCTGGCACCAAGCTCGAGTTGCTCTGTTGGTAATCAACGTGAGAGAGTGATTCTCAGCTGCGATCTCTCGATCGGTCAGCGTCGCATGCCGTGTCTTGGTTCGGTGATTACCGCTTCTCCATCATCTTCTAGAGTGGCATGGACCGGGAGCGCGGCGGTGCGTGGGGCGGTGATTTGGATATCGTGTGCGGCCAGTGCGTAACGCCGGCCGGTCTCGTCCTCGACGAATACACGGATATGGCATTGCCCTCGTGCTTCGAGTGGGATTTTTATGGCGGTCAGAAAATCGCCGTTCGTTACCGCCACGCGTCGCTGCGCCCAACGCTGATCATTCGCCTGCTGGTAGGTGGCGTTGAATTGACTCAGGGCCTTGAACGAGTCGTCGTACCGATAACGTGTTGGCGGATCGATCCGCAAGTGGTCGCGTCGGCAGACCAGTTCGACCGTTCCGGTTCCCGAGAACTTGCTGGTGCCGCGCACTTCGAGGATGGTCCCGGCCATTGCTTTGTCCGCGACCTTCAATGTAACAGGTTGCGGGTAAGGCATACGCATCAGCGGGTCGCCGAACAGGTTGAACAGCAAGATGTGCTCGCGACGTTCCTCGTGCAGCAGGCCCGGATTCGGGCTGACCGCCCTGCCCAATAGGTCGAGCAACTTGCGCGATGTTCGGTCGGGCGAGTCGTCGGCCAATTGCCGTTTTGCGTTCATCACCAGCTCACCAAGGGTTGGCGTCCGCTTGCGAAAATACTCGTCCATCAGCCCACTTCCCAATACCGCCATGGCGTAGGGCATCGTCACGCGCGAACCCGCCAATACGGCAGCTGGGCCGCCCGGCGCTCGCAGCATTTCCTCGGCCAGGCAATCGTAAGGTTGGTCATAAGCGCCCGTGTAACACGCCAGGAAAATAGCGATGGGGATACCGTTTTGATTCTCAAGTTCCGGTATGTCCGTGATGTTCAAGATGTGATGGGACCGGCTCGGCACACGCACTCGGTCAAGTTGGTATGGATACCCGTGGCCAATATAGACCCAAAACAGACAGCCTTCGTTAAATCGGTTGACCGTCTCGGTGTGAAACTGGTACGGGTTCGGGCAAAACGGACTGCGCCAACTGCCATAGGTCATCGAGGTGCGGTATGAAGCGGGTATCCCGTCGGTCAGGAACTTCTTGGTGGCCAGTTCCACGATGGGGTCCAGCAGTGGACCGAACCCGCCAATGCCGGCGACGAAATTCACCCGTTGCTGCCAGGCGCCTTGGTGCCCTTGCATTTCGTACCGGATAATCTTGTCGACCATCAACGACAGTTCTGCCGGACTATCGGCTGGCAAACGACCGATCGCCACGTCGGGCACGCCATCGTCATCTAAATCGGCGTACCAATTGTCGGTCGGCAGCTCGGGGGTCGAGTGCCAGCGTATATTGACCTTAGCTTTGGCCATGAAAGCAGGGATCGAACGCGCTCGTATCATCGGATCGACCACCGCAAGGGGTTCTGCATCGCCCACCAATAGGATGAACCGTAGCCCACCCTGTGTGGCTTGTTGACGAATTGCCTCACGAATCTGCACCGCACTGCCCGCGTTCGACACAAATGCAAACGTATGGCCTTGCGCTGCACGATGAGCTACCCAGGGACGCAGCGCGTCGAGATACGCCGGCGGGCTGACCACCACCGTGTCGGCGGGGCCCGCAGCCGCGATAGTGCTGAGCGCAAGAAGCAGGGAAGTTGCAAACATAAGCACGCAATCCAATTCAGTTTCAGCCCATGCTCCGCACGCACCTGGCGGATCGGTATTGCCCCTGCATGGCTCGATGAGATAGAGGAGGTTGCCGCGCTATGGCGGAAAAAGGTGGCGAAGTCTAATCGCATTGCCCAGTGCACGGCAAGATGAATTTGCCGCCAGCGTGTGTCTGGGTAAGTTGAGGCGAATGGTGAATGCGAGATATTGACCCCTCGGCCTCGCTCCATTTGCGCACACGCACGAAAGCTAGCAACCAAAACGGCCGCTCGAAACGAGCAGCCGTTGGATGGAATAGAATTGGCTGAAACAGATTTGGAGAGCGGGTGAGGGGAATCGAACCCCCGTGTCAAGCTTGGGAAGCTTGTGTACTACCATTGTACGACACCCGCGAAAACCGCTCGGATAGTGCTCTTTCACTCCCGTTGGTTGCTGAAACTTGCCGGTGAATCTTGCCCAAGAGAATAAGTTTTTTGCCGTCAGTAGCACGGTGCTCCCAATTATAGCACACTCCCAACCCCGGAAACAACGGGCGGTTCCTAAGTCGCCGGAGCCAGCCGGGATTCCCCGCCTTGGTTGCGCTTGCCACGTTGCTGCATCATTGGGGCTGCGCATCATTGGAGCTTGGACCCACGGGCTGGTGCCATGGAAGCTCCTGGGCCAGTGATTCTGGCGAAAGGAACAACGCTGGCGCCTACCACACGGTCGTGTCGAAGAACACGGCGGCGATGGTAAAGGCACCAATCGCCAGGCCGATCATGGCGAGCACCAGAATCCAAACGGCCTTACGATTGCCTCCCGGCGCGTCGTTGGACAACAGTCGATAGCGCACCAACAACCAAACGGCATAGATGCTGAACGGGATGCCCACAACGACACCGATGACCGCACTCAGTCCGGCACGGCGCAGCGCGTCCGCCGCCGCCAACGCGTCTTCGTCGAATTCATCGTCGTCATTGTCTTGCAGTGTCCGATCGTCCTGTGAGTCGGAACGGACATCGGCAAGGAGTTTCTTGGCACGCGGTACGTCGGTTCGGGCAACGAGGAGCCCGATGCCAACGTTGGCTAGGTACGAGAGAGCGTGGGATGTCGCCTGTCCCGTCAGGCTTGCTTCGATCCCCGCTTCTTCCAGCCGATTATGCGCCAACGACGCCTCGAAGGACGATTTGAATTTTGCGACTTCTGTCAGCACTTTTTCCATGGTTTCGCTCGCAACGGATATCGGTTCCCGCGGACTGCCGGCAGTCTGATCCACCGTGTTCCGCATCCGCCCCAAGTCTATACAAGCAGTCCGAGGCAGGCAAACGAATACGTAGGCAAAAACATCTGTCCACGAAAACGATAAACGGTCTTCAATCGAGACTGGCTTCGTCTCAAAACTCGGAATTGCCGGCGGCTACTCCGCGTAACCGCCCGGAAAACGTGTCACTTGGCTGCGTGAAAGGACGTTTTGAGACAAAGCCTAGGGATCCCAATCTTGCAATGGATCTGCTGTTGTGCGTCCACGATGAACATTCCGACTTTGATCGCGGTGACCGCTACCTGAGCACGGGCATTTTTCAACAACCGCCCCTTGAAGAACGACCGCCCCGCGTCGCGTGAGGTATGGCAAACGGACGTGGTGCCAGCCTCTCTTCGTGGGATCGCCACGCCACCGACTGGAGAACCTGCGGTCCACGCCGCCTCAACAGCACGCCACAACGCCCCGATTCTGGCCAGAATTCCGCTGCCCGTGAAGTGATAAGTGTTGAGAGTCACGTGTCAGAAGTCTATGCTTGTTGGTAGTCCTACGGGGAATGATTGGGCGCAACGGGAGGTGGATCTGGCTGGATACCGCCTCTTGCGCTAGACGCTCTTGGGTCACCGGCGGCGGAGTTCGTCAGGATTCACGCGCTGCCGTGGCGCCGCCCCACGGCAATCACGCCCAGGTGGCAACAGCTACCTGCAAATTCACTCCCCGACCAAACACGTTTTCGAGCAAACGAACACTTCTCCCTTGGATCATAACCAAAGGGCCGCGTTGCTTGAAAGCAGGAAAGAGCTTCATGAGCCAGCATCGATCGATCCTGACCGGCATTGCAATCGCGATTGTGACGAGCGTGACAAGTTCGGCGGCCGCTCAGCGCTGGAGTGAAATGGACTACGGGCCATTTCTCACGACCACTCTGGAAGTGGATCGCGACAATATCGCTAACAAGTCAATTGCCATTCGCTTGGATGACGGTAACGGCGGCGTTTCGCAGGGCAGTCTCTTCGTATCGTTCGATACCGACACGTTACGCTACGCCGCCGGCTGGAGCGGCCGCGGTTTCATCGACTGGCGTAACGTCGTCTTCGATGGATCGCATAATTCGCATCCATCCTTGGTCGGGGACCGCATATTTGTGAATCCTCGTCGGCCCGGGTGGGGTCGCCCACGCGATGGTTCTTTTGTCGACACGCGATTGCAGGGGCTCGATGGGCTTGCCTACGGGCCCATTGACCGCCAGTGGGGCCATTGGAAAGGACTTTATCGATATGGCAACCGAGTGGTCCTTTCCTATCGCATCGGCAGCACCGATGTGCTCGACATGCCCGAGCTTGAACCGGTGGGCAACGATCGCTTTATTACCCGCACGATCCAACTTGGGCCACGCGACCACGACTTGATTCTGCAAGTGACGCAACTCCCCGGTTGTCAGCCGCAATTGCGTTCACTTGCTCCGACGGCAGGTAACACGACATCGAGTGGTGCTCTGAAAGTAGGTGTCTTAGCGCAACGTGAACCGGCGCCAAATACAACGACAGGAGAACAACCGCCGTTGTTCTCGTTCCAGGGCAATCAACAATTCGCCGTTACCAATGCCGACAATCTGAACCTGACTGACGCCGATTTTACAATCACCGCGACGATACGTACGACGAAGAACGGCACGATCTTCTCGAAGACCGCCCCCACCGGTCCTTGGGTCCGCAACGGCAAGACACTCTTCGTACGCAATGGACACCTGGTCTATGATATCGGCTGGGTGGGAACCGTCCAATCGCGTCGGCGCATCAACGACGGCCAATGGCATCGAGTTGCCGCGACGTTCCAGGCTTCGAAGGGAATGATTCGCCTGCACATCGACGGAACTCTCGAAGCCCAGCGATCGCTCCGTCCAAAGACGCTTGTGCGCGGGCAGGTCGTCCGCATCGGTTATACCGCAGCTAACTTTCCGGAGCCACAGAGCGGTTTCATTGGCGACATCCGCGCTGTCCAGTTTTATCAACGGCGGCTGACAGATGCCGAATTGCGCGCCCCTGGCAGTGTCGAGTCGGACCAGCTTGTTGCCCATTGGCAATTTGATCGCGTGCACGATGGCGTGGTGCTCGACAAGAGTGAGCATCGCCATGATGCTCACTTGTCGCGCGCGGGTACGACCGGTGGTAGCGGCGCGGTGGCAGTTGCCTGTATCGGTCTTACCGAACCCGATTGGCTGATTGCCGCAGATGGTTCGTTGCAACTGCGGATCCCACGCGGCGACGAGACGTGTCGTCTCAAATTGCTTTTCGCCGCACTCGATCGTCAGCACAACTTGACGCCCCTTGCCAATGCCGTTGCACATTCTGCGGATCCCGTCGACCTGACGCCATTGACCGACGGCGGGCCAGCATTGTGGAACGGTCCGCAAGGAAGTGAGCTGCTGGAAACAAAAACGACTCCGTTGGGCGATCCTGACGGACCTTTCGTGGTGGAAACACTCGCGATTCCCCAGCAGAATCCCTGGCGCAGTTGGATGCGTTTGGGTGGGTTCGACTTTTTTGCCGATGGCGATCGGGCCGCACTTTGTTCCTGGCAGGGTGATGTCTGGACGGTCCGAGGACTTGCCGCCAAGTCGGGTACGCTGCGCTGGCAACGGATTGCCAGTGGGTTATTCCAGCCGCTGGGCTTGAAGATTGTCGACGACAAGATTTACGTGTTGGGCCGCGACCAGATTACGCGGTTACACGACCTGAACGGCGATGGTGAGGCGGATTTCTACGAGAACTTCAATAACGACGCGCAGGTGACGGATCATTTTCACGAGTTCGCGATGGACCTGCAAACGGATCAACAGGGCGATTTCTACTATATGAAGGCAGCGCGTCATGCCTTGCCACCCTTGGTGCCGCAGCATGGCACGTTGCTGCAGGTCAGTGCGGATGGCCAGCGAACGCGCGTGCTGGCACGTGGGTTTCGAGCCCCCGATGGGCTGCTGGTCAACAATGACGGCACCTTTCTGACCACCGACCAGGAGGGACACTGGACGCCGATGAACCGCATCAACTGGATCAAGCCGGGCGGTTTCTACGGCAATATGATGGCGGCCAATCCGGATGACGTCGGTGTGGATGAAACGGATCCGCCGGTCTGCTGGATCCATCGAGACACCGATCGCTCGCCCTCCTCACTGGTCCGCGTACCAAGTGATCAATGGGGACCACTCGGAGGCGCTTTGCTGTCGCTCTCGTACGGCACGGGAAAGACGTTCCGGGTGTTCGTCGAACAGGTTGGCGATCGTCGGCAGGGTGGAATCGTGCAGTTGCCCATCCCCGAGTTTCCCACGGGAATCCAACGTGGACGGTTTCATCCAGGCGACGGCAACCTGTATGTATGCGGCCTGTTCGGTTGGTCTAGCGACAAGACACTGGCAGGTGGGTTCTATCGCATTCGCTACAAAGGCAAGCAGATCACGGTACCTGACCATCTCTCCGCTCGACGAGCCGGAATTCTGTTGCGGTTCCCGGTGCCCCTGGAACCGGCGACGGCGTCTGTGCCAAGCAATTTTGTCGTAACACGCTGGAATTACCATCGGACGGCCAATTATGGCTCGGATGACTATCGCGTGTCCGATGGCAAACCTGGGCACGACCGAGTGAAAGTGTCGAGTGTGTCAGTGTCGCGCGACCAGAGGAGTTTGTTTCTGCACATTGCCGACATGACGCCATGCATGCAAATGCGTATCAAATACCGGCTGCATGATGTCAACGGCGGGCTGGTATCAAGTGTGGTCAGCCATACGGTGCACTTCCTGAATCCTGTTGATGCCGCGTTGCGTCGTGAGTTTGACGATCAGCTGACGCAATCTGCTATGGCGATCGCAAGAGCGTCGCGCAAAAAGGCGATCGAGACGCGGCCTGGCTTGATCTTGCGTATCCGTTCGCGCGAAAATGGAGCGCCGACGGACGAAGTCACCGCAGAAGATGTCACGGTGGACGGCGCAACGATAGACGACGTCACAGTGGACGACGTTCGCATCGTGCGCACGGCGGCGTTGCATTGCCGGGCAGGCGCGCGGCCCACGCTCTTCTCCCGATCGGGGCCGTTTGTTGCACAGTGGGACGGCATGATTGATGCGGACTTGCCGGCCACGGCGACGTTTCAGGCGCAGGGGACGGGAACGCTTGCCCTTTGGGTGAATGAGCGAGCCGTGTTCCATACCGACGGGCCGGGGAACTTTGATATTTCCGGCGATTCGTTGCCGTTGCAGGCGGGGCATAACAGTTTGCGGATTCGCCTGACGTCGCTCGAAGACGGCACCGCCGCACTGCGGTTGCTTTGGAAACGCGACGATCTAGTCCAGGAACTATTGCACCCAGCCGTGCTGTCACACGATCCGCGCAGGGTAGTCGAGTTGCCGGCGTTTCAACAATTGCGACTAGGCCGCGAATTGGTCGCGCGGCATCGTTGTGTTCGGTGTCACGAAGCCAGCAATACCGTGGATGGTATGCCGGAAATGGACTTCGATCTGCCTTCCCTGAATGGCGTAGCCGATCGCTTGTCCAGCGCTTGGCTGCTGCAATGGATTAGCGATCCAACGGCGCTCCGTAATGACATTACCATGCCTCACGTCATGCGCACCGGCAACCGGCAGGAAGTCGGCGACCTTGTAGCGTATCTCGCATCGCTGCACTCGGTCGGTCAAGCGACAGCCATTGATACGCAGGGGGACGATAGCGAAACGCTGGTGGAACGAGGGATGAACTTGTACGAGGATACGGGTTGCATCGCCTGCCATCATTTCGAGATGCCTGACGAAGAAGATCCTTACCAACGCGTGTCGTTACGTTACGTTGGTGCCAAGTTTCGTGCTGGCAAGCTGGTTTCGTTCTTGCGCAAGCCACACGAATTTTATGCCGCACGGCGAATGCCTGATTTCCAGTTGTCGATGGACGAAGCACGTGCGCTCGCCGCTTATCTACGCGATCGGTCCACTCCACTTGAATCGCAGCAGACGCTCGCTGGCGAGGCGGTGCGCGGCAAACGGGCCTTCGAAGACCGGGGTTGTGTCGCATGTCATGTGGTCGCTGGTACCGCCACGCTGCCCGATCCGACACAGCGACCTCTATTCGAATCGGCCGATCGATCACGCGGGTGCCTGGCGCGCGACGACTCGCAACGCGGTACTGCACCAACCTTCGGTTGGGATGAAGCACAACGTGACGCGTTGAACGCGTTTCTGACTCTGGGCGGCGAATCGCTGACCCGCGAGGTGCCGGCCGAAGCCGCGCAACGGTTGCTGCAGTCCTTGCGGTGTACCGCTTGCCATCGTCGTGACAGGCAACTGGCAGCGTTTCCCGAAATTCTGGCGGAGGAAGGTGAACAAGGACACCCTGCGGAGTCGTTGCCACCGCTGACCTGGACTGGTGAAAAACTCCAGATGAAGTGGTTGCGAACGATGCTCAATGGCAAACTCGAATATCGAGCACGACCTTGGAAACGAGGACGCATGGCAGCGTTCCCTGCCTACGCACGCGCGATCGCCCATGGGCTGGCCGCACAACATGGTGTGGGGATCGATCCGCAACCGAGCGGGGCGGCGGAACAGGCGGTTGCGCGGATCGGTCAGCGATTGACCGAAAAGGATCAGGGGTTCCATTGCTTGCAATGCCATGGCCTGCCAGGCACGCCGCCGGAAGCACCATTTGAATCGCGAGGGATCGATTTTCAACACGTGCGCGATCGGCTGCGCTATGATTTCTACCGCCGATGGATCGGCAACCCCATTCAGTTCGATGTGGCAGTCCCGATGCCCCGTTTTTCGCCTGATGGTAAAACGACGCCCGTCAAGACGATTCTCGATGGCAATGCGGAACAGCAATTCGGCGCTATTTGGCAGTACTTGCAAACTGTGGAGTCGACCGACCACGCACCGGAAACCGCTGCCGATCGCTGAGCTTCTCATGTTACCGTTGACCGTCACGCAGTTGCCACGTAAGGACCACTCACCACGACGGCCGAAAATCGGTAGAGGACGGCATCGGGGTCGCACCACGCGTCTTCGTGCAGGCCAGCTTTGCGGCAGACGGCTTGCAAGAACTGGAGCGGATCCATGTTACAGTCGGTGGCGACACTCGGCAATAGCAGGCCCTTGCGCCCTTGCAGCTGAATATCCAAGCCGTGTTGGCCAATCGCTACGGCGGTGGCACGTTGTTGAGGAGTGCTGTCGAGCAATTCACGCGTGTGCAATAGCGACACCGACAGCGTCAATTCAGAGAGTTCGGCTGGCGTGACGGGAGGGAATCTTGGATCGTGGCTTGCGACTCCATTGGCCGCTCGTTCTAACGACTGTCCCAACGGCGTTGCGGCTGCCAAGTTGCCAATGCACCCACGCAGATCCCCTCTCTTGCGAAGCGTCACGAATGTGCCGACTAACGGATAGTCGACCAGACGACCGAGCGGAAAATCGCTAATCGAACGCGGCGTCTTGTTGGCGGCCGCGGCCACCAACTGACATGCCACGCGGTGCAACAGATCCGACTCCTCCGCCGTAAGGAAGAGCGGATCAGGTGAGGCCGCATTCTCGGAATCGTCCATGCCCGTCGTGCTCCACAAAGTGTGCCTATCTGGTAGGAAAGTGGTTCTGTTCTAGCACGCGCGATCTGGTTCGACAATAGCATGAAGCGCAGACGCACAGTGTGAAGCGGCGTTCGAGCTGCCAGTTGGGGAGTCGCTAGACGGTTCGCACTGCGTGCAGTTACCGGCGGTGTGTTGGTGGGGCGGTTGGTAGTGATAAGTCGATTGAGGTGTAAGGCTCGTTCGAGCGTAGCGTGCCACTGCTCATTCCGTACGTGTTCTAACATCATTCCCTCCAACAAAGCGATAAACCGATGCCAACACGCAACCGCCAAGTTGAGCAGTGTGAAGCGGCGTTCGAGCTGCCAGTTGGGGAGTCGCTAGCCGGTTCGCACTGCGTGCAGTTACCGGCGGTGTGTTGGTGGGGCGGTTGGTAGTGATAAGTCGATTGAGACGTAAAGCGCGTTCGAGCATGCAGTGGCACCAACATTCAGCGCTTATCCGCGTTCCCTGACCTGAACGTGCTGTTTATCACATCGTCTTTGTGAGCCGTTCCGTTTTTAGGACGCCTGACCGTAGCGTGATCGACCAATCGCTATTCCTTGCCCCTCGACTTCTTTGCCCTTTGTTGCCGTCGCGTTCATGGACGGCGGACTGGTTGCGCTCCGAAATGCCGAAACGCCTCGCATGGCCCGACTGGTATTAGCGCGCGAGATCGGGGATACTGAGCGGTCGTGCAAACGCACCGGCACTTCCCTGCAAACGATCGCTCACGACCCGATAGGAACATACCACCATGTCCCTGCTGCGTTCAACCTTGCTTGTCCTCCTTATGGTCTCTTGTTCCGCGCTGTCGTGGGGGCAGCAAGAACGGCAACCTCCAGAATCTCCAACGACGTACGACGAGCTGCGCGATGCTTTCACGAATCCCGACCACGCACGCTGGGGCGAAGTGCCGTTGTGGTGGTGGGAAGGAGATCGGATGGACCGCGACCGTGTGCGGTGGGAACTTGAAACGCTGGCCGCACAAGGGGTCAAATCGGTCTGTCCGATCCAACGTTCACCGGCTCGTTGTGACCCGGCGTCGTTCACACCGGCGTGGTGGGAAATGTTCACGTTCGTCCATCAAGAGTGCCAGCGGTTAGGGATGTCCCTTTGGGCCTACGACCAGATCGGCTACGGGCACTATGGTTGGCTGGAGAAAGCTGCGGCCAAGACCGAGGATCCACTGACGGGGCGCGTCCTGTTTCTGACGGCTGACGCCACGCCAAGCAAACCCGCTCGGCTGGAACTGCCGAAGGGGAAACTGTTGGGGGCGCGAGCGTATCGCATCGTCGACGGCGTGGCTGAAGACGCGCGTAGTCAGGATGTGTCGCCGGACATCCGAGACCGTGTGTTCACTTGGAAGCCAGCCTCGGGCACGTGGCGAGTTGCTGTTTCGATTGTGATCCCCGAGCCGACGTTCCAGCTGAGCGCCGCGTCGGCCGAAACATTCTTGGACATGTTGTACGGCGAAGTGGAACGGCGGTTGGGCAGACGGGCCATGGGCACGAGTTTCGCCGGCGTTTTTCAGGACGAGCATCCGCCGACGCCCCGCGACGTGATGACTCCGGCGCTGGCCAAGTTGTTTCGTGACCGGTTCGGTTACCCGATCGATCGCGCCATACCGGCACTGCATTTCGATATCGGCCCACGCACTCCCAAATACCGTAGTGATTTCTTCGATGCCTATCTGGCGGAAGATGAACGTTGTTATTGGAAACGCGTCTACGATTGGACTGCGGAACGCGGGTTGTTGACCAGCCACGACAACTGGGGACGCAATAATGTGGTCGCGCAGAGCCAGGGGTATATCGACTATTTTCGCACGCAGCGTTGGTTCTCCGCGCCCGGCTATGATGATGCCGGCCAGGCACCGATCGTGAATCGCAACTACTACGACACCAAGATTGCGTCCTCGATTGCACGATTGTATCAACGGCCACGTGTCTGGTCCGAAGCATTTCATTCGAGTGGTTGGGGGCGTACCACCGATCAGACCTTGACTTGGTTGTCGGCCAATTATGTGTTCGGTGCTAACCTTTACGACGAACATGGTCTTTATTACTCGGCACGTGCCTCGACCTGGGAGCATGCGGCACCCGACCCGCATTGGCGTCAGCCCTATTGGCGTTACTACCACGTCCTTTCCGATTGGGTTGCACGGACCAGTTACATCATGAGCCAAGGGAGTCATGTTGTTGATGCGGCCGTGCACTATCCGGTCGTCAGTCTCTTGGCGGGAGATGCGCCGGGCCAGAAGAGTCCAGACTACAACCACTACATGCGGTTGTCCCGATCACTGTTCGATGCCGCGATCGACAACGATATCATTGATGACGATTCCATCATGGCGGGCACGGTGCGCGATGGACGATTGGTCGTTGCCGGGAACGGTTATCAAGCACTGGTGTTCGATCGTGAACGAACCATGCGCCGTGCAGTGCTGCGCAAATTGATCGAGTTGGTGGACAGCGGTGGCTGTGTCGTCTTCTTCGGGGCGGTGCCCACGGCTAGTACGGATGCGGGAAGAGATGACCCTGAACTGCAAGCGATGCTGGAAACGTTGTTTGGCGTCCCGGCCAGCGAACTACGTGGACCGTTGGTTACGCGACGGCCAGGCAGTCGGGGTTGTGCCGCCTTCTTGCCGGACGACATCGATGCGTTAGCGCCGTTGGTGGCCAAATCGATCGAGCGTGACGTGACGCCACGGACGGACGAGTTGTTGTTTGTGACGCATCGCAGGATCGGGTCGACGGACATCTACCTGTTGCAGAATCCGGCCGCCGAAAAGTTGGTATTAGATGCCGAATTCCGCGCTGATGGAGTGCCGGAGCTATGGGACGCGTTTACCGGCCAGGTACATCCCGTCGAATGGTTTCAAAGAAACGACTCGATCACACGAGTTCGGCAGTCGCTCAGTGGCAATATGGCACGGCTGCTGGTGTTTCGGTCCGGTTCGCAACGGCAATCGAAGGCCGGAACAAAACATGTGCAACCGAGTGACTTGGAGCGAACGCTGCCCAAAGATTGGGCGTTTTCGGTCATACCAACGCGTGACAACCGTCGGGGCGAGTATCGATGGCCGCCGTCGAAGGAGATGATCGGGCCAGAGATTCGCTCGTTTCGCTATGCGGAGGAAACTGCGCACACCGGTCTTCAATCGGAGTGGCAGCAACCCGGTTTTGATGATCGCACCTGGCGGCAGGAGCGTTACAGCATCGGTCCGTATTGGCTGTACGTGACAGGAATCCGCAACGACGTCGATGCCGCGTCGGTGGCAAAGGCCGACGCGTCGGGGTTTGCGCCTGGCACGAAAGTGGCGATTGCAGACAAGACATATGCCTGGAAGACCGTTGAATTCTCGAAGACCATCGGCTTGGCCAAGCCGGCACCATGGGGCGGCCACAGCGGGTATCCCGATGGAGCGATCGACCAGAACTTTATCGAACTGCCACCCGGGCACAAACTGCTCTTCACTCGCATCCGCTCGCCACGCCAGCAACGTTTGGGGCTGCGAATCGAATTGCGTAACAGTGCGGTACGAGTTTGGGTCAACGGCCAGCAACAGCCAGTTGAAGGAGCGGTTGCCAACCTGCCACTTCGTGCGGGTGCTAACCAGGTGCTGATTGATCTGCCTGACGGTGGGCACGGACGTTTGTTCGTGCAGGCAACGCCCCCGTCGGTCGACTCCATGGCGGCGGCAGGCAGCGGCGCTGGTGCTCCTCCGTTCGACAAGGCGATGTGGATTCAGGCCTCCGACTCGGGCGCAGGGTACGTCCGCAAGGTATTCACGCTGCCCGAAGAACCTTTGGAAGCTAAGGTGGTTGTGACCGGGTATACTGGCTACCGGTTGTTCGTAAACGGCAAGCAAGTGGAAGAAGACATCGGGCCCTGGGCAAAGTGGACGCACCCCGAATCGCTCGATATCACGTCCTACCTGCAAGCGGGCAAGAATGTCGTGGCGGCGTGGATACAGGTGCACTCGGGACAGCATGTCGCCGGCAAGCCGGCGGACCAGGCGTTGGCATTTGCGCTCAAGGCCAAACTGCCGTCGGGGAAGTCGTTTTCGCTGGTTTCCGATGCATCGTGGAAGCGCGCAATACGCCTGTTCGATGGGTGGCAAGCGGTGGCTTTCGATGATACCGCGTGGTCGGCCGTGGCCGTCCGTGGAACGATGGGAGCCAAGCCGTATGGCAACGAGCCTTTGGCGAACGTCGGCGCCGTGACGGAACCGCGGCGCAAGCTGGCAATCGATCTGCCCGCACCCTACCTGACTTGCTTTGATGAGGTTGCCGATATTGTTTATGACGTCCACCCGACCGGTAAGCGGATCGCCGGTTGGTATCGTTTCAACGCGCCTCCGGGACTCAAGAAACTGCAGCTGCATACTACGGCTGCGGCACAGGTGTGGGTCGACGGCCAAGTGGCGGAAGTCGACAACGGAGAAGCCACGATCGCCCGTCCGCCGCGCGCTGTATCCCTGGTTGCGATACGCATTCAAGAACCGGCGGGGTCCCATGCGGGAGCGGCACTGCCCAAACCGATCGGCATGGAATTGAGTGGCGGTGTCATCCAGCCCGGGCTGTGGGCCGACTTTGCGTTGCCAACGTATTCGGGTATTGGCGTCTACAAACAGACGCTGACACTCACTGCGGCTGAAACGCAGCGCCATAGCGTACTCGACTTGGGCAATGTATTGGTGGCTGCGGAGCTGCTGGTCAATGGGAAATCGGCCGGCGTGCGGCTCGCGCGGCCGTTTGCCTTCGACATTACCCAACTCGTGCATGCGGGGGCCAATAAGCTGGAAGTACGCGTGGCCAACACGCTGGCACCGCACTATACCGAAACGAACCACTCGCAAAACCTCGGTCCCACCGAGTCCGGATTGCTTGGCCCCGTGGTGCTGCGCCAGAGGTTGGAAGACCGGGAATGGGTCTCCTGGGCAGAAGCGGAAGAGCAACGCTTGCTGCGTCAATTGGCCACCACGAACTCGCAGCTGAAGGCAGCTCAACGAACGTGGGAATCAACGGCGTCCTGGACCGTGCCAAAGTTGCTCGAAGGGACGTCCACAGACGGACGCAGTTTGCAGCAGGCTGCGGATGGCTGGGTCTGCGCGAGCGAAGATCGCGGTTCTGCCAACGGCACGGGCTCGATTCGATGTGCGTTCGTGTTGGCGGGAAATCGAATGGGTGTGACCGGGATACGGCTGGAATCGAAATCTCAATTCCTCCTTGCATCCGAAAATTCTCTTGCATCGAAAAATAGTGAACCGTCTGGTGACCGATTCGTTGATGGAGTCAGCTTGCTTGTCGAACGGTCCGATGCGAAACCGTTCCGTGGCCGTTTTGTTCGGCTGCAGGTCGTGGGCCGGACATCGTATCTTCACGTGGCTGAAGTCCAGGTGATGAGCAATGGCAAGAACGTCGCGCCGTTGGGCAAGGCGCGTCAGTCATCGGTTACTGGCGACGCGTCGGCTGATCGGGCCATCGACGGTAATACGGATGGCCAGTGGAGCGGCAACTCGGTGTGTCATACCCACAACGAACATGAGCCTTGGTGGGAGCTGGATCTGGGCCACAACTGTGACGTGAACCAGATCGTTGTCTGGAATCGGACGGATGGCGAGCTGGAAGATCGTTTGGTCCCCCTACAAGTGACACTGTTGGATGCGCAACGCAATGTGGTGTGGCAAGAGTTGGTGACCGAAAAGCCTGACCCGGTCGCAATGGTCCACTTGTCGCCCATATCGGTGCAACTGGAACTGGTCGGACCGCACGGCGCCGACCGTTGGATCGCGGTCACTCCAAGCGACGGGAGGTTGCCGGCCGATGCGGTGTCGGCGCCCGGCGCGCATGGCAACGGGCACGGTGTCGCATTGTTCGCAACGCGACCGCCATTCGGTTTTCCCGAAGGAACTCGATTAATGCTTGATCTGCACACGATCAGTACCGGGCAACAAAACGGTAGCATGGACCGGTTCCGCATTGCGACGACGACGATGAAGTCGCCGCTGTGCGACATACCGGCCGAGATCGCCACGATATTGCAAGTAGCAGAGGAACTTCGCAGCAAGGAACAAGCAGAACAGCTGGCCGTCTTTTACCGTTCGATTGCACCAGCATTGGCGCCCGTTCGGGAACGCTTGGCCCAGTTGCGCTCCGAACGTGCGGACCAACCGTAGTCACCGTTTGCAAGCGTTCGTTCTGAAAGCAGATCTCGTGGGCAGGGATGGTGAACGGCTACTGATCAAGAGCAGGGTGAGATGATCGAGTTACAGCAGATACGCGAAGCGGCGCGACGTATCGCACCGCACATACGCCATACGCCTGTGGTGCGCAGCGGAAAACTGGACGCGGCACTGGGTGTTCGACTGTTCTTCAAATGCGAGAACTTGCAGGCTGCCGGCGCGTTCAAGACACGCGGGGCTTGTAACGCGGTCTTTTCGCTGGCAGACGACATCGCACAACGTGGTGTCGTGACGCACTCGTCGGGAAACCATGGTGCCGCATTGTCGCGCGGCGCGGCGCGGCGCGGTATTCCCGCCTACATCGTCATGCCCGACACGGCGCCTTCGCCCAAGGTTGATGCCGTGCGCCAGTATGGTGGCCAGATCACCTTCTGCGCCCCGACGCTGACGGCTCGTGAAGAGGCTGCCAGCCAGGTCATGGCGGAAACGGGTGCGACGCTGATTCACCCGTATGATGACGACCGCATCATCGCGGGGCAGGGGACGGCAGCTTTGGAAATGCTTACGCGCTGGCCAGGCTTGGAAGTGATTGTGGCGCCGGTCGGTGGAGGAGGACTGCTCAGCGGCACGGCGATATGTGCCAAAGCCATTCGGCCTGGCATGCAGGTCTGGGCGGGTGAACCGACCGGAGCTGACGATGCCTACCGAAGTTGGAAATCGGGACAGCTCGTTCCGTCGACCCATCCCGACACGATTGCCGACGGATTGCTCACCAGTCTGGGGACCAGAAACTTCGCTGTGATTCGGCGATTCGTTGACGATATCGTGCTGGTCGACGATGACCAGATTCGTGCAGCCATGCAGATGCTATACGACGAATTGGATCTGGTCGTAGAGCCGTCGGGCGCGGTGCCACTCGCGGCGATGCTCAAGCAACGCACTGTCTTGGCAGGCAAGCGAGTCGGGATCATCTTGTCGGGTGGCAATTGCCGCCGATCGGACGAGACGTGATGCAAGTGGGAGGAGCCTTTGCCGACGCGCGTTACGCGGCCGTGACGCTCGTGGGGCGGACGGTTGGCGTTTTTCTTTCTGTGTGGGTGTGACTAAGCAAGGGGAAACGGACCGCCATGGCCATTGCTGGGAAACCAGGTTCAGTAATCGCCCCCTATTTCTCCCTCGCTGCCGCCAGCGTTCAGGTCATACTGTGCGGTGCGCGTGTGTGCCACTGCATGCGCAAACGAATTCGCGATCCCGATCGATCTGGCATCGCCGAGCGCCCAGCCACCACACCGCCGCTGGGGGGCACGCAGTGCGAACCGCCAACTTGGTTTCCAACGGGAAACGCGGCGGTCAGATCACACGGCCCAGTTCGGCGTTCGTGATCTTTGTATCGGTGCGGTGACTGTGGCTGGTCCAACGTGTCTGGAGTTGGACGACGTCCGGGGTGCCCATCTCGGTGGCGAACCGGGCCAGAGCGGTTACCCGATTGTTGTTTTCCGCTTTCCAGAATGTCGAGTAGATAGCAGCCGACGACGTATCGAGCCCGCTTTCCGCCGTGGCTCACTCGCTCGTGTGCGCCGCCACATCGGTGACATCGATTTGCGGAACGGAGGCAGGCGTCGTTTTCACCGTTGCACGTCACGCGTCGCGGGAGAACGTAAAGGTATCGCCCGCAAAATCGACGCGCACACAGTCTCCTTCCTGGAAATCGCGGCGCAGCAATTCAACTGCTAACGGATTCTGGATCTGCTGCTGAATCACGCGCTTCAATGGCCGAGCGCCGTACACTGGATCGTACCCTTGGTCGGCGATTGCGTCACGTGCGGCAATCGTTACGTCAAGTGATAATCCTTGTTGCTCGACAAGCGACTCGAGGCGTGTGATCTGCAGGTCGACGATCTGTCGTATTTCGTCTCGGCGCAGCGGATGAAACACAATAGTTTCATCGATGCGGTTCAAGAACTCCGGCAGTAGACGCGTCTGCAATACTTCCAGCACGGCGCAGTCGATATCATCTTGAGCACCACCTTCTTCGGTGATCTTCTGGATGGCTTGACTACCGATATTACTGGTCATGACAATGATGGTGTTCTTGAAATCGACCGTGCGGCCCTGATTGTCTGTCAGGCGTCCGTCGTCCAAAACCTGCAACAAAACATTGAAAACGTCTTGATGTGCTTTTTCGATCTCATCCAACAGGATCACGCTGTAGGGACGGCGACGTACCGCTTCGGTCAATTTTCCGCCTTCCTCATAGCCGACGTATCCGGGCGGGGCGCCGATCAAACGGCTGACGGTATGACGCTCCATGAACTCGCTCATGTCGATCCGCACCATGGCATGCTCATCATCGAACATCTCCACGGCCAGTGCCTTGCAGAGTTCGGTCTTGCCGACGCCGGTAGGGCCAAGGAAGATGAATGAACCGATGGGGCGGTCTGGGTCATGCAAGCCGCTGCGACTACGGCGTACCGCGTTGGCAACGGCCGTGACCGCTTCGTCCTGGCCGACGACGCGCTGGTGCAAACCGTCTTCAAGTTTCAGCAGTCGCTCGCGCTCGGTTTCCATCATCCGCGCTACAGGAATTCCCGTCCAGACGCTGACGACTTCCGCGATCTCCTCCTCAGTCACTTCCTTCCGCAACAGCCGTCGTTCGGGTTGTTGAGTATCAGGTTGTTCGTCCGCTTGTTCCTCGCGTTCAATACGTTCGGCCAATTGACGCCGGCGGCTGTCCAACTCGTATAGCCGCTGATAGTCCTGTTCGCGGACTGGTCGGCCACTTGCCTGTTGTTCCTTGATGCCGGCGTCCAGCCGACTGAATTCCAAGTCGGCCTGCTCATGTTCCTGACGCAATTGTTGCACGTCGCCCAGGCCCAACTTCTCTGCCTCCCATTGCTCGCGCAAGCTTGCTTCCAACTGTTTTTGCGTGGCAATTTCCGCTTCGATTTCAGTTAGTTGTTGTTGCGCCGCATCCTCCGTTTCGTCAAGCAACTGGCGCTGTGCCAGTTCGAGCTGACGGATACGTCGTTGCACTTCGTCAATTTCCGTCGGAACGCTTTCCAACTCCATGGCCAACCGACTAGCTGCCTCGTCCATCAGATCGATCGCTTTGTCGGGGAGGAAGCGATCGGCGATATAGCGGATCGATAACCGTGCAGCCGCGATCAGCGCTGAGTCTTTGATTTTCACGCCGTGATGTGCTTCATAACGAGGCTTGAGGCCACGTAAGATGGCGATCGTATCGTCGAGTGTCGGTTCTCCTACAAACACCGGTTGAAAACGACGCTCCAGCGCCTTGTCCTTCTCGACATGTTTGCGATACTCATCGAGCGTTGTTGCGCCTATGCAACGTAGCTCACCGCGCGCGAGTGCCGGTTTAAGCAGGTTGGCGGCATCGGAGGCACCTTCCGCGGCGCCGGCACCGACGACCGTATGCAGTTCGTCGATGAACAGAATGACGCTGCCATTGGCGTCCGTCACTTCGCGCAGTACTGCCTTCAGGCGGTCTTCAAACTCGCCGCGGAACTTGGCACCGGCGATCAACGCGCCCATGTCTAATGTCACGACCCGCTTGTTCTTAAGACTCTGTGGGACGTCGCCCTGGATGATTCGCACCGCAAGGCCTTCGACGATGGCGGTTTTGCCGACCCCCGGCTCGCCAATTAAGACGGGATTGTTCTTGGTGCGTCGCGAGAGGACTTGGATCACTCGGCGAATCTCCTGGTCTCGGCCGATCACCGGGTCCAGCTTACCTTGTTCGGCCTTGGCAACCAGGTCGATCCCATACCGTTCGAGTGCCTGGAATTTGTCTTCCGGACTCTGGTCGGTGACGCGCGAAGTGCCACGGAGCTCTTGGAGCGAGGCAAGCACATCGTCGCTGCGCACGCCGTTGAGCTGTAGGAGGTTCTGTGCACGACAGCTGACTTTCGCTAACGCCAACAACAGATGTTCGGTCGAAACGAATTCGTCCGTCATCGTTTCCGCTTCCTTTTGCGCCGCTCGGAGCACCGCGCCGAGTTCCTTCCCCACACGTGGCTCCGTGTCCCCACTCACGTTCGGGTAGCGATCGAGTTCGGACTCCAACATCGTCTCTATTTGGCTGTCGTTGACCCCGATCTTCCTGAGGATCGGAACGACCATGCCGTCCGTCTCTTGCAGCATGGCAAACAGCAAGTGCAGTGCGTCGATCTCCGGGTGGCCGCGATCCTGCGCAAGGCTTTGCGCACGCTGGACAGCCTCCTGCGCCTTGATCGTCATTTTGTCGAGTCGAATACTCATATTGGTTACTCCCAGTCCGGTGTTGGCGGATTGTGGTTTGTTATATGGCGGGTTTGTAGCCGGGTTTGTAGTAACGGACGTTCGCGTTCGGAGCAGACGGCAATCGGCGTCTCCCCGAATAGCCGGCAAGCCGAATGAGGGTGCTCCGCAACAGCCCCATGAACTTGTGCGGTTAATCTGGCCGCGGTTGTTCCGGCCCCGTAATAATGCCGCACTGTGCACAACGATGGTTAAGTTGGCCGCAGGCTCCACCTTTAAGTGCAAACGGTGTGCCCATTCGCGGCTCTGCAGGCGAATCGGGCGCGAGCCACTTCCATGTCACGTGGAAAAGTCCACGGGTGACAATTTGTCCGGACAATGTGGCCATCGGCATCGAGTTATCGTTCCAAGAGCAGTTATTGAGCGGCGTCATCCGCATGAACGGAAAGCTGGTTGTCCGAACTCGGATGCGGCAGGCGCACGACTGGCTGATTGTCGAAAAATGCTCTCTGTCAGGCTGGCTTCGGCGGATGCACGATTCGTGCCGGCACATTCAAGCGTTGTGTGGCAACCGGTTTGGTCTTGTCACGTGCTTCTTATTCGCTCGCACGATTGACTAGTAAATCGTTAATCAACTCCATCGCTTCGATACTACGATCCATCGAGATAGCCACCATCGCTTCGCCCGCTTGGCGGTGCAAAATCCGCATGCTGCGCATGCCGACTCCGGCATCGTGCAAGCGGCGTGTCACTTGCGCGAGCGCGCCGGGTTGATCCTTCACATTGATCACGACGGCATCTTCGGTAATGGCGTCGTAGCCGGCGTCGCGCAACACCGTCAGAGCCTGGTCGTAGTCACTGACGGTCAATTGAACGATATCCCAATCTCGCACCACGGAAGCTTCAAGCGATTCGATATTGATTCCCGCATGACCGAGGTGATCGGCGATGTCGGCCATGAGGCCGGCCCGAGCGGGAGTAACGATCGTGATCTGTTTCATGAGTTAGCCTCCTGGTTCAGGGCCGTGGCGATGTCATCCGTCAGTTCAATGACCAGTTCTTCCGTGAAGTGGTGCATGCAAATGATGTGTGCATAATCGTCCTTGACGGCGATTTGCCACTTGCGCAAGACAGCCGCCGGGGGACGTGGAAACACGACGGTGACGGCATGTTCGTTTTTCCACGCGTCGACGCCTTGCTGCTGGAAGTGATCGACGGCGAGTTGAGCGAGTTGTTGGCAGCGACGGGCATTGGCGGCAAAGCCATCACGGCCATAGCGTTGAATCGCGTACCACAAAAAAATCGGCGTGATTCCGTTGCGCGATCCCGTAACCGTGGTATCCAGTGTGCCAACGTATTCGATCGATCGAGCGATCCGATCAACATTCGCTTTCTTGGCCAACGCAATTCCACAGGGAATGGGCGAGCCAATAAACTTATGGCCACTGATGGCCAGGCTGTCGATGCCGGTGGCGAAATCCCATTGCGGAGCGTCGTCGACAAAGGGCAGAATCATGCCATCGAGCGCCGCGTCGCAATGAATGTACGAAACGGGTATGGCCAATTCCCGCAACATGGCGTGAATACGGGGGACGTCATCCACCGCTTCTTTCATCGTTGTTCCGATGTTGGCCATGATGATAGGCGGAATCTGACGATGGATCCGAATGGTCTCGCACAGATCATCGTAGTCAATCTCGCCGTTGGGCAACGACCGGATCATGATGTTGGGCATTTTCAGCATACGCAAGTTTTTGCTGACACTGTAGTGCGTGTCTTCCGAGTAATAGACCATCCCCTCGGGCATCATCTCGCGTGCGAGGTAGAGACCGTATAAGTTGCCTTCGGAGCCACCATTGGTGATATATCCCCAAAAAGATCCCGGATCAGCGTGCGTCAGATCGGCGAACCAGGCAAGTACTTCCTGTTCGATCTCCTTGGTGTTGACGCGGTACGTGCTTGGGGCGTACGGATCGCCCACGTTGTTGATGGGGAACTGCAGAAAACGATACAACTCGGAATAGTCGAAAATACAGTTGCAAGGGTAACCGACAAACGTTTCCGACTCGCGTTTGACGCGTTGGTACAGTTGCTCAAGCCGATCCTGCTGGTCAGGCGACAGGGGGTGCATGGACGGTTGCCTCAGTGAGAAAAAGGAGAGGAAGCGAAAATACCGTTACGTTTACGGCCTCTGCCAACGAGGTTCACTCTTTAGCTCCGGAAGGCAATATATCACGAATCGAACCTGTTAGGTTTTGGGTAAGAGTTCACGGCTACAGGAAATGGCGGAAACACTGGCTCCGTTCGCGTCGTTCAAGGCAATTCAAAATTACTCGCACTTGGTGGACTTTACTAGTGATTCTCGCTCACTCGGCCAGTGCCACCCTGATGCAACCGTCTTGTGCGATTGGTGAAGAAGCTAATTGGCTAGATGTGTTGCATTCCCCCTCGCCCCCCCAAAAAAACGCCGAAGGCGTGAGGTGACCGGGCAACGAAAAAACGGACCAGCTGAATAGCTGGTCCGTTGGATGGGCGGGGATACTGTCGGTATGCTACAACCGTAGCACGCCGGAGTTAGTCGAGAAATCCAACCAACTCGGCACTGCGGCTGGGTTCTTGCAGCTTGCGTAGTGCGCGGTCTTCAATCTGGCGAATGCGTTCACGGGTCACTTTGAAGATCGAAGCGACTTCTTCAAGCGTATAGTTATAGCCATCACCGAGCCCATAACGCAGGTTGATGATCTCACGTTCACGATAGCCGAGCGTTTGCAACAGGTTCTTGATGCGACCTTGCAGCATTTGGTGTCCTGCACCGGCGGCTGGCTCTTCGGCATCTTCCTTGGTCAACAGATCGGCGAACTTGCTGTCTTCGCCACGTCCGACGGCTTGATCCAAGCTGGCGGGCATTTGGCGGATGCGCAGGATTTGGCGAGTTTCGTCGAGCGACAGACCGGTTGCTTCGGCCGTCTCTTCAACCGTCGGCTCGCGCCCCAGGTCATGGTACAACCGGCCATAAACCTGCTTGACCCGTGCAATCACCGGTGCCATGTGCACGGGCACGCGAATCGTACGACTCTGATCGGCCACCGCGCGGGTCACCGCTTGACGAATCCACCAAGTGGCATAAGTGCTGAACTTGAAACCACGCCGGTATTCAAACTTTTCGACGGCACGCATCAGCCCGGCATTCCCTTCCTGGATCAGGTCCAGGAAGCTGACTCCGCGATTGCGGTATTTCTTGACGATGGAAACGACCAGCCGCAGGTTACCGCGCGACAGCCCCTTCTTGGCCTCTTGATAGCTTGCCAACGCCTCTCGAAGACTATCCCAGCGCCGTTGCAGTCCGTCGGTAGTGTGCTGAGTCATGCGCAGCAAACGGCGCAGTTCACGGCGATTTTTCTGGCGCTGAGCGTCATCCTGACCGGTCGATTCGTCGAGCAGTTTCGATAGCTCGGCGACCCGTTTGGCGACGCGTTCAAAACGCGGATAAATCCCTTCAAAATGCTCCATTCGCAGACCAAGTTATTCGACCAACCGCGTCGCTCGGCAACGCCGTCGGATCAAATTGGTCCACTCCGTGCGGCGCTGAGTTTTGGTTGTATTGCGCGACAGTGCCGCGCGATAATCGTCGCCGTTCCGCAATTTTAGCACTTCGAGCGTCTTCAAATTGTGCGGGAATCGGCCCGTAATCTGATGCTTCTCGAGATGGTCGCTCACCGACACTTGGATCGTGCGGTCGAATGGGAGCTTCTTGTCGTGGACTCGTTCCAATGTCCGGACGGCCGAATGCAGCACGAAAGCTACCTGCAGCATCTCGCGGCGAAACCGTCGCCGTGATAGTTCGACCTGCCGAGCCAGCGATACCTCTTCCTTGTGGGAAAGGAGTGAGATCTTACCGATCTGGTTCAGATAAAGCCGTAACGGGTCGTCGGGCCACGTGATGTTGTCAGCTTCGACTTGAGCCCGGTCATCGTCCCAGGCCGATGACGACTTCGTCGTCACCGGCGATGCTCGGCGAGCCATCTCCGGTTCGATTTCCATCGCCGTCGGCCCTGCCGCGCAGGGCGTTGGGTCCTCGAATTGTTCGTCCTCTGTCGCAAAAGTCTCGTACATTTTGACACCTGGGGGAGCCTGGTAGAATGGCGTCGCGATCCAATTTCGCTTGCCTGTACCAAGTGGCACCAGAAAAAGATGAATGTTTGTCGCGGAGTGACTCGGCACAGCCCAGCGCCCTTTGGCGGGTGGGTGGCGGCCTCCAGCGTAGCCATGGAACAACGTTGCCCTAGGATTACTTCTTGGATCGACTTCTTCGAGCAACGTCCTCCTTGAACGTCCTTGTTGTCAGCAGCGGCGTCGCTCAACAAATCTGTTTCACGAAAAGCTCGTCTCGCTCTTGCCGCAGCCTTTGAACATCACAGTATACTCGCAACAAGGGCTTGCGGCCAGCAATAGTATGTGCTAAAGACCATCGACTTGGCAAGTACCACTACTTTTGTGGCACGTGGGGCATGCGGGACAGTTGGGTAAAACGAACTGGCGCCCCGGAAAAACTACCTGAGCCACACAGATTGGCCGATCCTTCCCTCACGCCAATTCGCGCCGCAGGAGGGCGACCGAGCAAGGGGTTGCCCAGCCTGCTGGGAGTGGGAGAGGGGGAGAGTGGGAGAGTGGGAGAGGGGGAGAGTGGGAGAGTGGGAGAGTGGGAGAGGGGGAGAGTGGGAGAGTGGGAGAGTGGGAGAGTGGGTCGTACCATCCGAACTTGCAACGCCCGGGTGTACGACGCGGCGGGGCAGCCTCGGAAAACCTGGTGGCCCCAGTCTGCCCCGTATTCGGCCTTTCGGTCAGTCCAGACGCGCCCTGAGCGGCGCGCTCCGCTCAACGTTCAATGGCGCTCAACGTTCAATGGCATCGAGTGCCGCTTTCGCAGCACGGCGAACGTCGGGGTTGGAATCGGTCAGTGCTTCTGCCAACGCTTGCGTCGCGTCTTCCCCGTCCGGGCCCAATTCCGTTAACGCGACCGCAGCCCAATGGCGGACTACCGGGTTACTATGAGCAAGCGCGGCAATCAGTCCGGGGACCGCATCCCGCCCCGTTTGCGCAATCACACCGGCCGTAATATCTTCCAGCACCAACGTGTCCTTCAGTTGATCGGACGAGGCGTTGGAAGCGGCGTCATGAGCTTTTTCCAGCTGTTCGTACACCTTGTCGAGTTCGTTCTGCAGTGATTCCAGGTCACTCACCAACGCGTCGTGTACTGCGCGGGCCAGCATCAGCTCGGCCTCGGCCTGTTCGGGCGACAAACTCGCTACGTCTGCGTTACGAGCACGTTTGTCGACACGTTTTTCAGCTTTTCCAGCGGCCACGAGCGTTTTCTCTGCCGGACTCGAAGCACCGTCCTGCACTTTGCGCTGCGCATCGTCCGTCGCATCGTCCTGCAATGACTCGAGCGCCATGAGCATGGTTTCGTCATAGCGTTGGCGTAACTCTTCGATATCGGCGGCCTGTTGGGCAATCTCCGCCGCCTGCTGCCGAATCAGCTTGCTCTTGTCTGCCAACATCGATTCCAGGAATCGTACGCGTTGTCGGTCCAGTCCACTCACGTCCGAAACGGCCGTCGGCCGATCTTCCGGCAATTGTGGGACACCGCTGGTCGCCAAGTGCGGGGTTGCCTCGGCCGGTAGCGAATCGAGCGAGGGGACGCGCGCGGTGATGGTGTACTGCATGATGCCCCAAAAGGCCGCTACCACCACCACCATGGTCGCGGTCATGTAGGCCGCCAATGTAAGCAAACCGATTCGATCGTTCACGACACACCTCCGGCCTCCGCAGACAAGGCTACCGTTCTACAAGGGGCGGGAGCACGATGAGAAAACGAACTGGGGCAAAGAATCAGCAGGCCCCAGCTGTCCCGCACCACTCCATTCTACTAGCGGCGCAGCGCGATCGTCAACAAAATGAAGACGGCAACCGCACTTCGTGGTTCGACAAGCCAAAGGGGGGGAGTCGGCAGTCGTTAACGGCGGCAGCGGTAGAAGAACGCGGGCGGGACGTTCCAGACCGGTTTGCTGACGTGGACGTCCGAAAAATAGCTGGCAAGCTTCTTGCGGAATCGCCGGCCGGCAGGAAGTAACAGCCCTTGGATGTAGCCAAATGTGATGAACTGCCCACCCGGCCTGAGTACTTGCATCATTGCATCCAGATAGGCCGTCTGGTCCTTGTCGGAAAACACCGCCCATGGTAGCCCGCTGACAATCGCGTCGACTTGCTGGACTCCTTGCGTTTCGCAAAGCGATTTCACCTCGCCCACACTTCCTTCAAGCACGCAAACATCAGGAAATCGTTCGCGCAGTACGTTGGCAAACCGCGCGCTGATCTCGATCGCATAGAAGTCCGTTTCATTCGGCAGCTGCGACACGATCTCGCTGGTAATCGCACCCGTCCCCGGTCCATATTCCAGCACCGTCGAGGTGCTGTCCCAGTCAACGGACGATACAAGATGCCGCGCAAGGTTCGCGGAACTCGGTGAAATCGCTCCAACCTCGCGCGGATGAGAAACAAATTCGCTAATGAACCTACGATAGTCGCGGGCGATCATACGTACCCATCTCCCGTGGCGCAATAGAACAAAAGGGCAACAAATAGAGCGGCGTCCGTATCGACGCAAAAGCAACTCAGTCGGCACGGTCGCAAGGTTCCGCCTCCACGGCGAAGACGCGGGTCACTATGACGGGATTCCCAGCAAGATGCAAGGTAGGCCCCGTCGCTTTGAACCCTACAGGTTACCCACTGCACAGGAGTAAACAGGTTGCGACGCACATGGCGAGTGGGTCAAGGGACGAGCGAAAATGCGCCGCTCAGGAGAAAACCGCAGCGAAGTCCGGTGGGCTGCATTGTGAAAAATCGCACAATGCGATTCCGCCTCGTTCCGTTGGCGTCCAGGTGACCGGCAATGATTACAAAGGTTTTACGTAACCGATGTGCGCAGCGTCGCCGTGAATCCGTCCATTCAGGGGCTGAACCGTCCGTCTACGCCAAGAACGTGCCTTGCAGCCGGGCATCAGTTCCCATGTCCCCGTAACTGGTCCGTTTCGGCTCAAGCTGAGTGAGAGGTTTCCGTTCTTCACTCATCCACCGACGTTCCATCGCTCCACTGGTTGCAGATATCCCACTTACCGCGATTGGGTTTCGCGTTCGTCAATTGCATTGACCAGTGCGGCGACAACGTCCATCGAGGTGATGAGGCCCACCGGCTTTCCATCCAAATTGAGTACGGGGAGGCGATGCACGTGCTTTTCGCACATCATGCGCGCGGCGGTTAACAGCGTCTGCTCGGGAGTGACGGAGCGGACCCCCGCCGACATTTCATTTTGAACGCGGTCGCCATGCGCTCCTTCGTCCCATTTTCCCTGGAGCACGTGTTCACGACGAACGTAGTCGATGGCGCTGAGGATACCCACGCAATACCCACCCCCGTCCACCACCGGCGCACCGGAGATTCCTTTGTCGACGAACAGCTGAGCGGCGGCGGCGAGGGTCTGGTCTTTGGCCACGCACACGACCTGCCGCGTCATGACATCTTTGACCTTCAAAGTCAGAAGGCGATCCACTGCGCTGTCCATCTTGAACTCCTTCCTCACCTGTAAAGAGGCGAGTGATCGCGTGCGTCCGTCATACCCCTTGGTGTCACTCGGGCCAGCTAATCAGGCACCCGTCACACGACCGGTTTGACGCGCGACACGCTCTCGTATTAGCGTAGCTCGCCGGTAGTTTCCTGACACGTTCTAAAATGATATAGGAAAATACCGGACGCAACAGCCACATTGAGCGAATCTGTTTCCAAACTCATCGGAATCGTTACCTGCGACTCGCATTGCAGCCGTGTGTCAGCTGCCACCCCTGTTAGCTCGTTTCCGAACACGAGCGCCAGCCGCCGCGGGCGTCGAGCCACCGCCAGTGGAGTGGCATTCGGATCGAGCACGGTGGCGGCGCAATGGAACCCGAAATCGTGACGCAGTCGCCGCAGATCGACATTGAGATCGGCGGACAGGCAGATATTGAGCTTCAGGGCGGTGGCCATCGACACGCGTAGCACGCGGCGCGTGAAAGGGTCGATCGATTGATCGCCGATCAACACGAAATCGACACCAAACGCCGCACAATTGCGCAGGATTACCCCCAGGTTTTCCGCATCCCGCACGGCCGAACAAAGGACCGCGACTGCCGCATTAGCAGGGGGCGGCACCCGCGCAGACCAATCGCTCGCTGCCGGGCGAATACCGCAGCCGAGGATCCCTCGGTGAAATGGAAACCCGGCAATCGCCTCGAGTGTTTCTGACGCCCCGTAATAGACCGGCACCGAAGTCGGAGCGTCGATGCGGGCCAACTGCGATTCGGCCACCAACAGCGACTCGACTGCGTAACGGCTCTCCAGCAGCCGCCTCACAACCAACTCGCCTTCGGCAATAAACCGACCTCGACGGGCGCGCAATTCGCGGTCCCGCAAGTTGGCATAAGGGGCAATTCGGGGGTCTTGAGGCGACTCGATTCGTATTCGCGGCATCGCTCCCCTAGGCCATCCACGCACGCCCTTTGCGCCGTTCGTTGCGAGTGACGATCTTGATCGCCAATTCCGCGTTGCTGGCGACTTGGAAGTCGAACATGCCGCAAATGATGAAGTCCGCGCCATTTCTAAACGCATATGAAAAACCGAACTTGGTCGGAATCGCACCGGCCGCCAGTACTTTGAACGCGACCCACGGCTTCTTTACGGTCGACATGTACTCGATCGTTTCTTTCGGATTCAAGCAGAACATGTTGTCGTGATAATCATCGTGGTTTGGCTTTGGGCCTTGTTGCCAGCAAAATTCTTTACGACTTGCTTCGGGCACCGCTGACCAATAACGGTCTGTGTGCAGGGTCTTGACGTAGTAGTCCGCGTCCAGCTTCTGCTCTTCACTCAGCACAATGTTCTTCAGGGAGTGGCCACCAATCCCGGCTTTGAGACCTTCTTTGTGGATCAAGTCGAGCGCCTTGCCGAGTGTGTCCGCATCGCCGTCGCGCGCACACTTGTCGGTGAAATTACCATGCGTGTAGAGTGTCGTGGCACCTTTGTCCACCAAATCGCGAACCTGGTCGCGCATCTTCTTTTCGTCTTTGTCGGGCCGCATGCAGATCATGGTCTGCATTTTGCTGCTAGTTTGCTTCTTGTATTTTTCAATGACATCCTGGCACGATGGATCGATTTGAATTGTGTCGATCCCTTGCTGTTCGCCCAGTGCCAACGTCTCGAAGACCTTCTCTTCCGTGTTATAGGCCTTGAATAGATTGGAAACGTACAGCAAATCCCGCGCATGAGCCCAGCCGCCGATTAGGTTCCCCCCCATCAGCATGCGGCTCATTTTCAGGTCGCCGATTTTTCCGTGGGGAAAATCCCCGACCGAGTCGCTTGCCGCATTGGCCGGCGCTTGCTCGCGTTTGTCTTCTTCATTGAGCGCCGCCACAAGAATACGCTCTTCCAGGCTAACGGCGGCCCCTACGCCAGCGGCTCCTGCCAGGGCCTTGCCCAGAAAACTTCGTCGATTCGATCCCTTTGACATGGCTCGATTACTCCTGATAAGTGAATAGCGCTCGCGGCGCAAATGCATTCCCAAAGACCGCAAATCCAAAGGCCCAAACAACAGGGACCCGCACGGGATCGGATCGGCCCAGTAGGCGAAAGAGTCTCGCCAGCCAAGACGCGCCAGTTTCCAGCCCAACAAACTTCTTCACCCAGCACACAAGACGGTGGGGGGCGACCCAAAAACAACCAGCAATAAGCAACCTGACCTCAATGCCAGATCGCGCCGCACGCCCAATTCCATACGGTTAAACGGATACAGCGGTTTATTATAGCAGGTTTCCGCGAATCGCAAATCGTTGCGTGGCGGCAGCGGAATCAAGCTGACTCGCTGCGGTCACCGGCGTGGCGCTGTGGGCTGTGCCTGGCCTCGGTTCGGACGTTGGCCACGCCCTGGCGGTGTTTGGCCCGGTTGCGTTTTGGATGGCGGCGGCTTGAGCCCCGGTTGCGCTTGGGCTTTGAGCACCTTTTGCAGCACGCTTTGCAGCCGGGAGCCATCGACATGCGTACTCACTTTGATCACCTGCACGTCCGAGACCGGCTTGGCCGCATCATCCAATGCCTCAATCATGCTCGCGACGACCGACATCAGGCTTTCACCTTCGGTCGAGACCAGCATCGTATTGGACAAATCGTCGATACCAATTGACAGTTTGCCTTCAAAACGTGCCGACGAGCGTGAATCGGGTGGCGAGGTGTCCTCGCCAAGCCCGAAGGCCGAAATCACGGTCATGCCACCGCCACGCGATTGCTTGGCCTTATCATTCTTGCTGTTCTGCAGGGCACGATCATTCGAGCTGAGCAGGTCGCGATATGCGTCCTTGATCGTGTCGGCCACGATCGTGGCACGCGAATACTTGATCGTAAACAGCTTGGTGACGCGCGCGTTCTGTGAACTGACCGGCTCCGGAACATCGTACAACTCGATCAATTCTGCGATCGTCTTCAGCTGTGCGGCATCTGCTCCTTGCACCAGAATCGTGTTCGTGTCCAAATCGGTGATGAACCTCAAGGGACGTCGCTTGGAGAGTCGCCGTTGGTCGCTCCCTGACGATCTTGGGGACATACCGAACATCCAGGACATGCGATTCCGGCGGCGATCTTCCGTCTTGTCCTTGTCCTCAAAAAACTCTTCCAAGTTCATCACGATCCAAGTGGCGAGAGCGTATTTGAGATGAAAGATCTGATAGTCCTTGCGTGGCGGCGCATTGCGCAGCGCCAGTTCTTCAAGCAATTCGAGTGCCCGCGCGTCACGCGATGCCAGCGTCAGGCGACCATCGGGACCGATCGACACGACGATTGGCGGTGCCACAGACGCGGCGGGTTGTTGCGTGATTGGCTCGACCGATTCGGAACTGGTTTTCGGGGAATTGGGCTCGGCCGTTTGTGGCGTGGCTGCATGTTGAAACAAAGCGGTTTGAAACAGGCCGCGGGGCAATGCGGCAGCTGCGGTCTTGGACCGCGCGTCGGCCCCTTCCACTCGAGGATGGCCTGGCGGACGGTTCGGTGCGCCGTCTGACTTTACTTCCGTCTTCGCGTCGCGACTCGCGGCATCCTTGGAATCGTCGCCGGACTTGGGGCGAGAATCGCTATTGGCATTGCTATTGGCATCGCTATTGGCATCGCTCGTGGAATTCACCGGTGGCAAGACGAGTGGATTGGGGGCCAATGCCTTGAAATCTTCTTGCAACTTCTTCAAGAATGCTTCGGTCTCCGCGCCCGGAACAATATCTAAGACGCGCGTCTTATCCCCGTCGCGACCAACGAGAGGTACCTCGCCCAACTTGACCAGAATACTGACCACTTCTTCGAGTTCGAGATCGTTGGCACGCACCAGCAGACGATTGTTCTCGATATCGGCGTCAACGCGGAACTTGTCCCCAGACGGTTCACTGCGACTTCGTCGCGAGCTGTACCCGTACCCGTACCCGTACCTGTAGTCCATGTAGCTGGGACCCGACGAGCTTTGTTCATTTGAACCCAGCATCAAATACTGAATCGTTCCGGCCACTTCATCGGCTGCCAAGTGCCGCAACGGTATCACCTCCACGCGCCGCGCCGATCCGTCCAATTTTTCGATGGTCGAGCGGATCGTAAAGTGGTCGGCGATGGTCGCGTAGGCGATGATCGCGCGGTTGGTTTCGTCCACCTCCAGCCGCGTGCGCGGGTCGAGTCCACCCAGCTCGCGCAGC
The DNA here is from genome assembly GCA_024277285.1 of Planctomycetota bacterium. Next base: position 75,558 of record JAJRVM010000284.1, read on the forward strand.
GACGCCACGAGCTTTTGCGGGTCAAGCTGAGTCATGCGATAAACTTGCATGCGTCCCAGGTAAGCTTGTAACGAGCTGGCGCCTTGCTCCGGCACGTCCATCAATTTGATCGCTTCGGCAATCGTCGCCATCTTGTCCGGAGCTGCCTGGACCAACAAGCTGTTGCGGCGCCGGTTCACCATCAAACGGACCGGCGTCTCTTTCGTCGGCAGCATCGCCTTGCTGCTGCTCTTGCGGGACGAAGAGGAGGAAGACCGTTGTTGTGCTGCCATGCGCTGCTGCATCTGCTGCTGCATCTGCATCATCATCTGCTTCTGTTTGGCCAGTTGCGATGCAGACATGCCCCTCGCAGTCGGCATGGTGTTGGTGCTGATGCCCAAGAACTGTGCCAGCGACTCACGCACGTCATCAGCGCGCACGTGTTGCAAGACAAACTCACGGACAAGTCGCGATGTTCCCCCTTCACTTCGCTGTTCCTCGGTCAACAACTGATCGATTTCGCGCAGATTACCGACCGCATCCATCGCTTCAATGCGGTTGGTGGCCTTCAAGGGCAACAGCTTGCCATTCTTGCTCAGTAACGGTTCCAGTTCGGTGACTGCCTCGCTGGCAAGCATCCAGTCCATCTCGAACAGCACACGCACGAAATCATACTGACTCAGTCGGTCCAGGTCCTTGCGTTGTGCGCGTGGCACCATGGCCGTGGTCAAATCTTCACACTTGACGATATTAACAAACTCGCCTTGAGGCAACATCGTGAAGCCACGAGCCAGCAACAGGCGATTGAGCAACTCGCCCAATTCCGCGACCGTGTAGCCGCGCTGCGTGGAAATATTCAGATAGTCGCCTGGCAATTCTTGCCAGTCGATGCTGACTCCGGCGATCTCCGCGTACCAATCCAGTACGTCGGGCCATTTCTGGCCGCGGAATTGGAAATGGACAACTCCATCGGGACCGGGCCGCACGTCGAACTCTTTCGCGTCGGCGGACTCAGGCGATTTCTCGATTCGCTTGATCGTCGTTGCTGGTCCTGTTTTCGCCCCCGGATCACCAGGTTTGCCGGATGACGAGCTGCTCGCGCCGGGCGTCTTCCCCTTGCTCTCCTTGCCAGGTGTGCCAGGTGGTTTGGAGCCGGGCGACGTCGCGCCGGGTGGCTTAGCCGTGGCGGAGTAGGTGCCGGGTGAACTTGAACCGGGTGATCCCACCACACGCGTGACCGTTTTTCCGTCGCTCGATTGGACCTCGATGACCTGAGTCGGCTGGCCACTCACCGCCGCTGGTGGCGACATTTGAGCGCGCACCGCAGTTCCGATCGCGCACAGATAAATCGTGCCGGCGGCAATAAGCCCCAGATATCTCTTCATGATCCGTTTTCCACTCATGGTTGTAGGCCACAAGCCCCCCCGGCGAGCCAGCTTCCACCATAGCATGGGCAGACCGTGCGTGCAAACCAATAGACGCACCGCCAAGTCGCTTCCCACACCGCGAAAATGGTGACGCGGATCAGTGATCGGTCTGCCCCACTTCTCGACGGCCGTGCCAATCGGTTACGCTGGACGAACTGATTGTCCACTCGGTATTCGTGTCAGGAAGAGTCCTTCATGCAGGCGGCCATCGTCCACTATCACCTGAACCGGGGTGGCGTCACGCAGGTGATTCTGAATCACTTGAAATCGCTCGCTCTGGTCCCCTCTCGGGCGGAACCGTTTCGAGTGGTCGTGTTTCATGGCGGGCGCAAAGAGGCCTGGCAGGACGAGACGGTCGCGGCCCTTGCGGGACTCCATGTGACGCTGGCAGCCATCCCCGAACTGGAATACGACACCACGAGCAGGGCTGATCCGGAACGCCTGTTCAACAACCTGACGGCCGAGATGGACCGTTTGGGTCTGCACGCGGACGACACCGTGGTGCACATCCACAACCACGCCCTAGGCAAAAACACGTCCTTGCCGGGGGCGGTGCGTCGATTGAGCCAAGCCGGTTTCGCCCTGTTGCTGCAGATTCACGATTTCGCGGAGGACTTTCGGCCCGAGAACTATGGTGGCCTGGTTACCGCGTTGGCACGTCATGATCCCGCACAATTGGCTGAGCGAATCTATCCGCAGGGTTCGGCAATCCATTACGCGGTGCTCAACGGTCGTGATTTTGGGATCCTGAAAGGGGCGGGGATTGACCCGCATCGGCTTCACGAGCTGCCTAATCCCGTGTCCGGCATCGGTGCGCTGCCCGATCGAGCGGAGGCACGGCGCAAGTTGGCCGGGAAATGTGGCGTTGGTGCCGACCAGCCCTACGCACTCTATCCCGTACGCGGCATCCGCCGCAAGAACGTCGGCGAGTTGTTGCTCTGGGGCGCGGTATGTGGTGATGAGACGCGGTTCGGGCTGACCCTGCCGCCGTTGAACCCGGTCGAACGGCCCCGCTACGCGGCCTGGAAGCAGCTTGCTCAGGAGCTTGATCTGCCCGTGTTGTTCGAGGTCGGCGCGGAGGGGGGGTTGGAGTTTGGCGAGAACCTGGCGGCGGCGGACCAGATCATTACCACCAGTGTCGCCGAGGGGTTTGGGATGGTTTTCTTGGAGACTTGGTTGGCGAATCTCCCGCTGGTGGGGCGCGACCTGCCGGAGATCACGGCCGACTTTGTCGCCGCTGGACTTGAATTCCCGCAGCTGCGGTCCCATCTTAAGGTACCGATCGATTGGATTGGAGCCGACCGGTTCGAGCAGGAAATGCGACAGAGCTATGCGGCGGTGGTCGAGTCGTATGGGCGACCGCAACCCGAATCGGGATCTTTTCATCAGCAGGTCGCGGCGCTCTTTGCCGATGGCCTACTTGATTTCGCTCGCTGCAGCGCTAGACTTCAGGCGCTGGTCGTCACTCAGGTCGCCAAGGACCCGCGACGGCAGGACGAACTACGGCAACTTAATTCAGGTTTCGCTCCGTCGATGGGGCCAGATCAGGACGCGATCCGTCGTTGCACCGCGGCGAATGCTCAGGCCGTTCACGACCATTATTCACTCGAATCATCCGGTATGCGATTGCGAAACCTGTACCACACGGTGCTTGAGAGCCCCCGTGGCGAACAGTGGATGTTGCCCCAAGGTGCGACGATTCTAGATGCTTTTCTGAGCTTGCCGCGGTTCAACCCCATCCGGATTGACTAGCGACTGTTTTTGTTGCTTTTTTGATTGGCGTGTTCGACCCGTGGGTCGGACGTTTCTGTTATTTCCTCCTGTTGACGAACGCATCTATTTGATTCATGTCTCCGTCGCATCTCGACACTATTCGCCGTCACTGTCGTCCACTGCAACCGGTCCCGACCGACACGGCCGCACAGCTGCGCTCATTGCCCGGAATTCAGGCCGTGTTGTTCGACGTGTATGGGACGTTGCTGATCAGCGCCAGTGGCGACGTCGGCACGGCGATGGAGCAACGCCGGGCCGAGGCGTTTCAAGAGGCACTGCAAGCCGTCGGTTTGCAATCGCGAATGCCTGCCGGAGCCACATCCGCCGCGCAATGTCCCGCGCTGGCCGATCATCTGATCGCATCCATTCAAGCTGCTCACCAACGCGCCCATGCGGCCGGTATCGAGCATCCGGAAGTCGACATCACTCGAATCTGGGAAGCGACGTTGCGCCGACTGCGCGCGGCTGGCATGTTGGCGGCCGGGGAACCCAATGTCGATCTGGCAGATCTGGCCGTTCAGTATGAAGTACGCACCAATCCGACCTGGCCGATGCCGGGAATCGTCGCTTGCTTGACGCACCTGCAACGCCGTTGCCTGCGACTGGGGATCGTCAGCAATGCCCAGTTTTTCACAGCCGAGCTGTTTCCGGCACTGTTGGACCAGACGTTGGAATCGCTCGGTTTTGCACTCGAGTTGCAGTTTTTTTCGTACCAGTTCGGCCAGGCGAAACCGGGCCGATACCTGTACCAGCGAGCGGCCGAGGCACTATCTGCCGTCGGTGTCCCCACGCGTAACGTATTATACATAGGCAACGATATGCTCAACGACGTCGCCGCGGCGCACCACGTGGGGTTTCGGACCGCGCTTTTCGCGGGTGATGCACGCAGCTTGCGTTGGCGCCGTGATGACCTGCGTGTGGTTGGTATCGAGCCCGATTTGATCGTAACTGACCTGACGCAACTACCAGGCTGTATCGAGTGCTTGCCGGAATGAAGTACTCTGAGGTGCGAGGTGCTGGCGACGGTCGCGCAAGATGGCGCCCAGAGTCGTTTCGCTTTGCGGATGGCGATTGTCGTGCCTCCGACGTGGAACCAATGCCGTCGAATCATGCAGCGGCCCAGACGCCTGTACTGTTATTTTTCATTATCCAAGATTGTGCTAGAGGGTTCGTGTTCACATGGGGAGTCGTATTGGTTTCATCGGCACGCGCTTCGCCGGTACCGACGGTGTTTCGCTCGAGAGTGCCAAGTGGGCCGAGGTGCTTTGGGATCATAAGCATGTCAGCTACTGGTTTGGTGGCAAACTAGATCGTAGCCCTGACATCAGTATGCACGTTCCCCATGCGCATTTCAGTCATCCGGACATCGAGTGGATCAGCGATCGGGTCTTTGGCGTCAGCACTCGGTCTCCCGAGGTGACTCGACGCATTTTCGCAATCAGTGATTTCTTGAAAGGGACGCTGTACGAATTCACTCGCAAATTCGACATCGACCTGCTGATTGCCGAAAACTGTCTGACCATCCCGATGAATATTCCACTCGGTATCGCACTGACTCAATTCATCGCCGAAACCGGGTTTGCCACGATTTCTCATCACCACGATTTTTATTGGGAACGAGATCGGTTTTCGGTCAGTGCCGTGCACGATATGCTCAGCATGGCATTCCCTCCGTCGTTGCCGTCAATTCAACATGTCACGATCAATTCGTTTGCGCAACAAGATTTGTGCCATCGACGCGGTGTCTCGTCGGTTCTGGTTCCCAACGTGTTGAATTTCGAACAGCCTCCGAATGATCCCGACGAGTACGCGTCCGATTTTCGCAAAGACATCGGTATCGAACCGGATGACATCATGTTCCTGCAACCAACACGAATTGTGCCTCGCAAGGGAATCGAACATTCCATCGCGTTGGTTGCCGGGCTGAAGAACCCCAAATGCAAGCTAGTTGTTTCGCACGAGTCGGGCGACGAAGGGCACGACTATATGCTGGCCCTGCGCGACATGGCCGAGCAGGAGCATGTTGACCTGCGATTTGTCAGTACGCGAGTCGGTGAGATACGTATGCTTAACGCCGAAGGACAACGCACCTATACGCTGGCCGACGCGTATACGCAAGCCGACTTCATCACTTATCCGAGCCTCTATGAAGGTTTTGGCAACGCGTTGCTCGAGGCCTTTTACTTTCGCAAACCCGTCTTGGTGAATAGGTATTCTATTTTCGTCACCGATATCGAACCACGCGGTGCACGGGTAATTACAATGAATGGATACGTCACCCGCTACACGATCGAACATGTAAAACGGGTTGTCGAAGATGCCGACTATCGTAACGAAATGGTCGACCATAACTTTGAACTGGGCAAGTCGTTCTTCAGCTACACCGTGTTGCGACGTAAACTGCGCGCTCTGATAACCAACTTTACCGGTGCGGACGATCTTTGAGTAGGATTTGGTGACGCAGTGTGGGACGACGCAGTGTGGGACGACGCTCCGCGTCGTTCGCGCCGCCACACCGCGTTCAATCGCGGGCACCCGGAAAAGGTGGCAGCAACCGCTCACGGTTGATCTTGTTCGTGCCATGAGCCGCTGTCAAACCTGAATCAACCTTGAACGGCTACGGATGGCAACACGTATGTTCTACGGCTCTACGGCTCTACGGCTCTACGGCTCTACGGCTCTAAGCGTTGCAAGAAGTGGTTGTCTGCCTACTTCTTAGATGCGTTTCGCGGCCCAAGAATTCCTGAAAACATTGCAATAGTCCGGGGTAGTTTCCAAGTCGAAGCGAGTGACAATGACGATCGGAAATAGGGAATGCGCAATAGGGAATGCGGAATTCGGAATGGGGCAACGCGCCACGAGATCTTTCGAGCTTCTGGCCTTGGAAAGGAAATCA